>CALHFG010000054.1 GCA_938029215.1 uncultured Acidimicrobiales bacterium | reverse complement strand
AGGAGCCTTATCAATATTAGCGAAATCCGTCGCCGTGTTGCCAGCAACACGATCGGAAAGAACCTTCGTGATCGCAGCAGTCAACGTCGTCTTACCATGATCAATATGACCCATAGTCCCCACATTCACGTGGGGCTTGTTCCGTTCAAACTTTTCTTTTGCCATTTGGGGCTTGTTTCCTTTCTAAGATCCGGTAGAGGTCACTCGCCCCGGATGCGCTTTACGATTTCTTCCTGAACGTTGCCAGGGGTCTGCTGGTAGTTGTCGAACTGCATGGTGTAGCTCGCACGACCCTGGGTCTTGGACCGCAGGTCGGTGGAGTAACCGAACATCTCTGACAGGGGTACCTGAGCAGACACAACTTGGTTTTGACCACGAGCTTCCATCTGGCCGACACGGCCGCGACGGGAGTTGAGGTCACCGATAACGTCGCCCATGTAGTCTTCGGGCGTTACGACCTCGACCGACATGACCGGCTCGAGCAGCACAGGCTTTGCCTTGCGGGCAACCTGCTTGAACGCCATGGTCCCAGCAAGCTTGAAGGCCATTTCGCTGGAGTCAACGTCGTGGTATTTGCCGTCGAGAAGCGTCACTCGGACGTCGACGGTTGGGAATCCGGCAAGAACGCCACTGGTCATGGCATCGCGGATGCCGTGATCAACCGAGGGGATGTATTCACGAGGAATGCGGCCACCACTGATCTTGTCGATGAACTCATAACCGCCGCCGGGGCCCGAGGGCTCCATCGCAATGGTGACTTCAGCAAACTGACCAGAACCACCGGTCTGCTTCTTGTGGGTGTAGCTGTCCTTTTCGACAACCTGGGTAATGGTCTCGCGGTAGGCCACCTGAGGACGACCAACGGTCGCGTCGACCTTGAACTCGCGGAGCATACGATCGACCAACACCTCGAGGTGAAGCTCGCCCATGCCGGCGATGATGGTCTGGCCGGTGTCTTCGTCGGTATGGACGGTGAAAGTGGGGTCTTCCTCAGACAGGCTCATGAGGGCCTTGGCCATCTTGTCCTGGTCCGCCTTTGTCTTGGGCTCCACGGCAACGTGGATCACAGGATCGGGGAACGTGAGGTTTTCCAACACGATCGCGTTGGACGGATCGGTGAGGGTGTCGCCGGTGCGAACGTTCTTGAGGCCGATGGCCGCCATGATGTCGCCGGTCATGGCGATGTCGCGGTCTTCCTGCTTGTTGGCGTGCATCTCCAACAGGCGCCCCATGCGTTCCTTGGAACCCGTGCGAGCGTTCAATACCTGACCGCCCTTTTCGAGCTGGCCGGAATACACACGGAAGTAGGCGAGCTTGCCGACGTTGGGGGCGCTCATGATCTTGAATGCGAGCGCACTGAACGGCTGATCGTCCTCTGCCTTGCGGAACATCGGATCTCCGCCCTTCATGGCGGTTCCCTCGGTATCGGGGAGGTCCAGCGGGGAAGGCAAGAAATCGATGACCGAGTCGAGCAGGGGCTGAACGCCCTTGTTCTTGAATGCAGTTCCACACAGAATCGGAACGAGCTGATTGTTGATCGTGGCTGCCCGAAGGGCGGTCCGCAGCTCTTCCTCGGTGATCTCTTCGTCTTCGAGGTACTTCATCATCAGGTCGTCGTCGGTGGCCGCGACAGCCTCGATCAGAAGACCTCGGTACTCGGCGGCCTTGTCGGCGTACTCGTCGGGAATATCGACGACGTCGTAGGTTGCGCCGAGGTCCTTTTCGTCGGTGGTCTTTGGCCACACGAGCGCCTTGTTGCGAACGAGGTCGACAACGCCGAGGAAGTCAGCTTCGATGCCGATGGGCAGCTGGATCACGGCGACGTCTTTGGTGAGACGTTCCTTGATGGTGTCGAGACAGAAATAGAAGTCGGCACCGGTTCGATCGAGCTTGTTCACAAAGCACATACGCGGTACGCCGTACTTGTCGGCCTGGCGCCAAACGGTCTCGGTCTGAGGCTCTACGCCCGCAACACCGTCGAACACCGCAACGGCGCCATCGAGGACGCGCAAGGAACGCTCAACTTCAACGGTGAAGTCGACGTGACCGGGGGTATCGATGATGTTGATCCGGTGATCATTCCAGAAACAGGTGGTGGCAGCCGAGGTGATCGTGATGCCACGTTCTTGCTCCTGCTCCATCCAGTCCATGGTGGCGCCGCCATCGTGAACCTCACCGATCTTGTAGTTCTTACCGGTGTAGAAGAGGATGCGCTCGGTGGTGGTGGTCTTACCAGCATCGATATGAGCCATGATGCCGATATTGCGATACCGGTCGAGGGGGGTTGGGCGACCTGCCATGTTATTCGTGTGCCTTTTCGTTCTGAGGTGCGGGAAGGAACATTCTGACCGACTACCAGCGGTAGTGGGCGAATGCCTTGTTGGACTCGGCCATCTTGTGGAGATCCTCGCGACGCTTCGCAGAGGCTCCAATGCCGTTAGATGCATCGAGAATTTCGTTGGCCAAGCGCTCGGCGATAGAGCGTTCACGGCGCTGACGAGAGAAGGTCACCATCCAACGCACGGCGAGAGTGGTGGCACGACGGGGACGGACCTCGACGGGCACCTGGTAGGTGGCGCCACCAACACGGCGGCTTCTCACCTCAAGCTGCGGGCGAACGTTGTCGACCGCACGCTTGAGCGTTGCGACGGGATCGCCGCCGGTCTTTTCTCCAACGATGTCGAGAGCTTCGTACACCGCGCGCTCAGCGACTGTCTTCTTGCCCGAGAGCAAGACCTTGTTGACAAATTGAGTAACGAGCACGCTCCGGTACACCGGATCCGGTACGAGCTCACGACGGGGGGCTGGACCCTTACGAGGCATTCTTCTAGTCCTTCTTCACGCCGTAGCGACTACGGGCCTGCTTGCGATCTCGAACACCGGCGGTGTCGAGCGTTCCACGAACGATCTTGTAACGAACACCGGGAAGGTCCTTCACACGACCACCACGAACGAGCACGATGCTGTGTTCCTGGAGGTTGTGGCCTTCGCCGGGGATGTAGGCGGTGACTTCAATGCCACTGCTCAAACGGACACGAGCCACCTTACGAAGCGCCGAGTTGGGCTTCTTCGGAGTAGCGGTGTACACGCGAGTGCACACGCCGCGGCGCTGCGGGGAACCCTTGAGAGCGGGTGTGGTCCCCTTCTTAAACTTGTCTTGACGGCCCTTCCGGACCAACTGCTGAATGGTAGGCATACGACTTTCGCAACGTGTGAATGTAGGGAGTCGGTGTATCGGTGTTCGGGCACAGCTCACCTACGTCCATGCCGACCGCACAGGCTACCCACAAGATCACCCTATTCCCACCGTTACATTCGCGTTGAGCCTAAGAAGTTGTGCTAGAGGCACGTCAGACCGCAACCCGAAAGCCCACGTTGCCACTGGTTGAGTCCGGCGTCTGTCCCATCCTGGCGGCAGCGCGGTAGCGCTGACAGTAGGAATGATGACAAAGATACGAGCCGCCTTTCATCAACCGCTCATCCGATGATGGCGCCATTCGACGACTGCGATCAAACCACTCGGCTGTCCACTCCCATACGTTTCCGATCGGGTTGTAGAGACCGAGACCTACCGGCCCAAACGCATCGACGGGCGCTGTTGAGACGTACCCATCTTCGCAAGAGTTCTCACCCGGAAACACTCCCTGGAAAACGTTGACGAGATGGGCGCCACCTGGCTCAAGCTCGTCGCCCCATGGAAAGACCGACGGGGCATTGTTTTGCACCGCCCGCTCCCACTCGGCCTCGGTCGGCAGGCGTACCTGGGCCCACTCGCAGAAAGCGGATGCATCGTTCCAAGAAATGTGAACAGCCGGGTGGTTCCATCGTCCGTCCAGAGTTGATCCGGGCCCCTCGGGCCTCGCCCAACTGGCACCCGGCACCACTCGCCACCACTCAGATCCAACCACGGCATGGAACGGGCCTGAACCTGCAGGGAGCAGGCCCTGAAAGACGTAACTCCAGCCGTAACGTTCGCTGTCGGTCTGATAGCCAGTGGAGCCTACAAACTCGGCGAAGTGGGCGTTCGATACCTGAGTGACGCTGATCTTGCACGGATCGATGAACGTTGAGAAGCTCTCCTCGCCGTCTCCAGCATGGACCGGGTTGTCTGTACCCATCCGAACCACCCCGCCGGGCACATCAACAAACGTCATCCTGCTGGGTTTCGGGCCCTGAACGTCAAACGGCCCGGCAGCGGGAAAATGACCGAGCCCAGGATCGATCGCCTCTCGCGGGCCGCCCGCACAACAGGATGAGCTTTCCATCAGCTCCACCGTAGACGCTCGTCGACAACCACACCGTGTGCCTCAACGGTTGGGCTCCCGACCGGCATTGGTAGCTTCAAGCCCCATCGACCGAAGCCGCACCGGCGAACTGGTGACGACGTTGGTGATCGTGTCTCCGTCCTTCCACACATCGCCCAACAGTTCCTCGATCCCATGAGTGTTGCGGACCCGCGCCCGCACGACGTGGGAGTCCGACCCGGTGACCCGATTGGCCTCGACCACTTGCGGGATCGAGGCGATCTTCTCATCGATCGTTTCATTACTCTGCGGCACCTTCATTCTGATGATGCACAGCAGCGGAAAGCCGAGGGCCTCGTAGTCGACGAGCGCTCGGTAACCCCTAATCACTCCCGCCTCTTCGAGCTTACGAACGCGGTCAGCAACGGCTGGCGGGGTGAGCCCGATTCGCTCACCCAGGTCCTTGTACGAGATTCGGCCATCCTCCTGGAGGATGTCGAGAAGTTGGCGGTTGAGGTCATCCAGATAGAACATCGATGTAGTTCTTTCGTTTCGAAAGCGAAATGGAGGATTAGTTTATCTTCTTCAGCACGTGTGACGGTTGCGACTATCCATTTCGGCCATACGGCCTAGATACGCCTAATAAGTTGCCCGTAGAATAGGGATATGACCTCCCCCCTCAAAAACCTTTCGAAGCGCAATCAGGCCCGCCGCAATCGTCCGGTCGTGGTCAATATCCACAACGGCGCCACTCGCCGACCCTCCGGCGACCCGCGGATCGACTTGGCCCGGGTCCAGTACCGCTGATTTCTCCCCAACGAAAAGACCCCCGGGCTGTGGCCCGGGGGTCTTTTCTGTTTTGGGCGCTGTTTTGGGCGCTGTTTTGGGCGTCGTCTTGGAGCTGGTTTGCGCCGAGCTAGGTGGGGTCGGTCGTCATTTCCCAGTGCTCGGGACTACGGAACAGAGCCGAACGGATGAGGTCGCGGATAGCCCGCATCTCGCCAGGCAGGCGATCGTGGAGACGAGTAAACAGCTCCTCGTGCTGGAGAAGTTCTGCATTCCATTGATCGCGATCGATGCTCATCGCTTGGAGGAAGTCGGCCTCGGAGAAGTCCTCGAGCTCCTTCCAGGTGATGTCCTGATGACGCGGCATCCATCCGAGCGGAGACTCGGTGGCATACGCCTCACCCTTGCTGCGCTTGACGATCCACTCGAGGATTCGCATGTTCTCACCAAACCCAGGCCACACAAACTTGCCGTCTTCATCCTTACGGAACCAGTTCACACCGAAAATTCGCGGCGGGTTCGGGATGTTGCGACCAAACGAGAGCCAATGGTTGAAGTATTCCCCCATGTGGTAGCCGGCGAAAGGCAGCATCGCGAAGGGATCTCGACGAACGATTCCGCGCTGACCGAAGGCTGCGGCGGTGGTTTCAGAGCCCATGGTGGCGGCTAGGTACACACCGTAGGTCCAGTTGAATGCTTGATAGACCAACGGCACGGTGTCTGAGCGTCGACCGCCGAAGATAAACGCACTGATCGGGACGCCCTTGGGGTCGTCCCACTGGGGGTCGATCACCGGGTTCTGAGACGCAGGAGCGGTGAAGCGAGCGTTGGGGTGGGCAGCCTTGTTTTCAGACTCGGGCGTCCAATCGTTGCCCTGCCAGTCGATGAGGTGGTCTGGAGCGTCGATCCCCATGCCCTCCCACCAGACGTCGCCTTCGTCGGTAAGCGCGACGTTGGTAAAGATCGTGTTGCTCTTGATGGTCTCGACAGCCGACGGGTTCGTGTCCATCGCCGTGCCAGGTGCAACACCGAAGTAGCCGTACTCGGGGTTGATGGCATACAGCTTGCCATCGACGGGGCTTGGCTTGATCCACGCGATGTCGTCGCCGATTGTGCTGACGTTCCAACCCTGATCCACGAACGCTGGAGGCGGCACGATCATGGCGAAGTTGGTCTTGCCGCATGCGCTGGGGAACGCTGACGCAACGAAGGTCTTGTCGCCGCCGGGGTCCGTGACGCCCATGATGAGCATGTGCTCGGCGAGCCAGCCCTCTTCACGGGCCATATTGGATGCGATCCGGAGGGCAAGACACTTCTTGCCAAGCAGGGCGTTACCGCCATAGCCGGACCCGTAGCTCCAGATGGAGCGCTCTTCAGGGAAGTGGACGATGTACTTTTCGTCGGGGTTGCAGGGCCAGGTGGTCTGGTCGGTCTCTCCTTCGGCAAGCGGTGCGCCGATCGAGTGCATGCAGGGAACGAATTCACCGTCGGTGCCGAGGACGTCGATTGCACCTTTGCCCATGCGGGTCATGATCTTCATGTTCACGGCGACGTACGCGCTGTCGGAGATTTCGACACCGAGTTCGGCGATATCGGATCCGAGGGGTCCCATGCTGAACGGGATCACGTACATCGTGCGTCCCTTCATACAGCCTTGGAAAATCCCGTCGAGGATTCCCTTCATCTCGTCGGGCTCCATCCAGTTGTTGGTGGGGCCGGCATCACCCTTGGTACGGGAACAGATATACGTTCGACCCTCTACGCGGGCCACATCGCTGGGATCGGTTCGAGCGAGAAAGCTATTTGGTCGCAAATCATCGTTGAGCCTGGTGAAGGTGCCGGCATCGACGAGTTCCTGACACAGGCGGTCGTATTCCTCCTGCGAGCCATCACACCAGTAGATCGAATCTGGCTGACAAAGAGCCGCCATTTCTTCTACCCAGGCTTTGAGCCCATCGTGTTGTACGTAATCGGGTGCGTCCATACCTCCAGTTGTAGACCTCTGGCTACCGCAAGTAAATTCTCTGCGCCCAGATTGGGACTAAGTACCTGTGTCAAATAGGTCACAAGTTAAATACCCAACTACGTGGACAAATAAGACTGCCTATTGAGGTCCGAACCGGGATCGGTCGGCCGACACCACATCGGCCCGTTCCACCTGGTCGCGAGCTATTCGGCAAACTCAAAAGCACCGATGTCGGGCATGGCACCGACGGTGCGCTCGCGTCCGGCAAAGTCTCGATCCACCACCGTCTCGAACACATCGGTCCCGGCATCGATCGCCACCGAGTCGGCCACGAGGGCGAACTGCGACGGGTCGGGATTGGTCCCCGGACTCACCACTACACCGCTCGCGCCATCGATCCATTGGTCGCCGCTAAAGCTGTGGCCGCCGTAGAGAGCCTCGCGCTCACCCACATAGACGTTGTTGAGGAACGAAATCTGGTCCGACTGCGACGCTCGAGCCGGGGCGTGGGCTCCGCTGGTAAAGACGAGGTTGTTGGCAAAGGTCACGTCGAGTGACTCGAACGCCCCCAGGTCGCCTCCCTGCTCAGCCACCTGCGGTGACCGCGAATTCCCATACAGCGTGTTGTTGACAACGTCGACAAACGCCGACCGGTACACCTGCACGCCACGGCCGCCGTTATCGACACAAAGGTTGTTTGAGATCAACGTGCGGCCGGTGTATCCGGTCTCACGGGTGAGGTCCATGATGATGCAGTTTCCGTCGGTGATCCGACCCAGCCGAGGATCGGGAACGGTGTTCTCCACGCGGTACACCGTGTTGCCCGTGATGTAGTTGCTATACCCGGACGAATCGTCGCCGAATCCTTGGTTTGCTGGCTCGAAGATCGAAATTCCGCTGTGTTGGTTCGCGTCAATCTTGGCAACGTCGAAGACCACATTGTCACGAATCTCTACATGACTGGTTCCGGTCACCGGAATACCGCCGGCGCCGTACCCGCTGATCGTGTTCCCAATGATCCGAACATGGTGGTTCTGGGCCCCTCCGCTGTAGAGACCGTCGACGTTGATACCTGCGCCGCTGTAGGCGCGACCGCCCGCGAGCAGATCGCTGTTCACGGTTCCCACGAACGTGAGGCCAATCACCTCGACATAGCTCGCGGCCTCAATCTTCATTCCGTTCTTGTGATCGGTGCGAATGACCGGCGACGCTCCGGGAAAGGCAGAGATTCGAATCCAGGCATCGGCTGTCCCGGATCGATCGACGACGATGGCCGAATCGGTCCGCTCGTCTTCGACGTACTCGCCGTCCATCACCCAAAGCGTGTCGCCGGGACCGAGTTGCTTGACCGCGTTGGCGATCGTGCGGAACGACGTTTCCGGCGAACGGCCGTCGTTGGCGTCGTCGCCGTCGGGAGAGACGTAAAGACCGGGCGGAGCCACAGCTCTGGCCAACTGTGCCGGGGGCACCGGTGACTCTGATGCCTCGGCCACCACCGACGTCTCGGGAGCGGTGTCGTTCGCTTCGGCGCCATCGACCGCTAAGGCAGCAGTGGTCTCTGTAACGGATGAGGTGGTCGCCGGATTCGATTCCGGTGTATCGGTCGAGCAACTAGCGGCCACCACCGCCAAGCCCAGCACGACCGCGCAAAATCCTCTTCGCCGAAAGCCCATCGCGCAACAGCGTGCCACGGATCACCGCCATTGTTCCTTCACCGAGTCGATTTCCTCGCTCCCCTGTCCCCCGCGGTCGCGATCTGTGTCGTTTCTGCTAGCGACACGACCCAACTCTCAAGGTCGCAGTCACCCCGGTCCGTGGATCGTCGAGACATTTCCGCTCCCGACGATCCACGGAACGAAGAGGTCTTGTCACAGCCGGTTACTCTCTGCACATGACCGAAGTAAGTGCCCACGCCCAGATCGCCATCGACCTCATCGATGGGAGAAGCACGGTGTCAAGCCCGGTTGTCTCACCAAACGGAAAACACGTGGCGGCCGTCGTATCGACGACCGATCACAAGAAGAATAAGACCTTCTCTTCGGTGTGGCTGGATGGCCAACCCCTCACCGGCGGCGACTTCGACGGATCACCGTTCTGGTCCCCCGACAGCGCCTTCCTCGGGTTCACCTCTCGACGAGGAGAGAAAAAGGGTGAGTCGACCCTCCACGCTGTCCCGGTAACCGGGCCCGGTGAAACCCGAACGATCTGCTCGATGGCAGATGGAATAGGTTCCCCGGCTTGGTCTCCGGACAGTCAATGGATCGCTTTCACCAGTCGTACCCCAGACGCCCGTTACGACGCAGAAGACGTGTCGTTCCAGGCGCCTCGCAAAGTTGAGCGATTCGTGAGCCGACTAAACGGCGAAGATTGGGTCTTCGATCGGCCTTCGCACGTCTATGTGGTGCCGGCAATGGGAACAGGAACGCCGCGCAACCTGACACCAGGAGAGTTTCAACATAGTGGGATCTCCTGGCTCGCCGACTCGACCGGCGTGGCCACCAACGGACAACGGCACGACAGTTGGGACCGCGACTGGGCCGAAGACATCTATGTCGTGGCGCTCGATGGCGACATCCGCCGTATCACCGCCGGCGATGGCCGGTTCCACAGCCCCTCGGTCTCGCCGGACGGGAAGCGGGTCGCCTTCATCGGCGCCACCGACAACCGCACCTACCCCATGAACGATGCCGTCATGGTGGCGAGTACGTCCGCCACCGAACAAACCGTCGCTCAACTCACCCAAGCGAGTTTCGGTCTCGACCGAACATTCACCTGCACGATCGGTACCACTCCTCCCCGATGGGTCTCGAACGACGAGTTCCTGGCCACCGCCGAGGATCGAGGTAACACCCATCTCTACACGCTCAGGGCCGATGGGTCGGTCCCGCCCACGCCCGTCACCAGCGGTCCCATCAGCGTCACGGGGGCGTCGACCGGAGCGGGCGTCACAGCCACCACCCGCACGAGCGTAAACCAACTGCCCGAGCTCTACATCGGAGACGAACGTCAAACCAACGTTGGGGCCCCTATCAACACAAAGTTACGCGAATGGGAAAGGTTCACCGCTCCCTGCGCCGACGGCAGCAACGTGATCGATGCATGGATCATGCGGCCCGCCAACTTCGACCCAAACAGCACCTATCCCGTCCTGCTCAACGTCCACGGTGGACCCTTCACCCAATACGGCGAGTACTTTTTTGATGAAGCCCAGATGCAAACCGCAGCGGGCTTTGTCGTCGTCATGGGCAATCCCCGCGGCGGGAGCGGACGCGAGACCGAATGGGGCCAGGCGGTTCTTGGCCCCAAACATCACGCCTACCAAGGATCGGGCTGGGGTGCCCTCGATGTAGACGACGTCCTCTCAATCCTCGATACCGCACTCGAGCGTTACAGCTTTTGCGACCCTGACCGCGTTGGCATGCTCGGCGGTTCCTACGGCGGCTACATGGCCACCTGGCTCGCCGGCACCAACAGCCATCGCTTTAAGGGCATCTGCTCGGAACGTTCGGTGAACAACCTCACCGCATTGGAGTGGAACAGCGATATCGCCACCCTGTTTACTCTGGAGCACGGAGTCAGCCATCTCGACGATCCCGAGTTCTATGCCGAGCGCTCGCCGATCCGCTTCGTGGAACAGATCGAGACCCCAATGCTGCTCATCCACAGCGAGGAAGACTGGCGTTGCCCAATCAGCCAAGCCGAAGAACTGTGGGTCGCGCTCCGACTGCTGAACAAAGAGGTCGACTTCTACCGTTTCCCCGGGGAGAATCATGAACTCTCTCGCAACGGTTCGCCCATCCACCGGGTCCAGCGCGCCGAGATCATCCTCGACTGGTTCAAAGAGAAGCTCGGCTAGCTCACTCTGCCTTGAGGCCTCTCGAGCTGCGTTGCTGGCGCGGCCGCAGCCTCACACACTGAAGCAACACTGAGCCCAGGTTGGGTGGCCCGATCCGCGACGCGTTCGCCACGCACCGCAAAAGAACCCCTCCGGTTCCGCGGAGTCCCCCTGAAGGGGAAGAAGCAGGCTTCGTGAGTGGACGCAATCGGTCTACCCACACACCCGCAACGCTGCGGAGGGACGGAGCAGCTCACAACCCGAGAACGAGGCTCCCCGCAGGTGGCCGGAGCGACCCTCCAAGAATCAGAGAACAGCCCCCTCAGAAACACCCAGAAGTACGGGAGCCGTTCGCCACGCACCACCCAAGGCGAGCGAAGGCAAAAGAAAAATGCCTGTGGGTCATCGGGGCGGAAATCCGATAACCCACAGGCGATTAGTTTGATGGTACTTGAGCCTCCGGCCCCACGAATGGGGACAGTTACTCAGCAGTAAGTACTACGAGTGGTTACTTGCCACCGTAAAGGTTCTCGTTCTTGAACTCGTCGTTGGCGGCGATCCAGCGAACCACGCCGCCGCGGTCGAGCGAGCCATCGTTGAGCAGCCCGAGCCAGTACTCATAACCTTCCTGGTCAAAGTCACGACCCAGGACGTTGCGATAGATCTGCTCGACATACTGCGCGTTGTTCAAGGTTCCGTAGGTGTTCTGGAACTCGGTCGAAACGGCGAACTGCAACGCAAGGACACTCAGATCAGAGCCACTGCGGGTAAACCCAAGCCAGTAGTTCGCACCGCCGACGTCGGGTTCACGCAGGAAGAATGCGTTGTAGAGCCGAAGCGTGTCGGCGTCGGCAACGTTGAACGCAGGCTGGGCAATGATCTCTTCCAGCGTCCTGGCCGGTGCCGGTGCTGGGTCACCGGGGGCCGGGGTGCCGGCGACGGCAATTCCGGTCGGGCGGGTGGTGTCGGCTCGGTTGCCCGTGCCAAGCTGGCCGTCGTTGTTATCGCCCCAGCAATAGGTTCCAACGTCGGTCAGGGCGCAAGTGTGCTGGTCACCGGTGGAGATGGCGGTGGCGCCTGTGTTCAACGACTGGAAGGGGACGGGGCTGTTGAGATCGGTGCCACCGACCTCAGCGTTGTTGCCGGACTGGCCGTTTCCGATCTGGCCGCCGGTGTTGTCACCCCAGCAAATTGTCTCGCCAAAGTTAGTGAGTGCACATGAGTACCGGAATCCAACGGCAACCTGGGTTGCGCCAGTCACGCCAGCGACACGCTGGGGAGAGTTGTATTTGTTTCCGGTGACGGAGCCTTTGCCAATTTGACCAGACTCGTCGTCGCCCCAGCAGAAGACAGCACCATCGTTGCGTACCGCGCAGGTGTGGTTCCAACCGGCTGCGATCGAAGACACGTTGCTGAGTCCGGTGACGAAGGTCGAGGTGAGCTTATCGGAAAGACCGCCGCCCACGCCGAGCTGGGCAACGTTGTTGCGTCCCCAGCACTTTGCGGCACCGGTGTCGACAACTGCACATGTGTGGGTCTGTCCACCCGAGACGGTAACGGCGTTGGCGATTCCAACGACCTGAACCGGATTACCGGCGATGCCCTGGTTGAATCCGTTGCCTAGCTGACCGTATTCATTGTCACCCCAGCATTGGATGGTGCCGTTGTTGAGCACCGCGCAGGTGTGGCGGTCGCCCGCGTTGAGATACTTGATGCCAGTCAGACCACCAGCGGGAACCGGGGTTGCACTGTTGGTCGTGGTGTTGTTACCGAGCTGGGTCTTGTCGTTCTTGCCCCAGCATCGGGCGGTCGAGTCTGACATGAGGGCACAGGTGTGGTTCTCACCAGCGGTGATGGCCGTGACCCCACTGAGCCCGGGGACCTTGGTCGGAACGAGCACGTCGGCTCGTTCGGTGTCCCTACCTGTCTGCCCAAAATCGTTCTTTCCCGAGCAGTACACCTCACCTCCGCTGAGGAAGCATTGGTGATCGTCACCGGCGGCGATCGATCTGAACGCTGCAGGCTCAATCGCCGCAGCGGGCGATGCGGTGGCAACCATTGCCACCACTAGCGTCGACAGCAGTACTGCCGCCGAGAACACCCGTGAGAGTGTTCCTTTCTTTGGGGTTGTCATTTCTCTTCCTCCATAGCTGATTCGAGATCTTGGTTGTGGTGTGAATGTTGAGACACCGGCAGGCCCATGAGGGAGGCTGCCCGTGCGGTGGAAATCCACGGCTCCTCGGCCGCAGAAGAACTGACGGTTACCAGGGGTGCACCGGAGCCATAGGCCCGTGCGAGTCGCGACAGGCAGGCCGAAATGGCGATGCCCTCATGTGGGACACGAATTCTGACGCCGGCGGGGGCAGGCTCGTCAGGATCCCAGCCTTCGGCCGATGCCAGGATGACTTCGGTATTGACACCATGGCGCTGGTGGAAACGACTGGCTGCCTCGATGACCTGACCGCGACGGCGCTCGGGGGCAAGCTCGGGCCAGCCGGTACGGACGAGGTCTTCACCGTCGATCAGCAGTGTGGTCCCGGCCGTTGTCATCAGTTGCACCAGATGAGTGTCGGGGGCGGTGCGTTGACGTTCTAAGGAAAGCTCGTCTTCGAGGTGGGCGATGCGGTCGTTCAGTGCTCTCATTTCGGCTCTGGCGGTCGCAAGGTCGGCGGTCTGCTCTTCGATGGCAGCATCCCGTTCGGCGAGGACGACCGACTCCCAGTCGGTTCGCTCTGAGCGCATCTTCGTGAGCTCATCTTCCACTTTGACAAGCTCAGCGTCACGACGATCCACCGCCGCCTGCAATCGACCGATCTCACGCTTGCCAGCGTCGGCGGTCTCTTGCGCCTTGCGTTCTGAGATCTGGGCCTTTTCCAGTAGCTCCTGGGTTTCGGTAACTGCGTCGGAGAGAAGCTGGTTGTCACGCTGCAGAGCGTCGAGCGTGGTGGTTACTCGAGTGAGTTGCTCCCCTAGGTCCCCAATGTCGAACGTGGCGTCGATCGCGGCCTGGACGACCTTGCTCGGTTGGCCGTTGCTGTCTGGTGTGCGCCCGGTCATGGCGTCACCTCCTGTGTGAGCGTGGTTGGCATCGCTAGTGGTTTTCCTGAGTCAGTGCCGCGGCTTGAGCTCGCGGCAGCGGTCGCGTGTGCGACCGAAGTCCCACCGGGCACACCGGTGGACGAAATGACGGATCGGGCCGGTGGAGGCGGCCCGATCCAGTCGATACGGCGCCGCCACGGTCGTTTCCAGTTGAACTGGGAGACACAGTGGATGTAGGGCGTGAACCCTGAACCGGCGAGAGCGGAAAGAAGAGAGGAGTTGCTGGCGGAACGACGACGGCTCGGCTCTGCGACCAAGATCACCGTGCGGGCGAGGGTGGCAGGCGGGTCGAGGAACGCAAGCGCTCCCAATGCAGCGGAAATCCCCGCAGGAGTGGCCGACTTTGCGACCCAGACTTCAGCCAGGAAGTGTTCTCGTTCGCCCACCAGCGGCATCGCCCGCCCGAAATGAGACCGTCGGTTTTCGGCGGTCTTGGGGCCACCGGGGATGCGGAGCGCAGCAAGAATTGGGGCGCCATCTTCGGCTGAGGCGAGATAGGCCGGACCGACTTCAAGGTCAGCAAGACGAACGATTCGACGGAACGAGCGAGCCTCACGCTTGGACATGTCGGTAGTAAACGAGGTGGCGGTGGCATCATCGAACCGGCGAACGACAACGGAGTCGACCGAGATTTCAGACGGCCCATCGGTCATGACCGCAAAACCGGTGTGGGTGACCCGAGGTGCGGGTACGGGGAACTTCACGAAACGACCTCCACGGGCGTCTGGTTGGCCGAGCGGGGCATCGACTTTGCCGCGAAGCCGGTGACCGACAACGCAAGGATCGGGTACAGAATGTCCGCCGTTCCGCGCAGCGTCATGTGAGGGTCAAAGGTCTGAGCGACATTGACAGTCATGAGAATTGAGAAGGTCGCCGCAGCTGCGATCCCGATGGGACCGACGGTTGTTCGCATCACGCGACGCGCCGTCCACATGCCGACACCTATCAGAGCAAACCAGGTGAGAAACAGCGGAACACCGCCGCTCCAGAGCAGCCACAAATGGCCGGATTCGATCCAGATGAATTCTTCGCCCTTGTTCGGAGATGAGACACGGGCTTGCGGGGTCACGCCAAGCAGAAGGTTGGCACTCTCGGAGAACTCTGGCAGGAAGAACGTCTCAAGGTTGTAGATACGAACGTCCCACGATGACCCCGGATTGGCCTCAAACAGCGCTCGGCCAGCGTCGGGGCCCTCGATGCGTGCGATTCCCTCACGTACCGAAGATGGAACGGCAACGCCCTCAAGCCCGGTCAGTCGGCGCTGGGCCAACGGCACAGCAATGATCGAAACCACGATCAGGAACGGCAGCGACCACGAGATGAGGCGGCGGGTTGACCGGGTTATGAGTGCCAGGGCGACGAGTCCGACGCAGAACGAGAGCACGGGACCAATCTGTCCGCTTCCGAACACCGCCACGCTACAGACGAGCGCAGGGATCGCCAGAATTCGACGAGGGCGCTCGCCACCCAGCAGCATCGCCAGCGCGAGCTGGGCGTTGATGGCTTGATAGACGCCGAAGCCGATGGGGTTGCCGATGGACGCAGCTCCGCGGCCGTCGTCGGTCAAGTAGCTCGCGCTCGGGAAGTACGGGTCGAGTTTCTCGGCGAAGCCCAAGAAGTTTCCGCTGTCCATGATTCCGACGACGCCGAGGAACGTTGCAGCCGCCAAGCTGAAACCAATGGCGGTGCGAACCTGACCAGGGGTGCGGATCGTGTGACGAATCAGCCCATAGAGCAGGGCGATCCGAACGAACACCAATGAGTAAAAGATGTCGTCGGGACTCACGGGCCGAAGACGTCCAAGCTGCAGGAGCAACGGCGATAGGAACCCGAAGAGAACTATCGCTCCGATGCAGAAGTCGACCCGGTTCATTTTGAACGTGATGCGTCGGTTGTAGAGCAACCATCGTGCGCCCAGGATTCCGCAGAGCGCAAAGAGCAGGGCTTCGTTCGGACGCAGAAGCGGTAGAACCTGACCCCGACTAAAACCGACGATCACCGGAGCTGCCGCGACCATTGCGTAACCGGCGATCGGCGGGTGGTTCCAGGTGAGAACGGTGAGGCCAACGATGCCGATGAACGCGGCGCCGATCAGGATGTCTACCGCGGCGGCTACACCGCCCGCCAACAGAGCAAGCAAGGGTGCGATGGCCAGTATCCATCGGCGACTATGTGGCGGCACCACAAAGAAACCGAGCATGTGATCGATCCAGCCACGCGTACGTTCCACGGGGATGGCCTGGGTGTCGACCCGCATCAGGTCGAAGGGAGCCAACAACGAAGCAGGCGCCGACTCGACCGGCTCTTTCTTGGTTTCTCGCGGCTCAACTACGGCGGTCATCGGCCTCTCCCTGCTGGTCGGAGCTGATCGAAGAGGCCCACAATCTCGTCGTCCATTCGGGAGCGAACTCCAACGAAGGCGAGGAGTGCGACGCCGAGGATGGCGATGGTGGCGCCCGCTCGTTGAGCAGGCGCTTCGAACACACTGTTCATGGAGAGCATGGCCGCGGCGAAGCCGCCGAGGCCGAAGGACACAACCGAGGCCCCCGTGGTCCGAAGGACCGATGACGTGAGCCGGTACGGACCAATGGTGGCCGGATGAGCCTGACCGAAGGACGCGCTCAGACGACGATGTAGATACCCGGAGGCCAACAGGTCTGCGATGCTCATTGATACGGCGATTCCGAGCACCGCCTCGGCCCCATCGAGGTAGGCGAGCGAGATGCCAATACCAATGAACGTGACCAGCACGCGGAGCGCAAGACTGTTGAGAGGTCCGAACGGGTCACCCTTGGCGTAGGACGCAGCCACTGCCAGTTGCTGCAGCCCTTCGCCGACGATCGCTCCCGCGATACCGACCAGGACCAGCGATAGCAGTGTTCGACCTTCGACAGTGTCCATTTCTCCTACGGCAACCGCACCGGCGGCAAACCAGCCGATCGCCAGGGCGGCTACGGCTGCCGGAACGTTGAGCATCGATGCAAGGCCCACACCGCGGCGGTACCCGTCCGAGAACTCATCGCCCTCTCCCGCTTGGTGGTGCCTGGATAGGCGTGGTAGCAGCGCATAGGCAACCGGCTTGGAACCAAGGGCTACCGGCAGGTTGAGCACATTGAGCGCCAACTGAAATGCGACGACACCGCCAGCGACAGTGTTAGCTGCGATCAGCATGACGAACAGCCGCATGCCGTTGAGCATCGCGGTGGCTGAAGTGGGTACTGCGGTGCGCAGCACCGACTGGACGTCCGGGTCAGTCCAACCCCAACGAGGACGAATCTTCAGGCCGACTCGGCGTGCGCCAATAACCTGAGCGATCGCGTGCATCGCTACGCCGGCGGACGAACCGAGTCCCAGAAGATAGATCTCGCCGCCCTGGAGGTTGCCCAGGGTCGCTCCGGTACCGAAGACCACTGCGAAGACCAGGAGGGTTCCGATGACGGTGAGGTTCTCCAAAATCGATGCGGCCGCCGGGATCAGATAGTGGCCGGTGGCGTGCTGCACGGCCTGTCCGGTCATGGCGATGCCGTACCCAACCAGCTGGGGAGCCGTGAGCCACAGGAGCGGCCGTCCGGTTTCGATGAACAGCTGCTTGGTTGCCGGGTCGTCGATCTGCCAAGCCATCAACGAAGCGATCTGCGTGGAGAAGATCATCACCAGGATTGCAATGGCGGTAAATGCCGACAGAACGATTCCTAGGAATCCACCGGCAATCCGCTCCGTCCGAGCCGTGTCGTCATTGGAAATGTGCTTGACCAGCTCGGGAACCAGCAACGCTCCGAGAAGCGCGCCGATCGCCAGATCGAAGACGATCCAAGGCATCTGGTTCGCCAGCTGGAAGAGGTTCCCGAAGAATGACGGTCCGAGAATCGCTCCGATCAGGAGCACGCGGCCGAACCCGGTGACACGCGAAATGAGAGTCCAGATCGCCGAGGTGGCGGAGTCTCCCACCACGGTGGTGTTTGTCCGGACGAGCATTACTGCTCCCCCCGCCCTGGAGCAGCCGAAATGAGGTTTGCCCTCATTTGGGCGCGCGCAGTCACGCCGATGCCGTTGGGATCGAGTCCCACGGAGCGATGTGTGAGCAGGGCTGTCACGGGTCTACAGCTCGATTGTGTTGCCGCCGGGAAGGCGGTTGGTGAGGCGGTCGATGCTGGCCCATGCCGTGCGGTTCCAATTGAGCATCATGATGACTCCGCCAATAGCTAGACCAACGACGAACGCAATGGCAGCAAAGAGGCGAGGCCGGGGGAACACGGGGTCCTCGAACACGAAAGGCGCAGTAATGACTTCGGGCGAGCCGTTCTCCAACTTGTCCAACTTGCGGAGCTCGGTGTCGAGCAGTCGGAACTCGAGATCGTTCTTGCGAACCCGGAGCGAGCTGAGCAGCTGCTGGGCTGCCTGCTGATCGGCCCGATCCTGGGCGTCATCGGTGATAACGATCGGCTGTCCATCGAGACCGATTTCAACTTCGCCGTTTTCATCACGGGCGACGTTGCTCTCGTCGTTTCGTTTTCCGTCGATCTTGGCAGCGATATCACGCAGCTCTTGCTGACGAAGCTCGATCTCGGTCTCGACCTCGGCGAGCTCGCGCTCCAGAATGGCTGTCGCATCGCTGCTGGGCAGTTCGCTAATTTCTGAGATGTAGTCGGTCGAGAGACGGTCCACGATGGACCGAGCAAGCTCTTGGTCGGCGTCGATGTAGTCGATTCGAAGAATCTGGGTTCCGGGCACAAGACCCGCATCGAGATTCTCTTCGAAGTCCTTGATCGGGATGTTGAATTCGGCAGCGACGGGGGCGGTGAGGGAGCGACTTTGGACCGCAACGTCCTGGGTCTCTGTCCAGGCGGATCCGCGATACTGAACCTCGGCCCGAGCGCGGTACTCATCGGTGAGCTGGGTCGACACCAGGAACGTGATCTGAGCAAGCACCGCCGCCAAGAACAGTGCAATTAGTGCCATGGCGGCGATACGGCGGTTCGACGGGCGTTCCGGGTTGGCTTCGGCAAGCGCGGTGAAGCCGGAGAAGGTCGTTGCGTCAGCGATCGCGGTAAACCGCGGATCGTCACGATCGATCGTCTCAATTCCATTGAGGTCAGTCATTGCTGGGGTTCCCGTTCTGAGTGTCAGCGTGGTCGCTGCTGCTAGGGGGTCGGATGTCGTCCCGGGTAGAGATGGGAACGAGGTCGGCTACGGCCTTGGTGACGCGGGCTGGGTTACCTACTGCAACCATTCCGGCTGGAATGTCCTTGGTGACGACCGCGCCCGATCCAATGATTGCTCCGGCGCCGATCTTCACATACGGAAGCAGTGTGACACCGACGCCGATCTGGGCGCCCTTGCCGATGTGTGGGCCGGCCATCACGTCTGCGCTTTCGTCATTGCCGGGATAGAGGTCGTTGGCACAATTCACGCCAGGCGCCATGAACGCGTCATCCTCGATCACCGTGAACTGGGAGATATAGCAATTCGTGTGGATCTTCACGCGATCACCGATTCGTACGCCGTAGTCGACGACGGTGTTTGCCCAAATGGAGACGTCTTCACCGATCTCGCAGTCTTCGCGAACGATGACGTTGTGGCCGGTGGTGAGCCCGTTTCCGATCCTGGATCCGGTGTAGATGATGGTGCCAGACCGCAGACGGGCATCGCCGCCCATGTCGAGCGGTTCCTTGGAGCCGCGCTCAGCCTGATAACCAACCACCACGTTCTCATCGAGCACGTTTGGCAGGTCGGCCCCGTTGGCCGAAGTTGTCTTGGGGGCGTCGTCGAGAGCCGTCATCGGGCACCGTCTCCTCTAAGGATGGCGAACGGTGTTTTGATGAGAATTCCGACGTCACGCCAGAAACTCCACCGTTCGATGTATTGGATATCTAGATCGAGCATTTCGCTCATGGTGAGCATGTTGCGGCCCGAAGTCTGCCAGAGGCCGCTGCAGCCGGGAACGGCACGCACGCGTTGTTGGTGTTCCTCGGCGAACATTTCGTGTTCCCAAGGCAATGCAGGACGTGGCCCAATGAGGCTCATTTCTCCGCTCAGAACGTTCCAGAGTTGGGGGAGTTCATCAAGGCTTAAACGGCGGAGGATGCCACCGATGCGGGTTACGCGGCTGTCTTGCAGCTTGTGAACAACGGTGCCGCCATCGGCGCCGGACTCGGTCTGCCCTTCAAGCATCGACTGGATGTAGGCGCGATGCTCGCTGTCGTCATTGTTGACGGTCATGGTGCGGAATTTCAAGATCTCGAAATGTTCACCGTGTTGTCCCACGCGCTCTTGGCGAAAGAAGGCCGGACCCTTGCTGGTGAGTCGAACCGCCAGCGCAATAAGGAAGAACAAGGGGGAGAGAACCAGAAGCAAGAGTGCCGATGCGACTACGTCAGTGGATCGCTTGGCGAACCGGCCAAGCACGCCCCCGACGGGCCGGAAGCGGCGTCGGGCGGCCTTCTTCGACCCGGACGGGTCACGGAGATCGATGGCCGGCGTCTGAGGCATAGCCGTACGGTGCAGCGCCAGATATATGGCGACTACACCAACGAGACCACCGGCACCGGCACCAAAGACTGCTGCCTTCAGCGGCGTCGGTTCGAGAGGCTCGTCTTCGATATAGGCGACCTCAGAAAGTCGACGCGCCTGGGTATCTATACGTTTTTGAGACTCTGCGAACGAGTCGTTGAGCGCGATGGACAGAGTGGTCTGTTGACCTTGGTTTCGCAGAAGTTCGTTCTGCAAGTCAATCTGAAGCTCACGAGGCAATTCGGACCGGTCGAGCAGACGATCTTGTAGCGCGGACTCATCGGCGCGGAGTTCATCGAGGCGAGCATTGATCGCTTCGCGCTGATCGACCTCGCTCGGCAGGCGGAAGCGGGTGAAGTAGGCATCGATTACCCCGTCGACGATGCGCTGCGCACGCTGGCGATCGGGGTCGGCAAACTTCACCCGGACGATCTGGGTTCCGCCGGCAACCTCGGCCGAGTACCACTCTTTGAAATCGCGGTCGGAGATGCCTTCGCGCTGCGAAATCGGCTGCCAAATACTGGGACTTTCCAGCGTGACTGCCACGGTCTCAGGAAAGAGGTTCGCATCGCGGAACTCGATCTCGCCGACTGCCTGCCAGACCTCGGTCTTGGCTGACTCGGCAAAGTAGGCGCCTTGAGCGCCGAGGAAGGTACACAGCACCCCGAGCAACAGCGCGCCGAAGACGACCCGCCACGGAGGCCGGATGTCCGCCGGGACAATCACCGTGGGGAGAGGAGCCGAACCTCTGTCCCCCGGTGTGCCCGGACGCTGCTCGGGTGGTGCTGTGAGAACCATGGCTTTCCTTATCCGTCCCGGTAGCTAGGCCGCGGCCGAATCGGCAGCAGCTTCGACACTTGCCAGTACGGCACACACGCGCTCGACCTCGGCCGGGGTCAGGTGAGGGTGCATTGGCAGAGACATGATCTGAACCGCCTGCTCCTCGCTAACCGGGAACGTCGGGTTGTCCTCGACCATGAACGGAACCTGAATATGGCACGGGATCGGGTAGTGAATTCCCCACTGGATTCCCTCAGCCTGGAGTGCAGCTCCAACGGTGTCGCGATCAACCTTGGTCGTGCGCACGACGAAAAGGTGGTAGACGCTCTTGGCGTCTTCCATCTCGACGTACGGCACGAACGACTCGGGCAGGAACTTGCGGTAGAGGGCGGCTGCGTTGCGCCGACCCTCGTTCCAGCGGTCGAGCTCGGCGAGCTTGATGCGCAGCGCGGCGGCCTGGAAACCGTCGAGTCGACTGTTGCGGCCGAGCACATGGTGCTCGTACTTGGTGTCGAGCTTGCGTCCGTGGTTGGCCTTGCTGCGGATGACCTCGGCCAAAGCAGCGTCGTTGGTCGTCACTGCACCTCCATCACCGAGAGCACCCAGGTTCTTGCCCGGGTAGAAACTGAAACCAGCCGCGATGCCCATCGAGCCAGCGCGACGTCCACGCCAGGTAGCGCCATGTCCCTGGGCAGAGTCTTCGATGACCTTGACGCCGGCGGGGTCACAGACGGCAAGAAGATCGTCCATGTTGACGGTCTGCCCATAGAGATGAACGGCCATTACGGCCTTCGTGCGCTCGGTAATTGCAGGTGCAACGGTCTCACCGGTGATCAACGCGGTGGTCGGGTCGACGTCCACAAAGATCGGCGTGGCTCCCACACGCGCTACCGCCTCGGCGGTCGCGATGAAGGTGTTAGCAGGCACGATGACCTCATCGCCAGGCCCGATTTCGAGGGCGTCAAGGATGAGCTCGAGTGCATCCGTTCCATTGCCGACGCCTACGCAGTAGTCAGCCTCGCAGTAGGCGGCGAACTCGGCCTCAAAGAGGTCGACGTGCTTGCCACCAACGAAACCGCTGGTCTCAAGAGCTTGATTCCAGGCTTCGTCGAGTGCGGGGCGCACCTGCGAGTGGGTGGTGTGTAGGTCGAGGAACTTAACTGGGTTAGTCATTTCAGGTCTTCTTTGCTTTCGAGAATCAGTAGTGCGGTGAATATGGTTAGGCGGATCGCTGCAGAGAGGCGCCGTTGCTGCTTACGCCGTTGCTGGAACCATTTGTGGAGTGCTCGTTGAGGTCGATCACGGCCGGCTTGGTGGGGACCCACTGGCCGTTCTGGCGTTGGGATTCCTCAGCTGCGCAGAGGACGGACACTACGTCCAGCCCGCTCTCGCCTGTTACCGGAGGTGCCTCGCCGGTGCGGATGGCATCTACGAAGCCACCCAACTCGAGTCCGAGAGGCTCCTTGAAGTCAACGAAGGGGCTGTGGATGTCGCCGTGACGGTACGAAAGCGGGATTCCCGGGCCGTTACCCGACATGCCGCCTTCCTTCTTTACGCCCTTGTCGTAGACACGGATCCGCTCTTCGACGTTCATATCGTCGTACACGACCATGGCATCCTCGCCGACGATGGTGGTGCGGCGAACCTTCATGGGATCGAGCCAGCTGACGTGGATCGAAGCGCTCACGTCGATCTGGTCATAGCGCATGTTCAGGTAGGCGACGTCGGGCCGCTCGCCCATGAGCTTGAGGCCCCAGGCCGAAACGTGGGTCGGGCTTGCACCGAGCACGTAGTTCATGATCGAGATGTCATGGGGTGCGAGGTCCCAAAGCACGTCGACGTCGGGCTGGTAGAGGCCGAGATTCAGTCGAGCGGAGTTGATGTACCGGACAGCACCGAAGGACGGGTCTTCGATGACCTGCTTGAGGCTCCAGACAGCTGCGTTGAACTCGAAGGTGTGCCCGACCATGAGGCGGAGATCCTTCGCTGCGGCGAGGTCCACCAGCTCTTGGCCGTGTGCGACGGTCGTGGTGAATGGCTTTTCGACCATGCAATGAAGACCGGCTTCGAGGGCCTGCTTGGCAATGGGATAGTGCGTGGTTGGCGGAGTCGCGATCACCAGCGCATCGAGGTCGTCGATGACGTCGGTGAGCTCGGGCACCGAAGCGCGAATGGGGAACGAGGGCTCGAGAGCCTTGCGCTTCCCTTCATCACGGTCGATCAGCGTCACTTCGACACCGGGGAGCGAGGACAGCACCCGAACGTGCTTGGAACCCCAGTAGCCACAGCCGACAATGCCGACCCGAATGTTGTTTGAATTATCCATGTTGCTCATTTGCACGCCCTTGTCTGTGCTCTCTTGGTTGAGATAGGTGGTTGGTAATTGCGGAGTTACCGGTTGCCAAGCGGTGACCGACCAGAGGCCGGAAGGTCGCAAGAGGGTGAACCCTGCGACGGATCGATTGGCGGCCATTGACCACCTAGAAACTGCGGCGCATCGTTACGCCACAGAGAGACCGGAAGCGACGAATCGCTGCCGGAATCCGGAGCCGAGTCACCCTCGTTCGCAATGAACGTGGCGACCTGGACTGACGGATCGATAGTGATTTCGCTAACGCCAAAGACGTTGCCAGCGAAGAGCTGCTCTTCGGAGAAGTCGAGCAAAATCACGTGATCTAGTACGCAGTTGCGTAAGAAGGTATTTTGCGGGCCGGCAGGGCCCCACCAGTCGGCGATCTCGATGCGATCGACAATGTTGCCTTCGAAAAGGTTGCGTTGGGGCCAATGGCCGTGAAGAGAGATGTCGGCTCGAGGGCGGCGGTCTTCATACCCGGCTGAGCCGCGAGCGTGGTTGTAGGCAAAGACGTTTCCGCTCGCACCGAGCTGGATGATGAGAGCGTGGCGGAGGTCGTACAGCGTGTTGTTGACCACTGCGCATCCAGTCGTATGGCGAGCCAAGCTGACGCCGTAGGCCCGGCCACCGTCGCCAAAGTCGGTGGCATCGTGCAGAATGCTGTCGCTCACGGTGCAGCGTGCAGTCTGCTCGATTCCTACATGGGCGAACGAGGTCCGAGTGCTGACCACGTTGTTTACCCAGGCATTCAACGCGTACCGGAATGAAATCGTGTGGCCATAGCCCTCGTCGAGTCGAATGATGGTGAGGTCCTCGACACCAACGTTTTCGACTGGCTGAACCTCACGAGCGCGGGCGTTGCGGGTCCGGGAGTAAGTGGAAACCAGCGCTGATTCGAGGCGACCGCCGTCGACGACAATCATTTCACCTTCGGAAGCCTCGCCCCAGGTAACGTCCCACTCGGGCTTGGTGAGAATTTGCTCGGTGTTGTCCTGTTCCAACTCAACCAATCGGGTTGAAGGTTCGAACGGAAGATCGATCGATTCTGCACCGGCCGCGAGGTCGGCTTCGAGATCGCTCCAGGCGTCATCGGCGGTGCCGGCCGCGGCAATTCCGAACCCGCTTTGGTCCTGCAGGTCAAGTTCGAGGCGGGTTGATCGGCCATTACCCCGCAGGATGACGTTGGAGTCGAGGCGCACGGTCTCTTGAAGCAGGAACGTACCGTCGGGCACGGTGACTACTCCGCCACCAGCCTGAACAGCAGCCGCTATCGCCTTGTTGAATGCCCAGGCATCGTCGTTTCCGTCGCTAGCTTCGGCACCGAAGTCGACGACGTCGAATCGGTTGTCGGTGTAGCTGACCTTTGCACCAGCATTCGCCCAAATGGCGAGCGGCAAGGCGCTGAACTCATCGGCTACTTCTGCGATGGTGACGGGGGATGCATCCTCGGCTCCGTAGGAGACAACTCCTGTGTCAGCTCCGAGAGCGTTTTCAGGGTCGCCAGATCCACCGGAGCAAGCTCCGGCGATCAGGGCGGCTGCGACGCTGATGACAGCGACGCGCCCGCGGCGGCGACCCAGGTACGTCATTTCTTGCCGAGTGCCTTGCTCTTGCCGAGGGTCTTGGTATCGCCCTTGCCTAAGGCACAGCGATACGCAGCCAGCAAGTTCTCGGTGCTGTGATCCCAGCTGAGCGGACCGTCGATGCGAGCCTGTCCGATGTCGGCCATTGCGGCTCGTCGGTCTGGGTCATCGATGAGTTCGATAATCGCGTCCCCAAATGCCTCAGCAGTGTGCTGCTTTGCGTAGATGGCGGCGTCTCCGGCGGAGACACGAGACTCGGTGAGATCGAACGACACGACGGGGATCCCCATGGACATGTAGTCCATGGTCTTGATCATCGTGGAGATGTCGTTTAGTGGGCTTTCAAGATCTGGAGCAGCGCCGACGTCTGCGGTCGCCAGGTAGTCGAGCATCTCGTCGTCGGGAATGAACCCGGTGAAACGGACGCCCTCGCCCAGATTGAGCCGCTCGTGTTGTTCCTGTAGCGCCTCGAACGAGTCGCCTGTACCCATTACGACGAAGAGCACCTCGGAGCGTTCCCGGTCCTGCCTCACGTACTTGGCAGCATCCAGAAGCACATGGACACCGTCTTGGTAGCCCATGGTGCCTACGAAGACGACCATGTGCTTATAGCCGTCCTTCAATTCCGGCTTCGCGTCGCGCGCCTTGAACAGGTTCCGGTCCGGACTGTTGCGAACGGTGAACACGTCGCTGTCGGCCTTCTTGCCACGCCCAACGGCACGCTCGCGGTAGCTCTCGTTAGTCACGATGACCGAGTCCGACGCCTTATAGGTGAGTCGTTCGAGCCAGCCAAGCGTGCGGTGAACGATGTCGTTCTTGGGCTCGTCGAACTTGCTCTGGTAGGTCTCAGGGCTGAGGTCGTGTTGGTCGAAGATGAACTTCACGCCTTTGCGGCCAAGCATCCACTTGAGGCCGAAAAAGATGTCCGGCGGGTTGGCAACGTGCACCAGCTTGAACGGCCGCTTGCGATAGATCCGGAACGCCTCGATGTGAGCGATGAGCGCTGCCCAGCCGTACTCGAGGAGGAAGTCGATCTTCTTCGGGCCGCCGAAGGGCATTGCGAACCGACGGATGGTTACGTCTTCCAAGACTTCGTCGCTGGCGGTTAGGCCCATCTTTTTGTTCTTGGGTCCGAGGACGGTGACGTCGTAGCCGTTGCGCTGAAGTGAGCGCGCCTCGTTCCAGACCCGGCGGTCGTGAGGAACCGCGGCGTTTTCTACAAGCAGCAGTACGTGTGGTCGTTCAGTCATTGTTTCTCCACTCACCACGCAACGCCGACGTAGTTGTCACGGCTGCGAATGTCTTCGGCGACTCGAACAAGATCGAGGACGGGCTTTTCAGGGTTGGCACGAAGGAGCTCTTCGAGCTCGGGGCTGTTCTTGGCCACAACGACGACGTCGGAGTGCTCGACCAGCTCGGCCAGTTCATCGGTCAGAAGTCGATTGAGGTGAGGAATTTCGGCCTCGATGTAGGCCCGGTTTCCACCGATCAAATCGGGCGCGTTTACCTCGGCATCATGGATTCGGCATGCGAATCCCTTGCCGAGCATGCGCTCTACGACCTCAACGATCGGGCTCTCTCGAAGATCGTCGGTGCCCGCCTTGAAGGCAAGCCCGGTGAAACCGATCTGCCCGGGGTGCCACTCGAGAAGCTTGTCGATGACCCGCTGCACGTGAATGCTGTTGCTCAACAGAAGGCTCGACAGCAGCGGCACAGCTACGTCGTTCTCCTTCGCTGCGTGGGTAATGGCCCGGACATCCTTGGGCAGGCAGGAACCACCGAAGGCGAAACCTGGACGCATATACGCCTTTGAGATGTTGAGCTTTGTGTCGGCACACAGGATCTCCATGACCCGAGTGCCGTCTACGCCGAGGCCCTGTGCAATCACACCGATCTCGTTGGCATAGGTGACCTTGGTGGCGTGCCAGCTGTTGTTGGCGTACTTGACCATCTCGGCCAGGCGGACCGGTTCGATGATGCGCTCTGCGTCGATGCCGTCATACAGCGACATCACCATTTTGCCGGTGTTCTCGTCGTCGGCGCCAACAAGAATGAGCGGCGGGTTCTGGAAGTCGGCGACACCCATACCTTCACGGAGGAACTCGGGATTCACGGCGACGCCGCATCCCTCACCGAGCGTGCGGCCGCTCGTCTCGGCGAGAATCCGACCCGCAATATCGGCCGAGCCAGGAAGCACGGTGCTTCGAATTACGAGAACGTGCTGCCCATCCCGGTCCGAGTCACGGAGCGCGTTGCCGATGTCGGCTGCCACGCGCTCGATGTAGGTGAGGTCGATGTCGCCGTTAGCCCGACTAGGGGTTCCAACTGCGACCAGGGAGATGTCGGTGCTTTGCACTGCCTCTGCCGCATCGGTGGTGGCACGAATCCGACCAGCTGCGAGACCTTCGGCCAGCAGCTCCGGAACGCCTGGTTCCAGGACTGGGCTCGTTCCAGCGTTGAACTTGTCGACCTTGGACTGGCTGGTGTCAACGCCAATGACGTTGTGTCCCAGTCCGCTGAAGCAGGCGGCCGTTACGGTGCCGACATAGCCGAGGCCAAAGATTGCGATGTTCATACTGTTACTTCCGTTACTTGTGTATTTTCCGAGTGGGACGGGGGTACGGCAGGTCGGGTCAGAACCTGCCGTGCACTGAGTTCCAAAGAAAGCAGCGCGGTGAGCTGACGCCGGTTGTTGCGTCGGCCCGAGATGTGGTCGTCGAGAAGTCCGACGATGAGCTCGCGGTCGAGAATTGACGAACACAGCGAGTCCGACGCCAGGACGTTCTCATGCAGCAGCGGCGAGAAGTCATCGGCGAACCATTGGTCTACAGGTGTGTCGAAGCCTCGCTTGGTGCGATGCACAAGTTCTCGCGGGAGCATCTTCTCAGCGACGAGCTTGTGAACGTACTTGCCGCGACCCATCCGAAGCTTGAACGACGGGGGAAGCGTCTCAACGAAATCGAAGAGCTCACGATCGAGAAATGGCACACGGGCTTCGACGCTGTTGGACATCGAGAGCTTGTCGCCGTAGAAAAGAAGGTCGTCAGCAAGGGACATTCGGCAGTCAACATGCAGCAGCTGACTGAACTGGTCTAGGTGCTCCACGGGCTTTTGCCAATAGCGAATAGCGTCCTGAGGGGCGACGTTGGCGTCGAGCAATGCGCCACGAGCGTTCGAGGACACCTGCTCCGGGCTGAACACCTGGTGAATCGCGGTGAACCGTTCGATCGGGTCTGACTCGCCAAGTGAGGCAGTCGCTCGGCGTAGGCGGGCGCCACCCGGTACGACGTTGGCAACAGCGGCGGCCGCCGTTGAGCCGAACAACCACCGAGCGTTGGCCCCGTAGCGTTCGCCGATGTAGCGGTGGTAACCAGCCCACGGTTCGTCAGCCCCTTGGCCGGTGAGCACCACCTTGACGTGCTTGCGAACTTCGGCAGTCAACATCTGGAACGCAAAGGTGCTCTGCGAGAGCACCGGCTCCTCCATGTGCCACAGCGACTGCTCGAAGACCTCGGGAAAGCTTCTGGGCTTGATCCGGATCTCGTGGTGGTCGGTGTTGAACATGGCCGCGGTTCCCGCAGCCTGACGTGCTTCGTCCATCTGGAAGTCGTCGCCGAACCCGACGGTAAAGGTGGAGAGCTGTTGGTTCGTGCGGTCGCTCGCAGCCGCAAGGATCATCGCACTGTCGACGCCACCTGAAAGCAGGATGCCAACTGGCACGTCGCTCACCATCTGCCGCTCCACCGCAGCGTTGGTGAGTTCGTGGTAGACCTCAACGGCTTCTTCCACCGAGATGTCTGTATTGATCGCGGCGTTGGCTTCCCAATAGCGTCGCACGGTCGAACCGTTTGCATCGGAGATCAGCAGATGGCCGGGCTGCAACTTCTTAAGGCCCTTGACGAGCGTGTGCGGCGCGGGCACATAGCCGAAATGAAGAAAGAGGCGCAGCCCGTCAGGATCGAGCTCGGCGGTGATTTCCCGATTGCTCAAGATCGGTTTCATCTCCGAGCCGAACAAGACCCGACTGCCGGTGTCGAGGTAGTACAGGGGCTTCACACCGAGATGATCTCGAGCGAGGAGAAGCCGAGCCCTCTCGACGTCCCAAATGGCGATGCCGAACATGCCGTTGAGGCGGTGAACCACATCGTCGCCCCACTCCTCGTAGCCGTGAGCGATCACTTCGATGTCGGAGTCGGTGGCGAACTGATGCCCGAGCCTCAGAAGCTCTGAACGCAGCTCTCGGTAGTTGTAGATCTCACCATTGCCTTGGATCCACACCTTCTCCGTGCAGCCGGTGAGGGGCTGCGCTCCGCCCTCGAGATCGATGATCGAGAGACGGCGGAATCCGAAACCGATGCCCGGGAGGGTAAGTATCCCGTCGTCGTCGGGCCCGCGGTGCACCATGCACGTGGCCATGGTCCTGAGTTGTTCTGGAGACGGCCTGCTGCCGTCTCTACGATGTTCGCCTGAAATCCCGCACATATTTGGAAGCGCCCTTCGCCTATTCAGCCCGCAGACGCAGCTGCGTCTGCGGCTTGAGTCAGGGAGTCTGGAGCTCCGGTGTCGATAGCAAACAAGCCGGGAAGTGCCAGATTGGAATCGGCATCTTCGGCCGAAGCCGCCGCTGCGGAAGGACGAGTCGACGACGAGCCTGACGAGGCCTCACGGGGAGCGTCAGAGGATGCCTGAGCAGCGGTTGTGGCCACGATCGACTTGGCCGCTCCGGGCTGGCCAGAGCCACTTCCATCACTGAGAGTGCCCACAATGCCGCTCACCCGCGCGACCCTCGGGACTCCGAGGGGATCACTCACCGTGGGATTCGGATCAGAACGGAAGAGGCGCCATGCCGCCAATCCAAGGATCAGCAACACGAGATTGAGCACAACAAGAATTAGAACAATTGTTGTTGTCATTACGGGTCGCCTCCACACGTTATTCCCATTGGCCTGCCTTGCGGGCCAGACAATTTCTACCAGTCAGTCTCAGGGAATTGCCAGTGAACGGTACATTTCACCCAAGGTCGATATTAGCTTGTTGAACCATGCCCAACGAGCGGTCATTGTCATATATCGACTTTGGAAGATCGCCACTCTCCGCAGCTACAGGGGTTCGGCGATATCGTTTTGTTACAAAGTGACGATGGCCACGCAGAGTACCCATTTGGGTAAACCGGGCTATATCCGCTTGCAAAAGTCAAAACTCAAGCGAGGAGCGGGATAGGTCGTTCAGCATGTGTGGAGTCCAATACTCGAAAACGCGCCCAAGACGTCGGCGTCACCCTTGGCCTCATGGCCACCTTTGTCGCGGCGTCCCTTGTCCTCAGCCCGACCGCTCCCCCGGTTGGCCCCCAAGA
>CALHFG010000053.1 GCA_938029215.1 uncultured Acidimicrobiales bacterium | reverse complement strand
CTACACCAGGAATTCCACACTCCTCTACCGAATTCTAGTCACAGCAGTATCGGATGGCGTCTCGGGGTTGAGCCCCGAGTTTTCACATCCGACTTACTGAACCACCTACGAGCTCTTTACGCCCAATAATTCCGGACAACGCTCGGTCCCTACGTCTTACCGCGGCTGCTGGCACGTAGTTGGCCGGACCTTCTTCTGGAGGTACCGTCATTTTCGTCCCTCCTGAAAGGGGTTTACGACCCTAGGGCCTTCATCCCCCACGAGGCGTCGCTGCATCAGGCTTTCGCCCATTGTGCAAGATTCCCCACTGCTGCCTCCCGTAGGAGTCTGGACCGTGTCTCAGTTCCAGTGTGGCTATTCGTCCTCTCAGACTAGCTATCCGTCGAAGCCTTGGTGAGCCATTACCTCACCAACAAGCTGATAGACCGCGAGACCCTCTCAGAGCGATAAATCTTTCTTCCAGTCACCATGCGGTGTCTGGGAGGTATGCGGTATTAGCCCAAGTTTCCTTGGGTTATCCCGTACTCCGAGGCAGGTTTCTCACGTGTTACTCACCCGTTCGCCACTCACCCATTGAGACCGAAGTCTCGGGTTCGTTCGACTTGCATGTGTTAAGCACGCCTCCAGCGTTCGTCCTGAGCCAGGATCAAACTCTCCATCAGAGAGCATGGCGGTCTTGGCTGTCCGAAGACAGGCCCTCTCGGGCGGACCACCGTGATCCGGTTGCTCCAATCTGCAGTACCACCTGCAAACCGAGCGGCTATATATAATTTTGATTGACGGAAGTGCATCACTGGTTAGGTTGTGATGCCCTCCGCACACGCTGCGTTTCTCGTCTATTCCGTTTTCAAGATGCTAGGGCCGCAAGTACACAGGCGATTGCTCGGAGCTGTGGGTGCGGACCCGGTTGTTTCCGGAGAAACTTTGCGCAGCCGTGGGATGTTTCGGGCGCCGTTCTGCAGAGCAGTTGAGCGCTTGTCGTTCCCGTAGTTGCGGATGTCAAATCTAGCGGACTACATCACGATGCCGCAACCTGACTATCGGGAATTCTTTCGATTAATTTAACAGAGGCCCGTGAGCAGGAAAAACTGCCGAAATCTTTCTTGTCAGCCAACGTCTGTGGGGGCGGAGCACGAGAGCATCAGGTTGGTTCGTGCGAACCGGTCAAGACGGCGCTCGAGGCGTTCCCCGTCGGCTACTGCGGACACGGTGAAAATTGCGGCCGGATCGACCTCGACGGCGTCGGCGTACCGGTCTCTGTCGCCAATCAAGACGCTCCAGTCGTCGAGCCACTTCCCGCGCAACTCGTTGTCTCGGGGTGTCAGCATGGGAAGCACCCGCAGCTGCGACATCATCGCTTCCAACATCGCATTTGCCTCCCTCAGCTGTTCTGCCCGTTCCGGTCCGTTGCCAGCCGTGCTGGCGTCGGGCAACCCGGCCATCGTGGCAGCGCAGACGTCCTCGGCGCGGGCAAAGAACGCCGGCTGGTTGTCGATCTCGAGATAGGACTCCCCTGCTTCCACGGCGTCGAGGAATCCTCTGGTGCTGTCGAGCTCGTCGGGCGGTGGTTGCCGGGCGACACCGCTGAGGGCATAGACCCAGACGAGGAACGAGCCGATGATCGCCAAACCAACCACCGCTCGGAATAGCCAACGAACTGGAGACACCGGGGTTTCATCTTCACTGACGATCTCGATCACCCCTCAAGTGTGCCGCAGTGGCCTGTGTTGTCCCCTTCAGGGGGACTGCTCATCGGCGCAGGGCCTAGGCTTCGGCGTGACACTAACCAACCGCGGGTTCTTAGTGTTTCAAACAGCAACGCGTTCATCCCTCCCGGAGGACCGAGCCCCAGTTGGGTGGAGCGATCCGCGGCTCGTTCGCCACGCACCACAAAAGAACCCCTCCGGTTCCGCGGAGTCCCCCTGAAGGGGACAACACAGGCTCGGGCTGCAATCCGGCGCGGAAGGGCGGCGGCTAGGGCAAAATGGGGCGGTGTCTGTAGACCCTGAACTCCTCGACGATCTTCGCGCCCGCGGACTGGTGCAAGACAGCACCGACCCTGCGGAACTCGCGGACCGAATGGCGGCGGGTCCGATTAAGGCATACGTGGGGTTCGACCCGACGGCTGACAGCCTGCATGTCGGAAATCTGGTGGGCCTGCTGATGCTGCGGCGTTTTCAGGACGCCGGCCACCACGTCATCGTGCTCGCCGGCGGCGCAACGGGCATGGTGGGTGACCCGTCGGGCAAGAGTTCAGAACGCTCGCTGCAATCCGACGACCAGTTGGCAGAGAACATCGCTGGCATACTCCCCCAGCTTCGGCAGTTCCTCGATTTCGAACGACCGGGAAACCCCGCAACGCTGCTCGACAATCGAGCCTGGACCGTTGGCATGAGCTACTTAGACTTCCTGCGAGACATCGGCAAGTACGTGACAGTCAATCAGATGACCGCCAAGGACTCGGTGCGTTCTCGGATGGAGAGTTCTGACGGCATTTCCTACACCGAATTCAGCTACATGCTGCTGCAGGCCCATGACTTCGCATGGCTGTACGAGCAGGAGGGCTGCCATATGCAAATGGGCGGCTCAGATCAGTGGGGCAACATCGTCACCGGCATCGATCTCATTCGTAAGAAAGTTGGTGGCCAGGGCCTCGGGCTGACCTTCCCTCTCCTCACCAAGCCCGATGGCACCAAGTACGGCAAGACCGCAGGCGGCGACACCATTTGGTTGTCGGCTGCCAAGTTTTCGCCCTACGCCTTCTACCAAACGTGGATCAACGCGGAAGACGGCGAGATTGAAAAACTCCTCCTCCGACTTACGTTGCTACCCGTAGAAGAGATCCGGGCCACGATGGCTGAACACAATGAGGCACCCCACAAACGAGTGGCTCAAACTCGTCTGGCGGTGGAACTTACCAGTCTCGTTCACGGAGCTGACGCTATGGCGGGCGCTCGGGAGGCCTCGGCTGCGGTCTTTGGTGGGTCGGTTGCGCATCTGTCAGAGGACGCTCTTGAGATGTTGTCGAGCGAACTGCCGACGTTCTCGACCTCACGCGATGTTCTTGGCCAGGAGGCTGCCTTTGTGCCCCTGCTCACCGAAGCCGGAATTACGGCGTCAAATAGTGAAGCCAATCGACTCCTGAAGCAGAACGGTCTCAGCGTCAACGATGTCAAAGTCCCGGTTGATCATGTGATCGCCACAGCGGATCTACTACACGGCCGATACGCCGCCATCCGCAAGGGAAAGAAGCATCTCAGCCTCCTGCGATTCGATCACTGAATTCTCGGGTTGGAACGCCGCCGCGCTAACCCAATCGGCGGCGCAGCGCACCGAGTGTGGTGACACCTGCATAGAGCAGGGCGGCGCCGATGACCCCGAGGCCGAAGGATCGTGCTACCGACGGCGAGTCATCTTCCACGAATGCCAACGGTCCCGCGGGCCCACTGTCGTCAGCCGCTGCGAGCCTCACCTCGGTATCTTGATTGAAGCCAAAGGCCCGACCTTCCAGCTGCCAACGCCGGCCCGACAGTTCGTCCAGTAGGCGCTGCGTGCTGGTTTCGGCGAGGTGAACCACCAGGAGATCTTGCCCCGTTGGACCCTCGAGCGCCTGGATGAGCGACACCGAGTGAACCTCGGCCCCCGAGAACTCGATCCCATCGGCGAGGATTCGGCCGGAATCGGCCTCGATCAGCCCCGGCACGCCCGAGAGATCTGTCGAGTCTGCAACGATCAGTCCGGCTCCTTCAGACACAGCAATTGCACTGGCGATGCCCACGGTGGGTCGCAGAACGGTCCGGCTCGACTGTTGAAGAGACGCCACCGCATTTACCGCCACCTCGAGGCCTGACGCGTTGGGGCCGGGATCGACCGTGATTCCCGGCAGGGCCGCCTGCGGGAATCGTTCAAGGCTGGGCGGGAGGGTTTGACCGAACTCCACGTCTACTTGTGAATCGTTGCTCAACTGCAAGCGGTGCCAGGGCAGGGAGTCCTCGCAGCTGAAGTCGATGTCGGAATGCACCGTCAACAGGTTTTCTCGGTTCAGTTGGCCAAGCTCGATCTGCACCGCGGTGTCAAATCGTCCATCGTGGTCCAGGGTGAGAACCGAAAGCGTCTCACCGTTGAGGGCGACGGTTACCACCGGGTCAGCATCCTGCCCGGTCACAAAGCCCGCCAAGCGGGCTCGAATACTGCTTACGGGCGCGCCGAACTGCGATTGGTGCAACGGCACAGCAATCTGCAGGGAAAGAGCCCCTTCAGTCCCCAGCGACTTCACACCAAGATCTCCAAGGGTCCAGTCGGTTGCGAGATCACCGGCCGACTGGTCGGCTTGTTCGGCAACCGGCCGGGCGGCGACCTCGTCCCCAGTGAACAACGCAGCTTCGGGCGCCGCGAGGGACTGGGCCAGTTGATCCAGGACCTTCCCGTCGCCAGCGATCGCCAAGTAAGGCTCGGACCCATTCTGTTCGATCGAGATCGAGCCCGAAGCAGCTTCGGAGATGGCGATCGACCGGTCGAACGGGCCAGTCTTCCAATCGAGCGGCGGCGTCCCCTCGACGATAGCGAATGACGGTTGAGCCTCGTAGCGATGGGTGAGGTGAGCGGCCAACCGCAGAGCCGCCTGATCCACGGCGTCGGACCGGCTGCTAGGCACGAAAATGTCGAGATGATTGAGGTGGGCGGGAAGGAAACCGGCGACGGTGGTCGGTGAACCTCCAAAGCCGGTGAATTCGAACGACGTATCGTGAACCGAAACGAGGACCGGCTCTACCGCCACTGCGTTGCAGCTGCGGGTGTTGATTTCGACCGCCGCGAACCGGACCAGCGGCTCTTGGGAGTTGGTCTCAACGGCAACGGAAACCGGAAGTTCTGTCCCACCGGGAACGACGTCTTGAAGGAACTCAACTCCGTCAACAGAAATATTGAGTCGGACCTGTTGCACATCAGCTGGCACCCGAATCACGGCGTCGATTCCGCTCAGTTCGGTGCCGACAGGGACCGGCACTGCAATCTCGCGTGCCGCGGCAGGACGGGCGAGCGTCACGACCCCTGGGAGACCGAGCTCGCTGGCGGGAAGGTACTCAGAGGTAGCGAACTGGGACGCCGATGCCGGTGCAGCGAAAAACATCGAGCACGCGACCACGGCAACAGAAAGAGCTTTTCTGATTCTCATGAGTTGACCCCCGCGGTCCGAAACCCCGAGCGGGGCATTTCCCCCCAGGCGGTGTCGCCCGGGAACAACGACCGAAGCCTCCACAGCAACGTAAGTTGCCGGTAGCCCCAGTTCATGACGATCGCCCACAGAACGAGCCGAGCCACCTCTAGCGGTCGGTTCAGGAAAGAAAATGTTCGCACTGCCAAGCCAACCGACAACACGCCGACCAGCTGACCTACCAGCTGGGCCGCGAGGAACATGCCCAACGCTGCCACCGGTTCGATCCAACCGCTCGCGAGAGACAGCACCAAGGCGAACCATCCAACCGCTTCAACGATGGGGCCACACCACTCGAACACGTAGAGGCTGCCCATCCCAAAACGACCAAAGTTTCCGTAGCGGCGCCGACCGATCACCTGTTTGTTGGCGTCAATGATCATCTTCAGACCTCGATGCCAACGCAGACGTTGACGACGAAGAACTTCATGGGTCGGTGGAAATTCGGTCCACACGATCGCCTCCGGTGCCTGGACGATCCGGTACGGGATGTCGTTTTCCAGATGATGACGATGCAGCCGAACACACATGTCCATGTCTTCGCCAAGATGGCCGTGGGTGTACCCGCCGACGGCGAGCACCGATTCCCGACGAAAGAGCCCGAACCCACCGGAGACGATTGGCATCGCTCCGATTCGAGCCATCCCGGGCCGTGAGACGAGAAACGCGGTGAGGTATTCAATGATCTGACATCCCACCCAGAAATTGGTGGGCATTCGACGCTCGGCCACGGCGGCGCCGTCGATAGCGATGTCGTTCGCTGGCAGCAGAGTTGTGCCGACCGCCACGACATCATCGGGGCGCGATTGCGCTTCGGCCATGCACTTGGAGATGCAGTTGGTCTCCATGAATTCATCGGCATCCATCACCACGACCCACGGATAATTGGCATGGTTCAAACCGACGTTCGAGTTATCGGCCTTGGATCCACTGGCAGCCTTGTCGACCAAGCGCAACCGGGGATCGGTGGTTGAGCGGAAGACTCGGTAGATTTCCATGGTCTTGATCGCTTCTTCACCGACCGATGCAGCAACTTGCTCCATGCTGTAACGGGCACGCAGTCGTTCGACCGTGTCATCGGTAGACCCATCGTTCACTACCAACACTTCAAGTAACGGGTAGTCCTGGGCTAGAGCGTTACGAGTTGAGGCTTCAATGAGTTCTGCCTCGTTGTAGGCAGGCATGATGATCGATACTCCCGCCGTTTCCCGGTTGCCCGTCCCTGCACCTCGGAGCAGCCTTTTTGATGGGCGCAGTCGTGTCAAGGCGTCGCGGCTCAACACACTCCACAGTGCGATCGCGGCCAGGTGAACGACCGAGAACGTCAGAGCGAGGTAGGCAAACGCCACGAAAAGAGGTTTGAGGATGTTTAGGTCCATCGGTGGACCAGTCGGCTAGAGCATCACCGATGTGAGGTCGTGCACCGTCGCCTTCGGCGCCGCGCTGTTCCAAAGGACGAGGGCGGCAGCTTCGCCGGCGTCGGACCCATGGCCCGCTTCGGCATAGTGGCGAAGAACTGATCGACCCTCCTCGGTGTCGGCCAGCCGGGCCGCGGCAGCAAAGCGGGTAACTCGATCGTCCGATTCCAGGGCTCCCAGCAGCGCGATCTGGGCCGAGGGATGGACGGTGACTCTCGAGAGAGCACGCACGGCGCTGAGTCGATGCTGTTGGTCACTGTGGTGCAGCAGGTCGGTCATCACTGCGAGGGCGTCCGCTGCGTCCGCAGCATCCACATGTCGCTCATCGGTAAGGACTCTCTCGGCAAGAGCTGGAGCCTCTTCCCAGAGTGGCCTTGTAATCGGCAACGGTGCCTCGCTCGCGGCGCTGACGGCGTCAATCGCCCGACCCAGGGCCTCCACCGCCCATACACCGTCGGAGCGAACCCGGCCGGCAAGTAGCCCCACCGCAAGCTCGGGAGCTAGCACGATAAGTGCGTTCGCTGCGGCTCGTGCCACCTCTTCGCATTCGTCGGTCGCCGCCGAGGCCACGTCTCCGACGCTGGCACGGAGGCGGATCATCTCAACCGTTTCCAGGGTGTCTGTCCGCACAAGGGGGTCATCGCTCTGGAGCCGGGCGGAAATCCAATCGACTACCGAGCTCTCAGAGATTGCGCCATAAATGGCTGGATCGGCATTCCCACCCTCCAACCGAAGCACGGCAACAACCGCTGCGAGCGCATCGTCCTGAGTGTCGGGCCGGCTCAAGGCCTCGACGACGATTCCGGCATCGCCAAATTCACCCTCGCCCTTGGCAAGCCGTCTGGCGGCCTCGCCCATGCCAACCCAGATATCGGCAGCGGTGGCGACCTGAGACAGGTTCGAGCGTTGCGACGCCATGGTCTGCACCACGAGCAAAACGGTCAGTGCCGTCGCTCCACCAGCGACGACCCACGCAAGTTCGCCGAACTCAATAAACGCTTCCACAACACAGGCTTCGACGCGCCGCGTTCAGCGATTTAGTTTGTCGTCCCATTGTGAACATAGTGCTAGCTGCAACTACAAGGAGCGCCTTCAATGGGGATCGTTGAAGCTTAGGTTCGACCTAGCAATGGCCGCGACACGTGGGGTGATTTGATTGCAAATCTCCAGGGTTGTTCCACCGCCTTAGTGATCCCGACTCGTCGACCAACAAGCACCTGCGAAGGGTCCGGCGCGGGCCGTGGCTCAAGCCCGACCGGACCCGCTTCGAACAGATTCAGCCCTGTGTGTTCACCGTGAATACCCAGTGCCGCGCACAGCTTCCCCGGACCCGATCCAAGGTCGGTGACTTTCTTGGCCTTCGGGCGCCGTTTCCACATGTGATCCATTCCCTCCAATGGCTCTATGGCTCGAACGAGCACTGCGCTCCCCTGGCCAGCCGGTCCAACCACGACGTTCGCACACCAATGGACGCCGTAGGACCGATACACGTACAGCCGTCCAGCTTCTTCGAACATCGGCCAGTTTCGAGGGGTCAGTCCGTTGAACGTGTGGCTGGCCGGGTCGGTCTGACAGTAGTACTCGGTCTCGACGATTCTTCCGGCGGACCCTCCGCATCGCAGAACCGACCCCAGTAAGCGAATCGCCGTTTCAGGAACGTCCGGTAACTCCATCAGTCGGACCTATCAGCTACATGCCGAACGCAAAGTCCTTGGGTTCTTCGGGAAGGGCAGCCCGAATGGCACCCATTCCGTCTGCGTACGCCAGCAGTTGGGCAACCGCAAAGTCGGTACGTCGGCGGATAAACGCATCTTCGGGACCCGAGGGTTCGTCGGTGTGAACCATCTCTTTGACATTCCGGAAGATGAGATGCTCCGGGATCATAAGATACTTGGCGTTCTTGTAGCCCGTGGCCCTGAGTGCGGCGATGGGGTAGGCACCGTTGCGACCGCTGGAAACCCCGACGAGCATCACCGGCTTGTGCGCCAACGACGTACCGATCTGAAGAAGAAAGTTCAGCAACGCCGGAGACGGCATACCCGCCCACTCAGGGGTGACGAAGACCGCGCCGTCGGCGGAGTCCAGGCGTTCGACAACCGGACCGGCAGCTCCCGATCCCCACACGGCTTCGATGTCGGTGGACAGGGCAAGCTGATGCAGATCGTGCACCTCTGCGGAAGCTCCTGCGGCCTCGATACGGCTTGCGATGTAGCCGCTGACTCGCAACGACTCAGAGTTGCTGCGCTGAGAAGAAGAGATCACAGAAATTGCCATGCGACCTGTGTATCGGATCTCCCGACATTCGCGGCGGCTAGGCCGGCTGGGCTGCGCCAATGTGGTTAGCCACCGTCCACCCAGCCAGGTCTTCGGCCGGCATCGGTCGAGCGAAGAGGTACCCCTGTGCCATGTCGACGCCGAGCGACACCAGTGTCTGATGCTGATCGGCGCTCTCCACACCTTCGGCCACGATCGACGCCCCCAGAAGATGGCCGGTGTCAATTGTCAGCTGGATCAAGGACCGATCATCAGGGCGATCGATGTTCGCCACGAAACCCTGATCAATCTTCAGAACATCTAGTGGAAGTCGTCTCAACTGGGCCAACGAGGCGAATCCGGTGCCAAAGTCGTCGATAGCGACCTTCACACCCGCCTTTCGCAACGCCTTCAAGCTGGCTGCAGCCATCTGCACGTCGTCGAGAAGCGCGGTCTCGGTCACTTCGATCGTGAGGCACTCTGGCGAAACGTTGTGCTGTCGAAGAGCGCCCAAGACCCGCTCGGCTAGGTCGGGCCGCGAGACGCTCCGGGCCGACAGGTTGACCGACACCGAAAGGTCTTGGAGGTCGGGATGGGTCGACCACGCAGCGATTTGCTTGCACACCGCATCCAACACCCAGTTGTCGATTCGCAGAATCAGGTCCGAACGTTCAGCGATTGGAATGAACTCACCCGGTGACTCGAACCGTCCGTCGGCCGACGGCCAGCGCAAGAGGGCCTCCGCCGACCGCACCTTCGTGGTCTCGGCATCGATGATTGGTTGAAAATGCAACAGGAGGTCGTCCCCGGCAATAGCGGCCGCCAGCCGCTGTTCAACGCTCGTCTGCTCCGACTGCCGGTTCTTCAACTCTTCACCGCAGAACTGCACTCGGTTTCGCCCCTGTGCCTTTGCCTCATAGAGCGCAAGATCGGCCTCTCTTAGGAGGCCAGGACCGGTTGAGTCATCGGTCGCTACCGCCACGCCAATACTGGTAGTCACCGAGAACGCAACGTCGCCTAGGAGAATGGGCCTGCTGATAGCGGCACGAATTCTCTCGCCAAGACCCATTGCGGAATCGATTCCGTCGATCGACTCGGCGACAACGACGAACTCGTCTCCGCCCAGCCGACCCACCCGATCAGGGCCTCGAGTGCAGCGTTGGATTCGGCGTGCCACGGCCCGAAGAATCTCATCGCCCACGGCGTGTCCGTGTGCATCGTTCATGTTCTTGAATCCGTCGACGTCGATGAACAGGACAGCCAGCGGGCTATCAAACGTGACCGACCGACGGAGCGCCCGATTCATCTGGTTCATGGTCTCGCTGCGATTGTGTAGGCCGGTAAGACCATCGTGGGCTGCCTCATGGGCCAGCTGAGCTCGGAAGGCTTCGCCCTCCGACATCGAGGCAGCCAGTTCGGTCACGGCTTCACAAAGCGATGCTCCCAAGCGGCCCGTGGGAGGTTGGGAAAACGCCGGGTTGTCGAGGTCACGGTTCGCCAGTGCGGTGGCCATGCCCTCTACCACCGACATGTTCTCGATGGCTTCGTTGAGTGCCTGCGCTGCCTGCCGAACCTCGGCCGGTCCTGCCTCGGGAACGGTTGAGGAAGGGTTGCCATCGCGCAGTTGACCAACGGCCGCAGCCATCCCACGCAACGGCGAGACGAGCCAGATACTGCCCAACACCACCGCAGCGAGCGCGGCCGCCACAAGGCCAATGGTGAACACAGCGGTCTGACGTTGCCGCACGGCGGCTTCGTCGCTGCTGATCTCTGCAACCTCAACCACGACGTCGGAGGCGATTCGGACCAACTCGGCGTGGACCTCGATGACCTGTTGCGCGCTACGGAACGTCTGTACTTCTTCGGCGGCCCTGGTGAGGTCCAACGACTGGTCAAAGCTTGGGCTCGATGTGCCCTCGGTGATCACGATGTCCGTGCTGGCCTGTACCCGCCCCATCATCCAGAGCTGATCTGGATCGCTATCGAGCCGTTCGAGTGCGTCACCGACGGCGGTACCGGGCGTGGCGTGCTGCTTCAATCGGGCGATCGTTGCCTGATAACGAAGGCTAGCTGAGAGCATCCGTTCCGACTCGAACGCCGCGTCGCTTCCTACGGGGAACCGCACGGCGAAATAGCTCTCCACCACGTCGGTCAGTTCGCTTTGAGACTGCGCTGCGAGCTCGAGCGCGCGGATACTGTTCGATAGTTGGGTGGCGTTTCCGACGCGGTCCGACGCTTCGATCAGGTTGTCGATGTCCTGTTCGAGGTTCTGGCTAGCTAGGACGATGACTTCTTCGAACCCGGCGTTGATCCGCTCGAGTGGAACTCCGGGTGAAATGCCGTCCCGAACCTCCTGCATGCGAACTGCAGCCTCGGCGGGGACCCCCGGCTGAGAGAGAACGTCGTCAACCGCTCGTCGAGCGTCGATCAGGCCACCGTTGATGTCGAGCCCGGTCAGAGCCAGAACCTGATCAGTCGGTAGTCCGAAGGTCGCCACTGCTGCAAGCGACTGTGACCAGTAGGCCTCAGCGTCAAGTACCGACCGGAGCTGGACCGACAGGTCAAGCTCCTGCGCGGCTTCGCTAATCGCACGAGTCTGCTGACTCTCCCGACGAGCCTCGGTGACATCTCCGCCGGTGAGCCAGGCAATGCCGAGCAAAGGAATCACTGTGACCGATGCCAGCAGGAAGATGACACCGGGGCGCCGTCGCGCGACCAGCTGTTTCGGCGCGCTCAGAAGACCCATGCCCAAATAAACGGACTATTCCGGGTTGCTCTTCATAGGCCGTACGCCCCGTGTTCGAGCCAAAATTGGGGTTATCTGCCCACTTCTTGTCGAAGGATCGACCAGATTTGCTCATCGTGTCGTTCCGCCCCTACTCCGCAGCGTCCGGCATGCACGGACCGAGCCACCCCTTCGAGGGTGAACCCGATCCGATCGAGCACCGCTCCGGAGGCAAGGTTTCCCACAACAACCTCGGCCACGATCCGCTCGATCCCCCGGTCGAACAGCATCTCGCACACGTGCAATCCTGCACGGGTCACGATGCCCTTTCCCCTGGCCCACGGCATAAGCCAGTAACCGAAGTTCGCGGTCGATGTCTCGAAGTCGGGTCGGGCGCCGATGACTCCGGCAGGTCGACGATCTAGCTCAACGACCCAACGGATCTCGTCCATGGCCAGGAACTCATCGAAGTCTGCGGACGTGTATGGATAGGGCAAGGTGGTCCATCGTGCAATCTCATCCGACGCAGACAAGACATCGACAAATGGCTGCCGGTCGGGCTCACCCGGAGGGCGGAGGACGAGTTCGTCTACCTGAAATGTCGTGGGGAACGGTTCCATTGCCTCAGCCTGTCAGCCACATCGAAGGACGGCTTCGAATTTCATGCTTCCGACATGGCAGTTCTCATCGGAGCAGACATCGACTCGAGATACCGAGGCTTCACCGCGTCAAGAATCTGTTGCAGGTGATCCTGGTCATGAAAGGGCCACTCGTGAGCGAAGTCGCCAGCCGACAGCGTGCCATAGGTGACGTGTTCTGCAGTTCGGTCGAGATCGTTGGTAGCGATCGACCGTAGATACCGAGCCGACACCACCCGCTCGGCCCGCAACCTCGCCACGAGGTCGTTGAGATCTCCGGTTTCAAAGGACTCAGCCGCCATCAGTTTGTGGATATCGACGTTCCCAATTTCTGGTTCGCCCTCCACAATCCGCCGAATCCGGTCTCGGAACGCCGGACCCTCACACGTGATGAGGTGACCGATCACTTCGAGTGCGCACCACTCGCCATGGGCGGGGCGGCGGGTGAGCACCTCGGCATCCAAAGGACTCAGGAGCGCCAGCAAGACCTCGGGCAGGCTCTCGATCGTGGCAGCCAGTTCTTCGAGTTCAACCATGGACGCCAGTGTGGCCCCATCCGATGCTGACTGCGAGGCCAGACGCCTCAGCTCAGCCCTTGCTTGGCAGCGGTGAGCACTGACCGGAAGCGATCTAGCTCCAACGCGGTTGCCGCCGGTCCGCCCCCGCCACGCGTGGTTCTATTTCGCATGGACGCGCCTGGTTCCATGAGTTTCGCAGCCTCAGGCCCAAGTTCGGGACTGGCCGCGACCAACGCTGGGAGGGAACCTTCACCGGCTAATGCCGACCGCACCAAAGCTCCAACGACGTGATGGGCGGAGCGGAACGGCATCCCCTTGTTCACCAAGAACTCTGCCAAATCGGTGGCCGCGGCAAACGGGTTGTCCGCCTGCATCGCCATGGTGTCGGTATTGAACGTGAGGCTTCCAACCATTCCGTCCAAGGCCAGGAGCGTCAGCCGAATGGTGTCGCAGGCGTCGAATAGGGGCTCTTTGTCCTCCTGCAAGTCCTTGTTGTAGGTGAGTGGCAGGCCCTTCAATGTGGTGAGGAAGCCGGTGAGATGTCCGATCAACCGACCCGCCTTGCCGCGCGCCAGTTCGGCGATGTCGGGGTTCTTCTTCTGAGGCATCATCGACGAGCCGGTGCTGAAGGCATCGTCGAGTGAGACGAATCCAAACTCGGTGCTACTCCAGAGAATCAGCTCCTCACCGATGCGGGAGAGGTGCACCCCGAGCAAAGACATATCAAAGAGCGCCTCGGCCACAAAGTCGCGGTCGCTGACGGCGTCCATCGAGTTGTCGAACACCTTCGCGAAACCCAGTAGCGCCGCGGTTCGCTCGGGTTGTAGTGGCAATGATGATCCCGCCAGAGCGCCAGCACCGAGCGGTGAGACGTCGACTCGATCCAGCGTTTGCACAAGGCGTTCCACATCCCGCGCCAGCGCCCAGCAATGGGCCAGAAGGTGGTGGGCCAGGGTGACGGGCTGGGCCTGTTGGAGATGGGTATACGCGGGAAGATAGGCATCGCCGACGTCTTCGGCTCGCCGCAGCAACGTTTCCTGAAAGGTGATGACCAGCTGGGCCAACTCGTGCAGCTCGCGTTTGGTCCAAAGCCGAAGATCGGTGGCAACCTGATCGTTTCGGCTGCGGCCGGTGTGGATCTTGCCACCGGCCTCGGGTGCAAGCTCGGTGACCCTGCGCTCCACAGCGGTATGTATGTCTTCGTCGCCGGCTTGTGTCTCGAAGACACCAGTAGCCATCTCGCGCTCGACTTCGTTCAGTGCGTCATGGATCTGCGATCGTTCTTCGTCGGACAGGATTCCGACCTCGGCCAGCATGGTGACGTGAGCCCACGATCCCTGGATGTCCTGGGCGAACATCCGACGATCGAAAGGAAGGCTGTCGTTCAACTGCTGTAACGCTTCAGCCGGCCCCCCATCAAACCTGCCCGCCCAAAGCTGTGACCGTGATTCACTCATGAAATCTCTCCCGTAGAAACGAGACTCACCCTCTCTTGGCCGCAAGGGTGCGAAGCCGCAGGGCGTTGAGCTTGATGAAGCCCTCGGCGTCAGCCTGGTCATAGGCGCCGCCATCGTCTTCGAACGTCGCGATGTTTTCATCGAACAGGCTGTCGTTGGATCGACGACCCGTGACTTCGACGTTGCCCTTGAAGAGCTTCAACCGCACGTCTCCATTGACATGAGCCTGGCTGTGGTCGATAGCGTTCTGAAGCATCTCCCGCTCGGGGCTCCACCAATAGCCGTTGTAGATGATCTTGGCGTAACGGGGCATCAGCTCGTCTTTGAGGTGGGCAACTTCACGATCGAGAGTGATGCTCTCGATTGCTCGATGGGCCCGCATCATGATGGTGCCGCCGGGGGTCTCGTACGCCCCGCGGCTCTTCATACCGACGTAGCGATTCTCGACGATGTCCAGCCGACCGATGCCATTCTCACCGCCGACCTTGTTCAGGTACATGAGTACCTCGGCTGGACTCATGCTCTCACCGTCGATGGCCACGATGTCGCCGTGCGCGTAGGTGAGTTCGAGGTAGGTGGCCTGGTTCGGTGCGGCTTCGGGTGAGACAGACCATCGCCACATTTCCGCCGGCGGCTCGGTCCACGGGTTCTCCAGCGGACCACCCTCGTAGGAGATGTGGAGCATGTTGGCGTCCATGCTGAACGGGCTCTTGGACCCGCGGCTCATCTCGATGGGAATCTTTCGGTCGGCGGCGTAGGCGAGGAGCTTCTCGCGCGACATGAGGTCCCACTCGCGCCACGGGGCAATGATCTTGATCCCCGGCTCAAGTGCGTACGCACCCAGCTCGAACCGGACCTGATCGTTGCCCTTGCCCGTGGCACCGTGACTGATGGCGTCGGCGTTAGTTTCCCGTGCAATCTCGATGAGCCGCTTGGCGATCAGTGGCCGCGCGATGGAGGTACCCAACAGGTATTCACCCTCATAGATCGTGTTGGCTCGGAACATTGGAAACACAAAGTCACGAACGAACTCTTCACGCAGGTCGTCGATGTAGATGTGCTCATCGGGTACGCCCATCTCGACCGCTTTTGCTCGGGCAGGTTCCAGTTCTTCACCCTGCCCAAGGTCCGCGGTGAACGTCACAACTTCGCACTCGTACTCGTCTTTCAACCACTGAAGAATGACGGAGGTATCAAGACCTCCTGAGTACGCGAGCACTACGCGGTTCACATCTGATGAATTCACGGGTATTTCCTATCGGGTTAGCGGGCGGTTTAGAAGACCGAATGTGGTCTTGAGTTTGGATTGATTACAGAAGTCCGGCGAGATCTTCGAGATGGCGGAGCACGGTTTCACCCTGGCGTTCGGAGGCAATCACGAGCAGCGTGTCATCGCCGGCAACAGTCCCGACGACATTCTCGACTCCGGAACGGTCCAGAGCCGACGCCACCACGTGGGCGGACCCGGGCGGTGTTCTCAACACCACAAGATCGCCCGACCGGTTTGCCTCGACCACCCATTCGCCCATCAGCCGTCGCAGATGATTTTGGGGCGCGAACTGATCGGCCGGATGCTCGGGCACGGCATAAATGGACTGTCCGCCAGCAACTCTCACTTTGACTGCTCCCATTTCGTCGAGGTCTCGGGAAACCGTGGCTTGAGTAGCCACGATGTCCTCAACATCGGCCAGCAATTCGACCAACTGAACCTGACTTTGCACCGCGTGGCTGGTGAGCAATTGACCAATGCGGTGTTGCCGTTGCGTCTTGGACAGGCTCATACGGAGCGATCCCAGATGGTCTGGTTGTCGGGATGGGTTGCAAGGAACCACAGCACCGCTCGGGCGCTGTTTAGCCGGTTGGCGGCCTGTGGCCAGATACGGCTTTGCGGCCCGTCGAGCACGTCGTCGGTCACCTCTTCCCCACGATGAGCGGGAAGGCAATGCATAAAGATCGCCTCGGGCGCCATAGACAACATCTGCTCGGTGACCTGGAAGCCTTCGAATTCGCGCAGCTTCGCATCTCGAATATCCTCTTCGCCCATGCTGATCCACGTATCGTTGTAGATGACATCGGACCCGGGCACGAGGTCCTGCACCCGGTCGCTCCACGAAAAGGCGACACCCGCAGCCGCGATTCGGTCGGCGTCCACGTCGGAGAATTTCTGGCTGACAGGCGAGACCACGCGCATCTCGCCGCCCAACATTCCTACCGCCAACGCAAGCGACCGGGTCACGTTGTTGGCATCGCCAACGTAGGTGACTACTTTCCCCTCAACCGTGCCGAATTCGGCGATGATCGTGAGCACGTCAGCAATCGCCTGTAGCGGGTGGGCGCCGTCCGAGAGCAGATTGACGATCGGGACGATATCGAGAGCGGCCATGTCCTCGAGGTCGCGATGGCCGTACACGCGAGCACAAATGATGCGGTGGTAACACGCCAACGTGCGAGTCACGTCGGCAACCGACTCTCGCTTCCCGAGGCTTACCTCTGCATCGGTGATGTAGACCGGGTGACCACCCAATTGCACGACTGCCATCTCGGTCGAGTTGCGGGTACGAGCGGATTGCTTCGCGAAATAGCAACCGACGCCCTGACCCTCCAGGGGTCGGTTGAGGGTCGCAGGATCCAGTTGAGCGTGATCGACGATCGACTGCAGCTCGGCGACGGTCAGGTCGTCGATATCCAGCAGGTGTTTCATGAGTGACCCTCCGCGATGGAAGCAGCGAGGATGCCCGCGCCTTCAGCAATTAGCTCTTCGCTGATGGTGATCGGCGGTGTGAGTCGGAGGGCCGATTCAGTCACTCCGTTCAGGACGAGCCCGTTCGCCAAACAAGCGGCGGCGACAGCTTTGGCATCGATCCCCTCGGCCAGCTCAACCGCCATCAGCAAGCCCAGTCCTCGGGTTCCGACCACGCCGTCGATCTTCAAGACGGTCTCGACGAAAAGCTCGGCCTTTTTGGCCGCGACCGCCGGGGCATCCATCTCGATCATCAATTCCAACGTCCGACGGGCCGCCGATGTTGCCATGGGCTGTCCGCCAAAGGTGGTTGCATGGTCGCCTGGGGAGAACGATGCTGCTGCCTTGAGGTTGGCCCAGCAAGCACCAATCGGCATGCCATTGCCGAGCGCCTTGGCCATCGTCACAACGTCTGGCCCCTGCCCGGCGGCGATTTGGTCCGGTGTAAAGAAGTGCTGAAATCCAAACCACTCGCCGGTTCGGGCCAATCCGGTCTGAACCTCATCGACCATGAAGAGCAATCCGCGTTCGTCGCACAAGCGACGCACTGCAGCGAAGTACTCCACCGTGGCAGGGTTTACACCACCCTCGCCTTGCACCGGTTCAAGAAAAATGGCTGCAACGGTCTCGTCGAGCTGGCGCTCCAGATCGTCGACATCGGCCCATACGGCGTGCTTAAAACCATCGGGAAGAGGCATGAACGCCTCCCACTTGGTCGGCTGGCCGGTTGCGGCCAACGTGTTGAGCGTTCGGCCGTGGAAACTCTGGAATGCACAGACCACTTTGTGCCGACCTCGGCCGCCCCACTTGCGGGCCAGCTTGAGCGCCGCTTCGTTGGCCTCCGCACCGCTGTTTGCGAAGAAAGTTTGACCGGGCACACCGATCATGTCGGACAGCATTAGCGAGATCGGCGCCTGATGCTCGGTTGCGAACAGATTCGAGACGTGGAGCAGTTTGGTGGCCTGCGCCGTTATGGCCTCGGCCACCGAGGGATTGGAGTGGCCTAACGAACACACCGCGATTCCCGCAAGCCAGTCGATATAGCGTTTGCCTTCGATGTCCCACAGCTCACTTCCTTCACCGCGGACGAACGTGACCGACGGCGGGCCGTAGGTTGGCATGATCGGACAGTGTTGGATCGATGTGTCGGCGTGGACCGCCTGAGCGTGATCTGACATAACTACACCTCGTGCAAATGAGTAGGTTCGGGATCGGCGGTAACCATGGTGCCGATACCGCCGTCGGTGAAAAGCTCCAGTAGCAGAACGTGAGGGATCCGACCGTCGAGCATGTGCGCACTGCCGGCTCCTCCCTTGACCGCATCGATGCACGCTTGAACCTTAGGAACCATGCCGCCAGCGATCACCCCCTGAGCCTTGAGCGAATTGAGCTCGGACACCGAGCTCCGAGCGATCAAGGAGGTCGGGTCGGCAACGTCCATCATCAACCCCGCAATATCGGTGAGGTAGATGACCTTTTCGGCTTCGAGGGCACCAGCTAAAGCCGAGGCAACCGAGTCGGCGTTGATGTTGTACGCCTGACCCTTTCCGTCTGACCCAATAGTGCTCACCACAGGGATGAATCGCTGATCCAGTAGCCGGTGGATGATGTCTACCTTCACGCCGACAACATCACCAACGAACCCCAGATCAGAATTGCGAGCAGCAGCCAGGATCAATCCGGCGTCTTCACCAGAAATCCCGACCGCAGCAGCCCCCTGGGTATTGAGAGCGGCGACAATATCGCGACCGACCTTGCCAACGAGGACCATGCGAGCAACATCCAGGGTCTCCGCATCGGTGACTCGCAATCCATCTCTGAACTCAGACTCCTTGCCGAGCCGCTTGAGCAGCGCTCCGATCTGAGGACCACCACCATGCACAACGACCGGCTGGAGACCGACCGATCGCAGCAAGACGATGTCTTCGGCGAACGTCCGGAAGAGCTCGGGGTCGACCATTGCGTTTCCACCAAGCTTGACCACGACGATCGACCGGCGGAATCGCTGGATATAGGGCAGAGCTTCGATGAGGGCTTGCGCCCGCTGCTCGGGACTAAAACCGCGGGTCTTGATGACCTCGTTCTCGTCGACGATTGGCTCGCTCACTTTGCATCACCTGGTGACGGGTCCTGTTGTTGCATCTTCATGATCGGTACCCCGCGTTGATGTCGATATAGCCGTGAGTGAGATCGCATGTCCACACGGTTGCCGAGGCCGTGCCTACGCCTACGTGCACGTTGATGTCGATTTCCTGACCTCGGAGATGTTCAGTAGCCCGTTCCTCGGAGTATCCAGGAACCGCTACACCTTCGGCCGCAATCAGTTCGTCGCCGAAACTGATCCGGAGCGCGTCTCGGTCCGCAGCCTCACCGCTTTTGCCAACGGCCATGACGACACGGCCCCAGTTGGCATCCTCTGCGGCAAGCGCGGTTTTCACCAGCGGCGAGTCGGCAATCGCTCGGGCAATCCGTTCGGCTGCTGCCTCGGTCTCTGCCCCGTCGACGTTGACGCTCACGAACTTGGTTGCGCCCTCGCCGTCTCGCACAATTTGGTGGGCAAGGTCCAGCGCGACCCCATTGAGCGCTGCCGCGAACTCGCCCTCGTTGCTGTCGTTGATCTCATGCCCTCCAGCTCCAGTCGCAAAGACCAACACCGTGTCGCTCGTTGACGTGTCGCTATCGACCGTCACCCGGTTGAACGAAGTCCCAACTGCTTGAGAGGTGAGCCGTTGCAGTCGGGCGGCGTCGATGGAAACGTCGGTAAAGATGTACCCGAGCATTGTTGCCATGTCCGGGGCAATCATGCCGCTGCCTTTGGCGATGCCGACTACTGAACACCCTCCGATCGTTCGGCTGGCACCTTTGGCGAACGTATCGGTGGTGCGGATCGCGTTGGCGGCGCTGGCCCAACCGTCGGAGGACGACTCTGTCAGTTCGTCGACCAGCGGCCCGATTGCGGCGGTCATCGAGTCGGCGGAAAGCAGTTCACCGATCACCCCGGTTGAGGAAAGGTAGACCTCAGATGCCGCAACCCCCAGAGCCCTGGCAGCGGCTTCGGCAGTTGCGACGGCCGCCTCATACCCTGCTGCTCCGGTGAACGCATTGGCATTGCCCGCGTTGACGACCACCGCACGTCCGGTCCCTGAACCGATGTGCTTTTTGCACCAGTCAACCGGAGCGGAAGGACATCGACTGGTGGTGAACGTTGCAGCGACCGCCGTATCGGCGGGGACGACAGCCAGGAAAAGGTCAGGGCGACCCTTGTATCGCAGCTCGGCTGCAAAGGTTGCTAGCTGAACTCCGGCGATTGCCGGCAACTCAGGAAACAATTGGGGTGCGAGCGGCGAGATCATGGATAGACGCCGACGATTGGCAGGCCAGCCGTTTCAGGCAAACCGAGTGCCAAGTTGGCGTTCTGTACGGCCATACCCGACGCACCCTTCATCAAGTTGTCGAGCACCGCAATCGACATGACCAGTCCCGTTCGTTCATCGACTCGGGCAGTGACGTGGACGGTGTTGGCGCCAAGGGTTGCTTTCACGCTGGGCGACCCGTCGAGCACGACGACAAAGGGCTCGTTGGCATACATCTCGTGGAGCGCCGCCATGGCGTCTGCGGTGGTCAGTCCGTCCTTTGCTGGCTGGCCGTAACAGGTCGCGATGATGCCGCGGTTGAGTGGGGCCAGATGGGGTGTGAACAAGACTGAAGGTGCGGTGTCGGTGAACTCTCCCAGAGCCTGTTCAATTTCTGGGGTATGACGATGGGTCAGTATCCCGTAGGCCTGCACATCGCTATCGACGGCACAGAACGTCGTGTTCTCCTTGGGAGGCCTGCCAGCGCCGGATACGCCGGTGACGATGTTCGCCACCAAGCCCTTGGGTTCAATCAGCCCGGCCCGAAGCAACGGAGCGAGAGCGAACACCGACGTCGCTGCGTTGCAGCCGGTTGCCGCTATCAATTCTGCGCCTTCCAGCTTGGTTCGAAAGAGCTCGGGTAGGCCGTACACGAACTCGTTGAGTAGCGACGGGTCTGTATGCTCTGCGCCGTACCACCGGGGGTAGAGATCTTTGTCGTGAAGGCGGAAGTCCGAACCGAGATCGATGATGTGGCCGACCTTGCCGCGCATCTCGGGTATCACCGTTTGCGAGACACCGTGCGGGAGCCCGCAGAAAACCAGATCGAGCCCATCGACGGCCTCAAGACTGTACGGGCTGTAGGTCAGATCCGGATAGGCGGCCGCCAAACTGGGGTACAGATCGGCGACTCGTGTTCCGGCCTTCGATGAGCCCGTCGCCACCTTGAGATCCAGGGCTGGGTGCTGCGCGATCAGGCGAAGAAGTTCGGTGCCGGTGAAACCCGACGCCCCAACGATCCCCACCGTAAAGTTGGGTGCGGCCGATGACGATGACTGGGAAGAACTACTCACTCGTCGAATATACGACGAGTTGAATGTTTATGCAACCGATTGTTTAGGAACGAGGAGGCACCAACTGTGGTGCTTTGGCCAGCGGACGTGCACGGGGTAGCAAAAAGAGCAAGTATGGAGTTATCGGTGCGCGGCGGCCCGGTCCGGGGCGTGCTGGCTGTGGAAAGGGGTTGTGATGGGTGAACGTTGTGATGGGTGAACAAGGAGGGACCATTCCGAGCTGGAGTTCCCTTGGCATCGAACAGGCTCTCATCACGCACCTTGAACGTTTGGGATATGACCGACCCACCGAACTTCAGCAGCTTCTCGTTCCCGCGATCAGCAACGAACGGGACATTCTCATCGAGGCACCGAGAGGAACCGGGCGAACCCTCGCGATCGCCATCGCTACCACTGAGCTGGTTGCCGATTGTGACCCGGGCGAGGCTGCGGTTGCGTTGATTCTGAGCTCGAGCGATCAGCGGTGTTCTGCGATCGCCCGAGACCTACAGCGCTGCGGCGCAGGGATTCGACGATCCGGCCACGAAGGAATCCGGACCGCGGTGGTTTCAGAACTCGGATCAAGTCCCGCACAGGCGAGAGAACTTGAAAAGCCGTTGGACGTGGTCATCGGCACGCCTGGTCGCCTTGACCACCTAGCCTCGAACGAACAGCTCGCCCTAGACAGCTTCGAAATGGTCGTGGTCGACGATGCCGATGCGTTGGCAATCGGCGATGAGAGCATGGCCCTCACAAACGTGTTGGACAGCGTGGAGCCCGACCGACAGCGAGTCATCCTCGCGGGTGCGCTTCTCGGCCCGCTCGTAGACCTCATCGGCTCGCGCCTCAACGACCCGGACCGACCTCGTCCAACCGTTGCCGAGCCGGTCCCCGACGGGCTGCCCCAACGAGCGTTCAGCGTTACAAACCCGACCCCTGAACATGTCGCAACGCTGTCAACTCTTCTCGGCTCGCCGGTGAACGTGCTGGTTTCACCGAGAGAGCGAGAAACCTTTGAGCAGTTTGCCAAGCAGAGCAGCACAGCCCTGACCGTCTCCTCCATCGCCGATCCCCCTTCGTTCACCCAGGGGTCAGCGCTGATCTGCACCCATCTTCCGACGTCGACCGGAAAGTACGCCCGACTCGTGCAGGCGGCCACCGCAGCGGGCTGTTCAGAACTGGTACTCCTCGCCGCTCCATCCCACCGCCACTTGCTACGAGCTTTGGGCAAGGTTGGCGGCGCGCACCTCAACGCAGCTCCATTCCCTACCGAACACGCGGTCGAGACCCGCCAGACTATGAAACTCGAAGACCTCGTCACCGACCACCTGTCCAAGGTGAGCTCACAACCCACGCCTCGCTTTCTTGCCTCGGTTCACCGCCTGAGCGCCGAGTATGATGTTGCCGACATCGCAGCTGCGGCGATGGAGCTAGCCCACCAGGCACTCCAGCGGGAGATTGAACCAGGACAGGACATCCCGCTGCTCCTTCGCCAAACCTCCCCCACACGATCGAACGATCGGCGCCAAGGCGGCGTCGCGTCGCCCGATAGCGGCGCACAGCGCCGCAAGGGCGGAGACCGAAGGGGCAAAGAGGTAGAACCCGGCATGACACGCCTCTTCGTGGCTGCCGGGTACAACTACGGCGTGCGCCCCGGCGACATCGTCGGAGCCTTTGCGGGCGAGAGCGGACTATCCGGCAAGGAGATCGGCAACATCGACATCCGCGAGAGCTTTACGCTAGTAGAGGTACCCGAAAAGCTCGCCGACGACGTGATCGACGCGATGGTGGACGGCACGATCAAGGGCCGCCAAATCGAAGTGCGGCGCGAACGCTATTGAACCGCTCGACGGCTTAGCGTTTGATGAGACGCTTCACCTTGCCGGACGCGTAGCTCACGAAGTCTTTGTGCACTGAAGGCAAGGCCTCGGCGATGTAGGCGTCTACGGCTTGTGAGAGCGCATCGGCGTAGGTGGGATAGGGCCAAACGGTGCCGTACCACTTATGGAACGGCACGCCAGTCTTCATCGACAGGCTGACCATGCCAATCAGCTCTCCCGCGCGGGGCCCAACAATTGTTGCCCCGAGTATCGTCCCTCGAAACTTGCGCACATCAATGATCACCACACCGTCGGTGACTTCGTCGGTAAAGGCTCGATCGATTTGTGCCATCGGAATAGTGATTCGACGAACGTCGCTCGGCACCTCAACTGGCTGCGCCCCGACCGACGCCGCCTCAGGGTCACCAAAGACAGCACCTGGCATAGGGGGGACCGCAGGCAGCGGCAACGGACCGGCCACCATTGAGCGAAGAATTCTCCTCCCCCAGGCACCGGCCGCATGGGTTGTGCCACCCCGGTTGGTCACATCACCACAGGCCCAGATGCCTTCAATATTCGTTCGACCCCGTTCGTCGATTTCGATCATGCCGCGTTTGTCGACAGAGACCCCAATGTCTTCGAGCCCAAGGCCCTCACTGTTTGGCAAGCGCCCCACCGACAACAGCACGGCGTCGACATTCTCGACCGGCGCAACTGATGGCCCGTCGCCAGCGGGCTTGCAGAAAAGGCTGTTTGTCGCGGGGTCGAAGGAGGAAGCTCCCGCGCCGACGATGACCCGGACCCCTTTGGATTCGAGCGACCGCTGCACGATGTCGCCCGCGGCGGACAGCATGAGCGGAAGCAGGTTGGGCGCGTACTCGATCAGCGTCACCTGACTACCAAGGCGGTTGAACGCGGTGGCCATCTCTACACCAATCGCCCCACCACCAACTATTGCGAGATGCGCCGGGGGCGTCTCCAGCTCGAACAGCGATGCATTGTTCAGCACCCGGTCCTCGGGCAGACCCTCGATGGCCAGCGGACGCGATCGCGACCCGGTGGCGATCACAATGTTCGGAGCGGTCACGATGTCAGTAGAGCCATCCGGCTTCGTTATCTCGACCCGCCCTTTCCCGATGATGCGGCCGCGACCCACACGAAAGTCCAGGCCCTCCATCGTCGAGACATCCTCTGTCTCATGATCGCGGAGAAAGGTGCGACGCTCCCGCACCTTGGCCAACAGATCAGCACCCGAGAGGACACCCTGTTTGGAATGATGCAAAAGCGACTTTGATGGAATACAGCCGACGTTCGTGCAGTCGCCACCCACATGTTCGGCTTCGATAAGGACTGCGGACTTACCAACCCGGGTCAGGCCGATTGCCGCCGTAAGCCCGCCCGAGCCCGAGCCGATGACGATCGCGTGAGGTGAACTATCTGTAGCCATAGATCAGGTGTAACCACTCGTTGCCTCAATACCATTCCAACCCACCGAAACCTCGACATGTCACGGGCGTCACACCACCCAAACCCCGCATAGTTAGTGGCTTTGAGCGAACCAGCCCCTCTGAAATGGGGCTTTCAGGGCACCATTTTGGCGCTTTTCCAGCAAATATCGGGGTATTCCACCACCTCGGCTTCAAACACTGCTTATCTTTCCGTTGTTCCGGGTACCCGGAGCAAACATCATCACTACGCACACAACGTGCAACTGGAGTTGGAAACATGGCTACCAAAGCTGAACTGATCTCTGCCGTCGCCGAAGCGGCCGACGCTGACAAGAAGACCACCGAGGCAGTGCTCGCGGCATTCTTCGACCACACCGCCGAGTCGGTTAAGGATGGCGAGAAGGTCGCATGGCCCGGCTTCGGCACCTTCTCCATGGGCGAGCGCGCCCCCCGCACCGGTCGCAACCCGCAAACCGGTGAGACCATCAAGATCGGCAAGAGCCGCTCGATCAAGCTGAGCACCTCGGCCCCGATGAAGGAATGGCTCCTCGGCAAGTCCAAGAAGCGCTGATCTTTCCCCTTCAGGGGGACTGCTCCGCAGAGCTTTCCCATTCAGGGGGACTGCTCCGCAGAGGTTCCGAGCTTCGCCTTCGTCGGCGAAGTGATGTCCTCACTCGCTGACGCTCGCTTCATCACTTCGCCTCCTGTGGCTCGCTACGGGGTGAAGCGCTCGAGCGAAACGTCGGCTCTGGAGCGTTAGATATCTGTAAGACCCGAGGTCCGTTGGGCCTCGGGTCTTGCCGTTTGAGGGCCTGGCCTCGGCGCCGAGGGCAGTAGGGTCGGGGCATGAGTATTCAGCGGATTGATGTTGGTGAACGGGCGAGTGGGATCGTGATCCACAACAACACCGTCTACTTGGCAGGACGGGTCGCGGAAGATCCTGAAGCGAGCATCGAAGACCAAACTCGATCCACGTTGGCCCGAATCGACGCGGCCCTGGCCGACGCCGGAACCGACAAGAAGCACCTTTTGAGTGCCACCATCTATCTTCGCGACATCGACAACCACTTCGCCCGCATGAACAGCGTGTGGAACGCCTGGGTGCCCACCGGACATGCCCCTGCCCGCGCCTGTGTGGAAGCCCACATGGCTCGCTCAGCCTTGCTGGTCGAGATTTGCGTGATCGCGGCTCTGCCGCAGTAGGCAGCTAACCGGCAATCGCCCGAGCTACGAGCTCCATCGGATGCACGGTGGGCACTCCAGCGGCGCCGAGATGCATCGAACATCCCGGGTTGGAACTGGCTACAAGATCGGGACTCTTGGCATCGATAGCCTCCACCTTTCGATCCCGAATCTGACCAGCAAGCACCGGCTGCATGATGCTGTAGGCTCCGCCCGCTCCACAACAAAGACCGTCATCGTCGAGTTCGACCAAGTCGTCCACAAACACCTCCAACACCTTCCGGGTCGCGAGGTGAACCCGCTGCACATGTCGGAGGTGGCACGGGTCCTGAATCGCCACCCGTTCGGCGATTGGAGTGCCGCGAGGCAATTTGTCGAGATGGTCGGCAAGGAACTCACTGATGTCAAACACCCGTGAGCTGAATGCCTCCGCTTCAGCAGTCCCAAGGAGGTGCCCGTAGTCCTTCATCTGGGCTCCGCAACCCGCCGAATCGACCACGATCGGCACGTCGGCGAAGTGAGCCTGCGAGAGAGCAGCCATCATCGATGTGGCAAGGGAACGAGTGTCGTTGGCGAGGCCCGCATGAGCATGGAGGGCGCCGCAACACGGTGCGAGATCGCCCGTCGGCGTGACCCCGAAACCAGCTGCTTCGAGCACGGTTTGGCCAGCCTGATGAACGTCGCGTTGCCAGGCGTCCATCACACAGCCGGTGAACATCAACACGTCGGTGCCGGAAACCTCGAGCGGAGCCTGACGGAACGGCACCTCGGCGCTGATACCTAGTCGCTTTGGCACGAGGTTCAGTCTTTGGGCAACGGAGAGGAACTTTGTGCCCGTGGCCAGCAGCTTGGGGTGGGCCAACGGTTTCATTCCGAGGCGTTGCCAACGCGGGGTCATGATGCCCTCGTCGGCGAGGGTCTCCCGGGTCCGCTCCATCAGATGCCCATACGGAACACTCGAAGGGCACGCCGGCTCACAACCACGACATTGCACACACGTCTCGAATGACGACACCACCTCGGGGGTGACGGGAGCGTTATGCAACTGAACTTCACGCATCAGGTGGATACGACCGCGCGGTGACATCGACTCGTCACCCGTCACCCGAAACGTTGGGCAGTGTGGCAAACACAATCCGCACTGTACGCAGGTGTTCAGTTCGTCATCATCCAGTTTGAGATCCATTCGGTTCCTTACTTCTGGGCAGGGTTGCGACCCGGATTGAGTCGGCCGGTCGGGTCAAACAGAATCTTCATTCGGTCATGGATGCTTTGGACGGGCTGAGTTAAGCCACGTGGTGGCTGCGGAGTTACTGCCCAAACGACGCCGACGCCAATCGACGCCAAAAACGGGCCATCGATCACGGTATCCACCGAGCGCAACCCGGCCGGTGTCAGCGACCACCGCTGGGGTCCTGGCGGCGACGGCGGTTCGCCGACCGGTTCGATCGGCCCCATGGCGTTCGCCCGAGCGGCTTCGGCTGCTACGTCGGCCCCGTGACCCTCGAGGTGGACCCACGTCGCGGTGCCATCCCACAAAATCGCAGAGGGAGCGAGCAGGGCATCGTAAAGGTCGAAGGGATCAGCGGTGGAACGAAACCATTGGCTCGTTGGAGGAATCGGGTTGGTACGGATGATGACCTCGGCGAGACAGCCCAACGTGCCAAGCGATCCGACCATGAGTCGAGGAAGGTCAAAGCCCGACACATTCTTCACCGTGGGCCCACCCCCGGACACGATCTTGCCTTCGCTGGAGATGTAGCTGACCTGAAGAACCGCGCTCCGAACTGTCCCACGCCCAAGGACGTCCCGGTCGTTCTCCCCTACCGCCAGGGCGCCGCCGACGGTCCCGCCTCGATCTGGCAGCGCCGAGCGTTGACCGGCTTCAGCCGTTGCTTGGTCAAGGTCGGCGACAGACGTCCCCGCCCCAACGCGGATCGTCATTTCGTCGGGCTTGTATTGGACGATTCCCGTCGGAGCGTTCACCTGCCGCACGCTCCCGTCGTCTTTCAGTGCGCCCCCGGCCGACCAGCGAGTCCTCGCCCCCTGCACCGCAATGGGTCCCTCGGAACCCACCTCCTCGGCGAAACGCCGAACCGCGCCACCGAACGTGAGCTGAGAGCCGCGATCGACGATCCCGTTCATCCCCACACTCCGGTGGGCACTCGGCGCAACGCCTGAATGTCCGCACAGCTGTGACCGATCGGAATGACCTTGCCCGGGTTAGCTCGGCAAGTTGGATCGAATGCCTTTCGAAGCCGGTCCTGATGATCCATGTCGTCGTCGGAGAACAACTTGCCCATGTAGCCCTGCTTCTCCACTCCCACGCCGTGCTCGCCGGACAGCACGCCGCCGGCGTCTAGCGAGGCCTGAACGATCTCACCGCCCGCCGCATGCACTCGATCCATCACGCCCTCGTCGCGCGCATCGAAGAGCAACAGAGGATGCAAGTTTCCGTCGCCGGCGTGGAAAACGTTCATCACCACAAGATCATGCCGGTCAGCGATTTCGTACACTTTGACCAAAACGTTGGCGAGCTCGGAACGAGGCACCACGGTGTCGTGCAGGTAGTAATCGGGCGCCAGCTGAGCTATCGCCCCGAAGGCGGTCTTGCGCCCTTTCCAAAGGAGAGCACGCTCTTCATCGTCTTTTGCTGTCCGAACGTCGGTTGCTCCGTTGGCGAGACCGATCTCCTCAATACGCCCGGCGTCGATGGCGATCCCGGCCTCCATTCCGTCCACCTCGGCAAGGAGCACTGCGGCAGCGTCGCGGGGGTAGCCCGCGTTCACATAGTTCTCGACCGCAACCGTGATCTTGTGATCCATGACTTCGAGAGCAGCCGGCACAATGCCGGCGGCGATGATTCCCGAGACGGTGTTTGCCGCGTCGGACACCGAATCAAAACTGAGAAGCAGCGTCTTCACGGCGGGTCGGTTCTTGGTGATGGCGACCGCAACCTTTGTGGTGATCCCGAGCGTGCCTTCGCTGCCGATAAAGACGCCCCGCAGATCGAGCCCAGCCGGTTCGGCGTCCAATCCGCCCAGCATCGTCACGCTTCCATCGGGCAGTACAACCTCCATTGCCTGCACATGAGCGTTCGTCACGCCGTAGGCGAGGCAGTGGGGGCCACCGGAGTTGTTCGCTACATTGCCGCCGATCGTGCAAACCTGCTGGCTGCTCGGATCGGGGGCGAAGTGGAAACCCATGGGCGTGAGGTATCTCGTGAGGTCGAGGTTGACCACACCAGGCTCGACCCACGCAACCCGGTTGTCGATGTCGACTTCCAAGATCTCATTCATCTTGGTCATAGCGATGACGACCGGTGCTCCCAGCGGAATTGCACCCCCGGCCAGACCGGTCCCGGCGCCGCGTGGAACGATGGCTCGTCCATGATGATGAGAGATCCGCATGATCGCCTGCACTTCGGCGGTCGAGGTCGGATAGCAGGTGGGCCCGGCCACGCCGCCTTTGAAAACCGATGCGTCTTTGGCGTGGAGCGACCGACCTACGCTGTCCATTCTCACCCGATCGGGTGCGAGCGCCGAACGAAGATCCTCAACCAGCCGCTCATCGGCAACAGCATGAGCCGTAACGGTTGCGCCGCGTCCGGCGAGGCGATCCCTGATGTTCTTGTTGATACTGCTCAAGACACTCATCGCCTCCATCCTTTCAGGTGGACGCACCGAATCCCAGCTCAGGTGCAGCAAGGATCGAACCGATACACCACAGGTGAGTAGGAGTTTGCGATGGATACGGGGTTATCTCGGCGAAGCGTTGCTTGCGAGCTACGTGGTGACCGCCACCATTGGCGCGCTCGTTGCTTTTGCGTTCCTGTCGCTGCGCTTCGAACTAGCAGCTCTGGCAGCGCTTCCCTGGGCCTGCATTATCGGTCTGATCTGCGGCCTTACTCGGTTGAGCGTCGCGCTGACGACAAATCCTCTGAGCTACCGATACCTCTCTGGCTACATCGACTCGCCGTACACGTTCGAGCCTCTTCATAGAACCGATCTGGCCAGCAACGGTGGTGCTGACACCGACGACCCCGAGACGCCCGCCGAGGTGACTCGGGCTCTACGCGGCTGGAAACTCTCGCGCACCATAACGGTGCACGATCCAAACGCATTCCCCAGCCCCGTCTTCGACCTCTTTCACTCGCCATCGGGCGTCGTTCTGGCGGCGGTCAGCCACGCCACCGGTTCAATTGCCTTGATGAGCGAGCTCAACGACGGCCGGGTCCTCCACACCACCGATCTGCTGGTTCCGCCCCACCCTTCCATGGTGATCAACACGATCGAAGGAACACCAATGGAGATCGCTCAGGCTCATACCCGTCTGCTTGGCATGTTGATGTCGCTCGACATCAAACCGGTACAGACGGGCGTCCGCGTGTTCGCCGATGTAATCGCTGCGGAACACTCCGCGTATGCCGATCTTGGTCCGTTGCTCGGATCGATTCTGAACATCGATGGCCGCACATCCGCAAACTGGAGTTACAGCATCGACGTCGACGACCTTCTCGAACAAACGCTGTTGTAGCGCGACCGAGGATCACAACCTGTCGAGCGGATGTGCGAGACACTTGGCAGGTGCTACGAGTCATCGGCAAACGCCAGCCAGCCGACCGAGTGATGAAAAGGCTCGAGAGCCATAGCCCGGATTCGCCCGATCACCTCCAGTGGGTCGACCTCACATGGTCGGACCCCTCGGATCTCGACGTTCTCGACGAAATTTTCGGATTTGACCATGCAGCCCGCGAGGATGTGGTCGATGTTGAGCAACTACCCAAGTTCAACGAGTATGACGACCACCTCTTCGTCGTGTTGCACTCTCTGACTCACGATGGCAACAACGTGGACACGATCGAGGTCGACTGCTTCATCACGAGCGACACCTTGGTGACCGTTCACCGCGAGCCGATCCTCGCAATCGACTGGCTTTGGGAGAACTCACAGCGGTACGCCCACCTCAGTAACGAAGGAAGCCAGGAACTGTTCGGTCATCTGGCCGAAGCGATCGGCCGCCGATTCCTCGAGGTCGGCCTGGAATTTGAACGACGAGTCGATCTTCTAGCCGAGATGGCGTTGGATGGTAACGCCTCGGTTATCTCCGACGTCCAAAGCCTCCGGCGGGCCGAAGCAACGATTCGTGCCATGTTGCGCCCGCAGCGCATCGTGATCAGCGAACTGATTCGACTCCAGAAGATTCTCGTTGGCGACGACGCGAATCGCCAACTGAACGACGCCTACGACATTCATAATCAGGTGGTGGGAGCGTTGGAAACGGTCCGCTCGCTACTGACCGACACCCTCGACACCTACCGGGGATCGGTAGCGGAACGACAGGCGACCGCGGCGACCCTCTTGACCGTGTACGCAGCGGTCGTGCTACCCATGACTCTTATCGCCGGTTGGTACGGCATGAACACGGCCAATCTGCCCGCCGCATCAGAGCCTTGGGGCTGGATCGTGGTCACGTCCGTGATGCTGATTGTGGGCGTGGTTTCCTGGGTCGCCTTCCGCCGCATGGGTCTCATCGGTTCACCGTCAAAGCGCCCCCGATCCACTGTCTCCTCACTGGCATCGGCAGCGCTGGCCCCCATTCGCCGCTCGGTGATGCTCGAGCAGGAGAACTAGCGGATCGAAGGCTACATTTCCGCATTGTGCTGGTCAGACTTCGACAAATATCCGAACAGCTGCGAAACGGCCTATCCACGATCCCCCTCCTCTTCGCCTCGGGCGCCGTCCTGCTGGCGTTTTTGGTGCTACAGGTCGATTCCAGCTGGGGTGTCGACAACTACCCAGCATTTCTCCAGACAACCACGGACAACGCAACCTCGATCCTGACCAGCGTCGCTGGCGGCCTCATCTCCGCGGTAACCCTGCTGCTGTCGCTTGCCTTAGTGGCGGTGCAATTGGGATCGAGTCAGTTCAGCCCTCGGACGCTCAGCAACTGGCTAGGAGACAGGGTTCTCCAAGTCTCGATTGGCCTGGTGCTCGGGACCATAATCTATTGCCTTGTGGTACTACAGGCCCTCGGAAATTTCCAGGTCACCGAGGCCGACGGCCCCCACAGGGCAGCCACGGTGGCCGTGCTTCTCACCATCGTGAGCCTGATAGCTGTCGTCCGCTCGGTGGACCACCTTGCCAAGAGCCTTCGGATCGGCGCGGTGGCGCAGACGATTCAGCAGGAAACACTGTCGTTGATCGACCGGACGTCGTTGCTGGCAATGAGTTCTGCGCCTGCCGTGCCAACTACGGTAGCCGTGGACGGCTCGACTGGGCACGTGATCGAGGCTACTCAATCCGGTTGGGTGCAGCAGATCGACAGCGATGCGCTTTTCGAATCTTGCCAGGCTGGCGACGAAATCGAGGTTTTGGTGCAGGTCGGTGCGTTCGTTGTGAACGGATCTCCCATAGCGGTGCGCACTCCCCCGCGCTACTCGTCAACGAATACTTCCGACCAGGTCGTGGCGGCGTTTGCGCTCGGGCCCAGCCGGACAATGCAGGAAGACGTTGGGTTCGGGCTGCTGCGCTTGTCCGATATCGCAATTCGGGCGCTCTCACCAGGCGTCAACGACCCCAATACTGCTATCGACGTTCTGAATTACATCGAGACGATTCTCATGGAGCTCATGGCAGTCCCAGAACAGGCCGGGGTTGTGCGGCGCGACGGTCGCGTCCTACGGATTCCCCGTCCAACCCACGAACAGTATGTGCAAGAGGCCCTCTCTGGGATTCGATTCGCCGCTTCAGCCTCGCCCACCGTCGTGTTGCGGCTCGCGGTGCTGTGCCGTCGCATTATTCAAGAAATTGCCCGCCGCGATCTGCCCGCGAGACCCGAAATATTCCGAACTACCGTCGAGGAATTACGTGACCAGCTCGATGGTTCTACCCTGCTGGAGGTCGACGTGGCTCCCAGCAGAATCGAACTGGACGCAGCGGTGGAGTCGTTAACGAGTCTGTCGACTTCACGGGCCGACCAATCCTCAGCCTCACGCTTGGACCCGTGAATTGACAGATCGTGCTCGGGCGCTACATTCCAAAGCTGATCACAGAACGAAACGAGTTCCTCAGGTCTGAACTCGAACAGACCTAGCCTCGGGGTATGAGGCGAGTTATCGGGATGGTGCTGATTGCCGTCGTTGTGCTCATCCAAGTTGGTTTGCGGTTCGGACTCTCTCATAACGCTGTCCAGCTTCATGTCGACCCGGTCGATGTGGACGCGCCGACGTCGAACAATTTCGATCTCGTCATCCCGCCCGACGCACCCGTTTTTGAAGCGTCTGCCCAAACGACCGACGAGGCCGTCAACCGAGTTATGGCTGCCTTGCCTCGGACCGACCTGATCGCGGCGACAGAAACCCCTCCGCAGTCCACATGGGTTACGACCAGTCTGATCTGGGCGCTCCCCGACTACACCTCGATTCGGGTCATTGCGCTCGATGATGAGACCTCAACAGTGGCGCTGTATGCCCGATCACGTTTTGGCCAGAACGACTTCGGCGTGAATGCCAACCGCAACGTCGCCATACTGGAGGCACTGCGGGCCGAACTGGAGTCGAAGTGACCGAAGACGAACTGAACGACCTCACCGTTGCAGTTTGTGAATCGATGCCGGGCGCGGAGGAGACTCATCCGTTCGGCCCCGAATCCACCGTGTACAAGGTCGCCGGCAAAGTGTTTGCGCTGATTTCTGCGGGAAGCGGCTCACTGGGGGTCAATCTCAAGATTCCACCAGAAGACGGCGAAGCACTACGTCAGGTTGAGGGGATCACGGCTGGTTGGCATATGAACAAGAAGCATTGGATCACCGTCGACTTCGTGGACGCCATGGACCCGGCGCTTCTGACCGAACTGATCGAGGATTCTTACGAGATAGTCCGATCGGCCCTACCTAAGAAGACCCGACTCGCTCTGGACGACCCCGAGGTCTAGCTCGGTAGGCTGGTCAGCGATGTCTGATCACTCTGCTTCCACCATCATTTACACCCACACCGACGAGGCGCCGGCACTCGCAACGCGGTCGCTCTTGCCTATTGTCAACGCATTCACCGGCGCAGCCGGCGTACGAGTGGAAACTCGGGATATTTCGTTGGCCGGTCGGGTTCTCGCGAACTTCAACGACTTCCTCACCGAAGATCAGCAGACCCACGATGCTTTGGCTGAGCTGGGCGAGCTGGCCCTGACTCCTGCGGCCAACATCATCAAGCTTCCCAACATCAGCGCATCGGTTCCCCAGCTCAAGGCTGTCATTGCAGAGCTTCAAGACCAGGGATATGCGCTCCCGGACTATCCCGACGATCCCGAGTCTGATCAGGACAAAGATGTCCGAGCGAGGTACGACAAGGTGAAAGGTTCGGCGGTCAACCCAGTCCTCCGAGAGGGAAACTCCGATCGACGGGCGCCCAAGGCCGTGAAGAACTATGCCAAAGCGAACCCTCACCGAATGGGCGCATGGAGTGTCGACTCCAAGACCCATGTCGCCACGATGGGCCAGAACGACTTCGCATCGAACGAAAAGTCGGTGACGATTGAGACTGATCAATCGCTTCGGATTGAGCACGTTTCGCCCGAAGGAGATCTGACCGTTCTCAAGGAGTCGGTTCCCGTTCTCGCTGGCGAAATTGTGGACAGCACGTTCATGAGCACTCGAGCGCTGCGGACCTTTTTGGCCGAGCAGATTGCCGATGCCAAAGCCCAAGGTGTGCTGTTTTCGCTACATATGAAAGCCACCATGATGAAGGTCTCAGACCCGATCATCTTTGGCCACGCCGTAGAGGTCTTCTTCGCAGACGTGTTCACAAAGCATGCCGACACCCTGGCCGAGGCGGGCGCCGAGCCGAATAACGGTCTGGGCAACGTACTGAATGCACTCGCTGAATTGCCGGCCGACAAGAAGGCCGAGATCGAAGCCGAGATCGCAGCGGCGATCGAAGCTGGCCCCGACATGGCCATGGTCGACAGCGACCGAGGGATCACCAACCTGCACGTCCCCAGCGATGTGATTATCGATGCGTCGATGCCCGCCATGATTCGTACGTCCGGTCAGATGTGGAACGCCGCCGGCGAACAGCAGGATGCCAAAGCAGTCATCCCCGACAGCTCCTACGCCGCCCTCTACCAAGCCACGATCGATCACTGCCGTGAGAACGGCGCGTTTGACCCCACCACTATGGGGACGGTCCCCAACGTTGGGCTGATGGCTCAGAAGGCCGAAGAGTACGGCTCGCACGACAAGACGTTCGAGATCCCAACCGACGGGGTTGTTCGGGTTGTGGGCGAGGGCGACACGGTTGTGATGCAACACGCTGTTGAACAAGGCGATATCTGGCGGATGTGTCAGGTGAAGGATCTGCCAATTCAGGACTGGGTCAAGCTTGCGATCTCGCGGGGTCGAGCTACCGGTTCTCCCGTGGTGTTCTGGCTCGACGCCGATCGGGCCCACGATGCCGAATTGATCAAGAAGGTCGAGGCCTACCTGCCCCACCACGACACCGACGGACTCCAGATCGAGATCCTCAGCGTGTCAGAAGCTACGAGCTTCACCCTTACGCGATGTCGGGCCGGGCAGGACACGATCTCCGCGACCGGCAATGTGTTGCGTGATTACCTGACCGACCTGTTTCCGATTCTGGAACTCGGCACCAGCGCAAAGATGTTGTCGATCGTTCCGTTGATGAACGGCGGAGGTCTCTTCGAGACAGGAGCTGGTGGGTCCGCTCCCAAACATGTACAGCAGTTCGAGAAAGAGAACCACCTTCGTTGGGATTCGCTAGGCGAATTCCTGGCTCTTGCGGTCTCGCTCGAACATCTGGCAGGAGCGGCCGATGTGCCATCGGCACAAATCCTCGCCGACGCTCTCGATGACGCCACGGGCAAGGTCCTCCTAACCGGGAAATCGCCCAGCCGCAAGGTAAACGAGCTCGACAACAGAGGAAGCCATTTCTACTTGGCGCTCTATTGGGCTGAGGCCATGGCGGCTCAGACCGACGACGCCGAACTTGCAGCCCGGTTTGCACCGCTCGCGGCGGCGCTGTCGGAGAATGAGGCAGCGATCGTGAACGAGCTCAATGAGGTCCAAGGACCAGCCATGGACATCGGGGGCTACTACCAGCCCAGCGACGAGTTGGCCGTCCCGGCCATGCGGCCGAGCGCCACGCTGAATGCCATCATCGACTCGTTCTAGCCTGCTCACCCGTATCGATCGCGACGCGGTCCGCGAAGGCCTGCCGCTCCTGGTGCCGGCTGTCCCTTTCGGATTCATCCTGGGACTCGAGATCAACAACTCGCTACTCCCAACCGAGGCTGGGTTCAGCACCTCAGCCGTTATCTTCGCGGGAGCAGCCCAACTGGCAGTCGTGACCCTGGCCGGCACCGTCTCGATGGTGACCGTTGTCGTCACGGCAATGGTGATCAACGCGCGACACATCATGTACTCGGCCGCGGTCGCGCCGCTGATGACCAAGCAGCCCCTCTGGTTTCGCCTGCTGGCACCGTTCGTGCTGATCGACCAGATCTTCGCTCTCGCAGTGACCAAGCGCCACTACGACGCCAAGAAATTCCGTCGGTATTACCTCACCCTGGGAGCGATGTTCTTCCTCACCTGGCAATGCCTCACCATTCTCGGCATCGTGTTCGGTGATGTACTGCCCACCTCGCTTGGGCTCGGGCTTGCACCGGCGCTCATGTTCGCGGGGATCGTGGTCACTATGATCACCGGGCGCCCGGCCGCGATCGCGGCGGTGACCGCAGTGGTGGTAACGCTGATAACCCTAGATCTCCCGAATCGCACCGGGCTACTGGTCGGGGCTCTCGCCGGTGTGCTGGCCGGCTACCTGGCGGAAGGTCGACAACCACAATGAGCGGCATCGAGGCGATCGTTATCGTTGCTTTGGTAGCGGTCGGCACCTACCTGAGCCGCGGAGCGATGATCCTCCTACTCGCTGATCGCGAGCTACCCGACAACACATTGCGGGCACTCCGTCAGGTCGGACCCGCCGTACTCGCTGCGCTCGTCGTGACGTTTGTGGCCGACCCCAGCCAGGCCAACCGGGGAGTCTCGCTCGCCGAGGGAGCGGCTCTCGTCGTCTCGTGTGGGGTTCACTGGCGATGGAAGAGCCTGCTGGTCACCCTGATCGCGGGAATGTCTGCCTTCTGGCTCGTGCGCGGCCTTAGCGGCTAGTTCGCGTAGACGAAGAAAACTCGGCTCGATTCCAACCAATCGATTGTGAACCGACCTCCGGCAGAGAAAGATCTCCATCATCAGACTGCAAGAGCACCAGGAAGGGCTTGCCTAGCTTGAGTCCCACGAGCGCCGATTCGTACATCACGTCGAGTACCTGTGCGGCACGGGTCGCCGATGCGGAAACGAACGAGTCGAACTGGTAAATAGCCAGAACCTTGATCGACGAACCGACGGCGAAGCCGTACTCCCCTGAGACCACGTCGAACAGACAGTCGGCCAACGCATCGAGGTTGTTCCCAAAGTGGCCGGGAAAGTCCAGAGCATTCGCTAACGAGGCCAACGCAGTATCTGCCTGCCAGTCGCCCGCATCTACCCGCACGGTCTGAGCGCCCCGACGTTCAAGCGCATCGATCGCATCGTTGAGGACGTCAGCTCGAAAGTACAGCTCTATCAGTCCGCGGTTCGGTTCCACCAATGCAGCCACCGCCCAAGGCTACTTGGTCGACGCAGCCTCAGCTGATGGCCATCACCGAAGCGTCCGAACTCGATCGAGTCGGGATCGCGAGGTCGCTGGCAGCGCACGGACGACCGAGCAGGTAGCCCTGCAGATACGTAACCCCGGATGCCTGCAGAGAGGCACGCTGTTCCTCGGTCTCGACGCCCTCACAAACCACCGGGGAATCGAGCGTCGAGGCAATCGTCACGATCGCTTGCATGATCTTGCAGGGTTGGGTGGGGTCGCCGCCGGCGGCATCGCGTAGATCCGCCAATCGCAGGAGAAGGGCGCGGTCGATCTTTAGGGTGTCCAGCGGAACGACCAACAACTGACGCAGATTTGAATAGCCCGACCCAAAGTCATCGATCGAGATCTTGATCCCGCCACGCCGCAACTGCTGGAGCCGCTTGATCGTCTCGCCACCGTTCTCAACGACCATCGACTCAGTCACTTCGACAATCAAGCGTTCCGGACTGATTCCCCAGTGCTCTGCGGCGGCGAAGGCCGAGGGGACGAACGACTCCTCTTCGAATTGCTGCGCAGACACGTTCAGGGCTACACGAACACCGGGCTCGAGACCTTCCTGTTCCCAGCGGGCAACCTGTGCACACACTGCGTGCAGCACCCAGTTGCCGATGCTGGGCATGAGCCGAAGCCGCTCGGCGATGGGGATGAACATGCCTGGTGAGACCGTTCCAAGGGATGGGCTCTCCCACCGCAGCAACGCCTCGATACTTACCACCTGACTCGTATGAGCATCGACGATCGGCTGATAGACCAAAGAGAATTCGCTGTCGGCGTCAATTGACCGAAGCGCTCGACCGATACTGCTGATTTCAGCAGCTCGCTCTTCCATTGTCGGGTCGAATACCACCGAGCGGTCACCGCCGGCAGCCTTGGCCTCATACAGTGCGATGTCAGCTTTGGCGAGCAGGTCATCCAGCTCAAACTGGCCCGACAACATGACCGCCCCGATGCTGGTTCGAGCGGTCTCCGTCGTGTCGCCCAGTTCGAAGGTCGATCCGATCGCGGCGCGAATTCTCGATCCGGCAGCAACGAGGTCTTCGGCGGTGTTGACCGGAGCGAGCACCACAGCAAACTCGTCGCCCCCCAGGCGCAGCACAACCTCAGCCGAACGCAAGACCGAACGCATACGTGACGCCGCTTCCCGAAGGAGCTCGTCCCCTGCAAGGTGCCCGAGGCTGTCGTTGATGTCCTTGAAATCGTCGAAGTCAACCAACAGGAAACCAACCGAGCGATCGCCAGCGCGGTGCACCGCGGCCTCGAGCGCCGGATCCAAGGCCCGACGGTTGGGAAGTCCGGTGAGCAGGTCGAGAGATGCTTGAGATTCCAGCTCTGCTCTGAGATGCAATTCGGCGGTGACGTCCCGAGCTGTAACCAAGAACCCGTCGACATACTCGTCATCGGCCAGGTCGGTCACGCGGATGTCCAAATGAGCACAACCGTCCTGGGTCAATACCTCGAAGATCTCGGAGGCGGACGACTCAACGTCGAGGTGCTTCATGAGGCGCCCTCGGTCGGCTTGGGCAACCTTCGAAACGAATTCATCGATGGTGGCGTTCTGCTTGAGGAGGTCATCGACCGATGCCGAACGGTACGTGATTCGACCGTCACCATCGAAGACAAAGAGCATGTCGGGTAAATCGTTGAGCAGCGTCTCGAGCCGCCGGCGCAGTGCGTTGTCGGCCTCGTTGGCGATCGCTTCGTTGTTCGCACGATAGTGAGAGGTAAGGAGCGCCCAAGACGCAACGGTCAGCGCAACGACCGCCAGCACTAAAGAAACCGCGGCCCGCTGTTCGGCGCGGGATGCGTCGGCTTCAGCCAGATCGGTCGCCTTGTCCAGCAACGCTCGAAGCTCGACATGTTCGGCGGCGCGGTGACTGTCAGCATGACCTTCGTCGACCAGGCCGACCAAAAGGACCTCGACGCGGGCAGCATCTCGTGGTGACAACGAATGCAACGCAACCGAGTGATCGCCCTCGATCGTGGCAACGGAAGCGACCAAATGATCCGAGCTCGATTCGAGCGGGGTCCCCAGCAAGGCCTCAGCGCTCGAAATGGTGAGCTGAGCCGCCTGCAGATCCGAAGCCGCAATTGCTGATCGACGTTCCTCCAATGCCTCGAGCATAAAGAAGATTGCAAGCCCGAGAATCGACACAGCGGTTGCTGCAACTATGAGCGGCACCGCTCGTAATAGTCGCTTCTTGATCGCAGCACCCTTCATGTCCATACATCGACATCGGATGCCTAGCGCTTTAGGGTCCAATGACCCCCATACCGGTAGGTGATTTCCTCCCTCGACGGAATTGAACGCTGTCCCACCCGTTTGAGATGACCAGCCGCAATGCCGCTACTCTTGACCGAGCGGTCAAGAAGACCTCGACATGTTCGCGAAAGGAACCAACAAATGCCCCGTATGAACCTCGAAGGTAGCTCCTCGATCATCACC
>CALHFG010000052.1 GCA_938029215.1 uncultured Acidimicrobiales bacterium | reverse complement strand
AATCGGTCATCGAGGTCTGACCGGGTTGCGTTCGGCGACTACGTCGCGTCGTCGCTTGTGGCGAGCCGTTCGCAGCGCGCCAGGCCACGCTCGAGATCACGCTCGTCGCGATAGCGCGCCCAGTTGAGCCACAGTCCGTTCTGGGTCACGATCACGTCGGTGGTGCGATCACAGGCCTCAACCTCGGTCAGGTCCGGCCGAGCCGATCTGATCAGATCGCGTAGGTGCTCGGTGTATCGGTGGTACAGCTCTTGCTCCACCAGGCGGATCTGGTCGTCGGTGCGGGCAATGGCCCAGAGGGTGGTCCTAAGCGCCAAGTAGTCCGCCGATAGGAACGGCTCGTGGAAGGCGCCGCGAATGAAGGCGATCACCTGGTCGGCGGGCGAGTCAACCTCTTTGATCGAGTCCATCGAAGTCTCGAGCAGGCGATCGGTGGCCAATTGGAACGCCGATTCGATCAGTGAACGCTTGTCGTCAAAGTGGTAGCTAAGCAGTCCCACCGACACATCCGCCTCTTTGGCTACGTTTCGCATGCTGGCGCCGTCGATCCCGTCGCGGACAATGCACTGCATCGCAGCTTCGAGGATCTGCTCCTGAGTGTCGGAGAGAACTTCGGAGGACATCCCGACATGTCTAGCGCCTGGGAGCCGGCCGCGTATAGTCTGGCGAAACTGAACGATCGTCCAGTCAGGGGTCTCCTTCACATGCCAACCGCATTTGCTGCCGTCGAAATCGATCTGGACGAGATGATCGACTTGGACGAGTTTCCGATCCATTTGTTGGCCAATCCGGCGAGGGCCGAGCTGGTCGCTGAGGCCCAACGTCAGATGCGCAAGGTTGGGTGCTTCCTCATCCCGAACTTCGTTCGATCCGAAGCGATCTCCTCGATGCAGACCGAAGCCACTGCCTTGCATGATCAGACCAACTTCATCACCGACTCGAACAACCCGTACTTCTCCGCCGATGACCCCTCACTCCCCGCCGATCATCCGGTCCGGCGATTCCAAACCCGAAGAAGCGGGTTCTTGTGTAGCGATCTCCTGTGGCAGTCCTCACCGCTTCGAAAGCTGTACGACAGCGACGTGCTGCTGCACTTCATTTGGGAGTGCCTGGGGACCGATCGCCCGGTGTACCGCTGGGCCGACCCGTTCGGTCGAAATCCCTACGGCGTCATGGAGCCGGGTCATGTGTTGCCATGGCATTTCGACGGCAACGAGTTCACCGTGAGCATCCTCGCGCAGAAGGCCGAAGCTGGCGGTGTGTTCGAATACGTCCCGAACATTCGACAGCCGGACAAGAACAACTACGACCAGATCCAACACATCCTGGACGGCGGCCGCGACGGTGTTCGTAGCTTGGATCTACAGCCCGGAGATCTGCAGCTTTTCGCCGGGCGGTTTTCAATGCATCGGGTGACACCTATCGAGGGATCGACAACTCGCTACATCGGGCTGCCAACCTATGTCCACGACCCGTATCGAATGAACCGACCGTTCCATTCCGAAGCGGTGTATGGCCGCAGCACCAACCATCACATCGAGCGAGCCAAAGTCGTCGTCGACGGCTTGGTCGACTAGGGGCGCCATGAAAATCGGATTCGTTGGACTCGGGAATATGGGCGGCTATATGGCAGCCAACCTGGTCAGCGCCGGCCACCAGGTGACCGTTGCCGACCTTGATCCAGCCAAGGTTTCGCGCCTCGTAGCGCACGGTGCGCAACCCGCGGCTTCGGCATCCGCGGCGGCCAGCGGGGTTGACATCCTGATGACGTCGCTACCCGGCCCTGCTCAGATCGAAGCGGTAGCCGCAGACGTGCTGCCAGCCATGGACGCCGGAGCAGTGTGGGTCGAACTGAGCACGAACGACCTCGACTGTGCCAACAACATCGGATCGATGGCGGCTTCGTTTGATGTTGACCTTCTCGATGCACCGGTGAGCGGTGGCTGGGAGGGGGCCGAAGCCGGCACGCTCACCGTGCTTGTTGGTGGCGACGACGATGCTTTCAAAAGGGCGCTTCCGACCCTCGAAGTGATCGGCAGCAAGATCGAACACCTCGGCCCGTCGGGCGCCGGTTATGTGGCCAAGATTTCCCAAGTGATGCTGTGTTACCTGAACTCGGTGTGCCTCGCCGAAGCGCTTGTGCTCGGCGTCAAGGGCGGCGTTAGGCCAGACAAGATGCTCGACATCATCCAGCACAGCACCGGGCGGAGCTATGTGGCCGAACGGTACGGACCCGAACTGCTCAACGGGGGATACGACGACACGTTCCACTTGGGGCTGGCGGTCAAAGACCTCAAGCTTGCGACAGGGCTCGCAGCGTCAACAGGTGTATCGGTGCCTCTCACCAGCGACGTGCTCGCCCTCTACGCTCGGGCCGAGGAGCAGTTTGGTTTTGAAGCCCCTCATCTCATAGCGATGCAGCTGATCGAACAAGACAACAACCTCATCCTTCACCAACACGGAGACAGTCAATGACCGCAACCGAACCACGCGAAGTGACCGCCGAAGATTTCTCGTCGGCCAATTCGACCAGTTTTACCGGCGACGAATGGTCCGCTCGAGTGGATCTGGCTGCCATGTATCGGCTGGCCGCCCACTTTGGCTACGACGACCTGATCTGGAACCACATCACCATGCGAGTGCCGGGTTCGGACCACGACTTCTTCCTGAACAAGTTCGGCCTGCTGTACAACGAAGTCACCGCTTCGAACCTGATCAAGGTCGACAGCGACGGCACGGTGCTGGAGGGACCCGCGGACGTGAACACCGCTGGGTTCGTGATCCACAGCGCCATTCATAACGACATCCCAAGTGCGAAGGTGGTCTTCCACGCCCACGTTCCCGACGCCTTGGCGGTGACTGCGCTCAAGAACGGATTCGAACACCTGGTGCAGGACACGTCGATGCTCTACGGCGAAATCGGCTACCACGACTGGGAAGGCCTGTCGCTCACGATGGAGGAACGTGACCGGCTCTCGGAGAACATGCGGGGAAACCGTGCCCTGATCATGCGCAACCACGGATTCCTGACCGTTGGTGAGACCGCCGGGGAGGCCTTCATGGTCATGCACTATCTCATTCGAGGTTGTCGCACGCTGCTGAAGGCC
>CALHFG010000051.1 GCA_938029215.1 uncultured Acidimicrobiales bacterium | reverse complement strand
GAGGGGTGACTACCGATTCTGATCTCACCGCCGCCGACGTTGCTTGGGACCTCGAGGAGCTGCTCGATGGTGCGGAAAGCGCCGACGTGCTTCTCGACCAGGCCGAGGCGCTCGCAGCCGAGGTGGAGCAAACCTTCAAAGGACGGGTGTCCGAGCTGGATGCGACCGGACTGGCCGACATGTTCACTCGGCTGGCCAAGCTGAGCGAGCTCACGAGCCGGGCTGGGCACTACGTGATGCTCCAGTTCAGCGTCGACACCCAAGATCCCGCATTGGGTGCCGCCATGGCAAAGATGCAGCAGCGCTCGACCGACATCACCGGTCGGCTGATCTTTGTTGACCTCGAATGGGCCCAGGTTGCCGACGAGTCCGCCGATGCACTCATTGCTGATCCAACGCTCGCATTTGTAAGCCATCACTTGTCGAACATGCGCAACATGCGGCCGCATCTCCTTAGCGAAGATGCCGAGTCGGTCCTGAACGCTACGTCGGTGACCGGAGCCCCCGCCTGGGTTCGGCTGTTCGAAGAGCTCACCAGCTCGATCGAGATCCAAATGGACGGCGAGACACTCCCGCTAGAGGCCGGCCTTTCAAATCTGCAACACCCGGATCGGGACGTGCGCAAAGCGTCAGCCGAAGCGGTGTCGGCCGGCCTTGAACCGGGGCTTCGCACACGCGCCTTCGTGTACAACACACTGCTGCTCAACAAGTCGGTCGACGACAAGCTGCGCGGCTTCGACAGTTGGATCAGCAGTCGGAACCTCAGCAATGAAGCCTCCGATGCATCGGTCCAGGCGCTGATCGAAGCGGTGGTTGGCCGGTACGACATTCCTCACCGCTGGTACGGATTGAAAGCTCAGGTGCTCGGCCTGGACAAACTGGCCGACTATGACCGGGCCGCGTCGGTCGCAGACAGCGACGAGACCATTGGCTGGAGCGAGGCGAAGGGCATCGTCACCGATGCCTACGGCTCGTTCTCGGGCGAACTGGCCGGCGTGGTGAACCGGTTCTTCGACGAAAACTGGATCGACGCCCCCACCCGGCCCGGGAAGCGTGGCGGCGCGTTCTGCGCGTACACCGTTCCGAGTCATCACCCCTACCTGCTGCTCAACTGGACCGGCCGGACCCGAGATGTTCTGACGCTGGCGCACGAACTGGGTCACGGTGTGCATGCCTACCTCGCACGAGAGCAGGGCATCTTCCACCAGACGACGCCTCTCACCCTCGCCGAAACAGCATCGGTGTTTGGCGAGACAGTCACCAACAACCGACTGCTCAGCATGATCGATGACCCGGCCGAGAGGTTCAGTCTGCTGTCCAGCAGTCTTGAGGATTCGATCGCCACCGTGTTCCGGCAGGTTGCGATGAACCGGTTCGAGGACCGATGTCACAACATCCGCCGTGACGAAGGCGAGCTGTCGGTTGAACGTTTCGGTGAGGTCTGGGCAGAAACTCAAACCGACGTCCTCGGTCCGTCGGTTGAGATCACCGACGGCTACCGCAACTGGTGGAGCTACATCCCGCATTTCATGGGCACGCCCGGCTATGTCTATGCCTACGCCTACGGTCAGTTGTTGGCTCTTAGCGTGTATGCCCGATACGCCGAAGTGGGCGATGCGTTCGTTCCGGCGTATCTGGATCTGCTCCGCGCCGGCGGGTCAAGGTCTCCCGAGGAACTTGGCCAGATCGTGCAGTGCGACCTGGCCGACCCCGGCTTCTGGGATGCCGGCCTGAACATCGTGGAGGGGCAACTGACAGCCGCAACCGAGGCGGCCAAAGCCGCCGGCCGCATCTAGAGCGGCGATGGGGGCTGACCCCGTTGTGTCACGACTGGGTTAGGAGGGCTCGCCTGATTCGGTCGACCACAATGTCGGCAGCTTCGTCGACCTCGATCGCGTCGTGCTGAAAGATTACGTCGGCATGTTCGGCCGACGGAAGCACGAACCGGTCATGCATCGGCTTCACCGTTGCTGCGAACTGCGTGCGAACCGACTCCTCTGTTCTGCCTCGGTGCAGCATGTCTCGCTCTATTCGTCGGTCGAGACGAACCTCTTCCGGGCATTGGCGGAAGATTCGCATGTCGAATTGTGGTACCAGTCGATCATCCGCCAAGATCAGGATCCCATCTACCACCACCACAGGGGCGGGTTCGATGCGTCGGGTTTCGGCGACGCGCGTATGGGTGGCGAAGTCGTAGACCGGGCAGTCGATAGCTTGCCCGTCGGCGAGCAGTGAAAGGTGTTCGGAGAAGAGCTCCACATCGAGGCTGTCGGGATGATCGTAGTTGACCACCGCTCGCTCCTCGGGGGTCAATGACGCCTGGTCTCGATAGTAGGAATCGAACGCCAACATCGTGGCGGTCTCGGGACCCAGGAGGCGCAACATACGGGTTGCGAGCGTGCTCTTCCCGGAACAACTACCGCCACATACAGCTACGAGGAAACTCATTGCTGTTCGAGTGTAGGGACTGGAAGCGCCGCGACCGAAGGTACACCAATCGAGGCTGTTCGAACGCTGGCCCCGTAGGGCACACTGGGAGACTATGGCGCGCAGTTTTGATAGGTATCGGGCTCACCCTTGGCATGGACTGTCCACCGGTGACGCCCCGCCCGATGAGGTCGATGCCTACATCGAAATCACACCGTTCGATGCGGTGAAGTATGAAATCGATAAGCGAACCGGCTACTTGCGGGTCGATAGGCCGCAAGGATCGTCTGCGCTACCGCCAACCCTCTATGGGTTTGTGCCCCGTACCTACTGCGGAGACAAGGTGGCCGCACTTACGCCCCGGGCCGAGGAAGGCGATCAAGATCCGTTGGACATTTGCGTTCTGTCTCAGCAACGAATCGATCGTGCCGAGATTGTGGTCCCGACCCGAGTACTTGGAGGGATCGCTCTCCTCGATGGCGGCGAAGCTGACGACAAGATCATCGCGGTCTTGAAGAGTGATCCGGTGTTCGAGTACGCGACCGATCTCAAGCACCTTCCCAAGACCGTGGTCGAGCGGATCGTTCACTACTTCGCTACCTACAAGATGCAATTCCGCGATGGGCAGGATCCGAATCCCATCGAAGTCGTGGGAACCTATGGCCTCGATCACGCTCGAAAGGTCGTTGGGGCCAGCATGGCGGACTACACCGACAACTTCGCCATCGACGATTCCACCCAGGACCGACGCGTCACCGACTGATTCCGGTGACACAATGGAGGTCTGATGGGTTCCTTGCTTGTAACACTGCTTCGTCTCGCCTCGTTCATCTTTATTGCTCGAGCTCTCTCGAGCTGGTTCCGGGTCGGTCCGGATTCCCCAGCCCGACCCATCGTCGACGGCCTCTATCGGATCACCGAGCCGGTTCTCGCCCCGATTCGTCGTGTCTTGCCTCCAATGGGCGGACTCGATCTGTCGGTGTTCGCGGTCATCCTCGGAATCAACATCGTGCTGATTCCGATCGTTGCCCGCCTCTAGTCGGTAGACAACCTCCCGAGAGCCTGCTGCTATACATTGATTCTGTGAGCCTCGACTACTCCGAACTGCAACCTGGCCTCCAACCGGGCGAAGAGGTCCATGGCATCAAGCGCATCTTGCGCATCGCGCTCGGTGTGGTGCTCGTTCTTGCCGGCATCGCCATGTTGGTGCTTCCCGGCCAGGGATTGCTCACCATCATCGTGGGACTGAACCTCATTAAGCCCGATAACCCACTGGTCAAGTGGATTCGGGCTCGAACGCCCGGCATCCCGGACGAGGGCCCTATTCCCGTGAAGGCGATTGTGTTCGGCATCGTCTTGTTCGTCGTGTTTGGGGTTCTATCGTTCCTGTACGGACAAGACACGTTCAATTGGATCCGTGACCAGATCTAAGAATCCCTAGAGCAGCTTTCGGATTCGTTTCGAGCTGATCGGACCGTCCGTGCCGAGGTGCTGAGCCCAAAGGGACACCCGATACTCCTGTAGCATCCACGGCACGTCCGGATGGGTGGTTGATGCGGCCGCGCGTTGAAGCTGCTGGATCTCGGCGGTGCTCACCAGATCCCGCTCACGATCGCCCGGAAGTTGGGTCAGGCGATAGTCGAGCGCAGCCACGTAACGAGCGACGTTCGCGGTTCGGTCGAGGCCTTGGGCGGTGAAGCAGCCGTCGAATATCAACGACTGAAGGGTTGCCAACACGTCGGCCCCTGCCAACGCCAAGTCAACCGGGCCCAGAGCCAGGCGTTCCAGCTGAACGAGCACCGCTTGGGCTCCCACGATGGCTTCGATTGCTGGCACGGAGAACTGAGACACCACCGATTCGAATTTGAGGTTTGCGTACCGAACGAGTGCTCTCATGTCGGCTTCAGACCATGGAGCTCCTCCAGCAGCCGTCATGATCGAGTCGATCGAGGCGTTCACGAGATCATCGACCATGCCCGCCTGCGTCAGCTCCAACGACGGAGAGTTCACGAGCCCGGCGAGCGCCAAAGCAGCCTGGCCGCGCAGGGTCTGAGCCACTGTTCGCACCGGGCGACTCAGTGAGAACCGCACCAGTCTCCGCACGCCATCCCAGTGGGCCTGGTCTTGTTCCGCTTGAGTAGCAAGAACGGCGAGGTCCACTGCGGCGCCTCGATCTACGAGGGCCGGGTAGACCGTGATTGTTGCCCCGAGGTACTGGGCGGTTTCGGTCTGAGGAATCGTGCCGCCCGGCCATTCGGTCAGTCCTGCGCGTTCCATTGGGTGCGACGCGGCGGCCAGCCGAGAACGGACCTTTCCTTCCAGCCGTTCGCCCAAACGGGAGAGATCTCGGCCGGCTGCCAGCATCCTTCCCTCACCGTCGACCACTTGGAAGATTGGCCGCAGATGAGTCGGCAGGTCATCGGGGCGCAGCAGTCCTTGCTCAATGGGGAACCCATTGAGCACGAGGTGAGGTCGGACAGCTTGGGCGATACCCACGTCGGCGTCGATCGGCCAATCGGGGAGTGCATTCACGATCCGTTCGGCGGTGTCTGGCAACGGTAAGAATCTGGTCCGTGTGTCTTTGGGGAGCGTTCGCAACAGTTCGGTGACCAGCTCGACTCGCATCCCAGGAACAAGCCAGGAGTATTGCGAGGTCCCCGAGCGCAGTTCGGCGGCCGAGATCGAAACGGTGATTCCGTCGACGGCAGAGTTCGGCTCGAACGTGTACCCAAGTGCCGCTTCGGTCCCGGGCCAGCGGTCTGGGAAGTCGGTGGTTTGAAGTCCGGCTGGCAGGAGATCGTCGATCGAAAGGTTCAGGCGATCAGGGGTTTGGTCCACCAACCTCTTCCACCACTTCTCGAAGTGGCGAACCGACACGATCTCCGCTGGTAGCAGTCGGTCGTAGTGGGTGGCTACCGCCTCCACCTCGACCTCAAGGCTGCGGTTTCGTGTCTTCGCTTCCCAGCGCGCCGCCTCGGCGAGAACTCGCTCGTTGTGATCCAGGAACGCATGCAGCCGAGAGTCCGCTGGCGTCTCCCAGTCTCTGTCGACAAGCGCCGACTGAATAAAGATCTCGCGGGCCAGCTCGGGGTCTACGCGGTGAAGGTTGATCGTCCGCCCAGCGACCACCGGGAGCCCGTACAGACTGGCCCGCTCGATCACGGTGGCGGTGCCGCGCTCGGGCCGCCACACCGGTTCGGCATAGCTGTAGGTCATGAGATGTTCGGCGGTGTCTTCGACCCAGCGTGGATCGATCGGCGCCGCCATCCGGGCGTAGAGCCGGTTGGTTTCTACCAGCTCACCCGCCATAACCCAGCGGGGTCCGTTCTTGGTGAGCGTCGAGCCCGGAGCGATGACGAAACGGGAGTTTCGAGCACCGATGTACTCGGTCCGTGGCCTGACCGGACGTTTTGGACCAGCTCCCTTTCGGGCCTTCTTGGCAACGTCTACTTCGTCCTTCAGTCCAATCTGGCTGAGGAGTCCGGTGAGCAGAGCTCGGTGAACAGCGTCGGCGTCGACGTCTTCGGCCGGACGCCGAAGTGGTTTGCCCAGTTTGATGTCTTTGGCAACACGCTTGAGCTGACTGTAGAGATCCTGCCACTCGCGGAGACGGTTGTGGTTCAGGAACTCCTTGCGGCACATCCTTCTGAACGCGCCCGACGAACGTTCCCGCTTTTGGGTGTTCGCGTAGTCCCAGAGGTGGAGGACTGAAAGCATGTCGCTTTTGGGGTCACGGAAGCGAGCATGGCTTTCTCTTGCGAGTTCCCTTTTATCGCTCGGCTCCTCGCGGGGATCTTGAATGCTGAGAGCTGAAGCAATCACCAGCACTGGGTCGAGACAGTTCAGCTGATCGGCCGCAATCACCATTCGAGCGATGCGAGGATCGACAGGGAGGCGAGCGATACGGCGACCAAGCTGGGTGATCCAGTTGCGGGCATCAGGGTGAAGATCGACTGCGCCGAGCTCTTCCAAGAGTCGTACGCCATCGGTGATGTTACGGGTTTCAGGACTCTCCACAAAAGGGAAGTCAACAATGTCGCCGGGACCGTCTTTTGCGAGGCCGATCGAGGCCATCTGCAGAATGACCGATGCCAGGTTGGTCCGGGTGATCTCGGGGTCGGTGAACTCTGGTCGGGATTCGAAGTCTTCTTCGGAGTACAGCCGAATGCAGATGCCCGGGCCGAGCCTGCCGCAACGACCGGCTCGCTGGTTTGCAGATGCCTGACTGACCGGTTCGATTGGGAGCCGTTGGACCTTCGTGCGCTGGTTGTACCGAGAGATCCGAACCTCACCCGGATCGATCACGTATCGAATGCCCGGCACGGTGAGGGAAGTCTCGGCGATGTTGGTGGCCAACACGATCCGACGGCCACGGTGGCTGGCGAAGATCCGGTGTTGTTCTGCCGCAGACAGACGGGCATAGAGCGGAACGATCTCGGTCGAGCGCAAATTCAGATCGGTCAGCGCATCAGCAGCGTCACGGATATCTCGTTCTCCGGGCAAGAACACAAGAATGTCGCCGTCGCCTTCGCGGCTAAGTTCGCGCACCGCCTCGGCAATCCCGTCGATTTGGTCGGTATCGGTGTCGAGCGGTCGGTAACGCATCTCAACCGGATAGGTACGTCCGGACACCTCCGTGATCGGCGCCGGTCCATCCGAAGTCTCGAAGTGTTTGGCAAAGCGCTCGGTGTCGATGGTGGCTGATGTAATGATCACCCGCAGATCTGGACGGCGGGGTAGCAGCGAACGAAGATATCCAAGGAGGAAGTCGATGTTGAGGCTGCGTTCATGGGCCTCGTCGATGATGAGAACCGAATACTTCTTCAGCGCAGGGTCTCGTTGGATTTCGGCCAACAGGATGCCGTCGGTCATGAGCTTAATGCGGGTGTGGCGACTCACCTGATCGTTGAATCGCACCGTGTAGCCAACCGTCTGGCCGATGCTTGAGCCCAACTCTTCCGCCACTCGCTCGGCGACCGAGCGTGCCGCGATTCGACGCGGTTGGGTATGGCCGATCCATCCGTCGATGCCCAATTCGTTTACCAGCTCAAGACACATCTTGGGCAGCTGGGTGCTCTTTCCAGAACCGGTTTCGCCAGCGATAATCATCACCTGTGACGACCTCAGGGTCTCGATGATGTCATCCCGGTGCGCCGTGATCGGGAGCTCGGCGGGATAGCTGATCCCGGTTCCGTCGGCCACTGCACCAATCTACCGACCATTGCAGGACTGTTCGGGGTGATTTCGAACGAACCTCACCCAAGTGATGCGACAATACGTCCATGACCGATCCCGTGATCGATGCCCTACAAGCAGCACTACGAGCCCTCGTCGACCAGTCGGGAGAGGACGCACGCGCCTTGCGGATTCACCTAGGGAAGGAATTCCTGCGGAAAGGTCAGCCGCAGGAGGCTCTCGTTGAAGCAGAAATCGTGTTGGCTGCAGAGCCTGCCAACGTGGAGGCGCTGCAAATCGCCGCCGCAGGCGGGGCGGCCACCGATGATCCTCGGACCCAGGCATGGGAGTCGTTGCTGGCAGCGCTCGCGCCAGACTCGGTCGAAGAGAGTGCCGTTGACCCCCAAGACGCGGCGCTCGATCGGGTGCCAGCGGAAGGCTCTCCAGATGATGCCAAGTATGACGAGTTCGATGAGTTCGACGAGTTTCTCATGGACACCATCAGAGACGATCGGAAGAATCGCATTCGTCTGGATGACGTAGGCGGAATGTCGGCGGTCAAGGCTCAGCTGGAACGAAGCTTCTTTGGGCCTATCCGCAACCCGGAATTCCAGGCTGCCTATGGACTGTCCGCAAGCGGTGGATTGCTGCTCTATGGCCCCCCAGGGTGCGGCAAAACATTCCTGGCGCGGGCGATCGCCGGTGAGCTGGATGCCAACTTCATGAGCCTGGGCCTCCACGATGTGCTCGACATGTGGATCGGAAACAGCGAAAAGCAATTGCATCAGCTGTTTGAAGCCGCGAGAGAAAAGTCGCCGACCGTGCTGTTCTTCGACGAGGTAGACGCGATCGGACAGAAGCGAAGCTCTCACAATTCGTCGGGAATGCGGAACGTTGTGGCGCAGCTGCTGAGCGAGATGGATGGAGTCGATACCAGCAACGAAGGCGTCTATTTCATCGGCGCTACTAATGCGCCGTGGGACGTTGACTCCGCCCTCAGGCGTCCCGGACGTTTCGATCGAGCGGTGGCTGTTTTGCCACCGGACCCCCAAGCTCGCGCATCGATCCTGGAGTACCACCTCAGAGATCGGCCCGCCGAGGAACTCAACCTCGCCGAGGTGGCGTCCAAAACTGCAGGCTTCAGTGGCGCAGACCTGCGGTTGGTGTGTGAGACCGCGGTTGAGGTCGCTATGCAGAAGGCCATGAAAACCGGAACGCTTGAGCCAGTCACCCAGCGTCTGCTTCTGAAATCAGCCAAGTCATTACGCCCATCGGTTGGCCCCTGGCTCGATACCGCGAGGAACTACGTGACCTTCGCAAATGCCGATGGTCAGTATGACGAATTGGCTGCCTACCTTGCCAGCAAGCCCAAGTAGAGCCCAGCCGCAAAGGTACCCACCACACCCAGGGTCCAAACGACGATGGCAACTTGCATTCGCCGCCGGGTCGTAGGCTCGGCCCAAACCATCGCTCGTAGCTGTGGTGTCAGTTTGCGGTACCGGTACGCGACCACGCCGCCATAGGTGAGGGCTAGAGGAACAGCGACTACGCCGCCAAGCATGACGGCCAGACCCATGAGAATGATCAAGAACTCCCAAGGGAGCTGCCGAGGGAACGCCACATCCAGCAGCATCTGCCGAATACTGGCCTCGGCAGGGTTAGCCCGCAGAACATCGATAAGGGTTTCGATGCTCTCGTTGGTTCGCCCCTTGCCCTCGGCCTGAACGCCCGCGAGAAGCAGTTTTGCTTCGGTATTTTGCGCGTCCAGGCGGAGCGCCTCCAGCACTGCACCCTCGGCCTCGTCGAGGCGGTTTAGGTGGTAATAGACTCGGCCGAGCAGCACCCAATGGTCTGGATCGTCGGGTTCCTGACTAAGCACCCAGCCGACTTCAGAGTGGGCCTCGTCAAGCTGACCCGAACGAGCCAAGCACGTGGCCAGACGAGAGCGAAAAAGAGGAACGTGCGGAGCCCGGCTAACCGCCGAACGAGCGTCTCGCAACGACTCCCACGGCCTCTCCAAACGCTCCCAGCTATATGAACGAGCAAGGAAGCTGAGAGGGGAGTCGGGGTCGATGGCAACCAGGTGATCGGCTTCTCGGTGCGCCTCTGCCGGTCGATCGGTGTTGAGCAGGGCGAAGACTCGCATACGGCTGGCATCGGGGTCCTCGGCCAGGCCTGGGTCAGCCAGTATCTCGAGAACCTCGTTGTGACGACCCAGTGCGGCGAGCTGCTCTGCCCGCTCGATCCGCTGGTCTGCCATGAGAACCAAGGTACTCGGGTGCGCCTCCCATCCTTCCGCGCCGCCAGGTGGGTAGGTCGGCCTAGGAAAGGAGCAGGCGGGGGCCTCAGGTACCAGGCGAGAAGCCTCAGTACTTTCGGGTAGTGCTATGACCGATCTGTTGCGCGTCGCAATCTTCACGGGTCCCGTCGCGCTCGGCTCGAGGTCGAGCGAGCCGTCGACCAGAGACATCACCGTCGCCTGCGACCGCACGACCGCGCTCGTCGGGGACCTCGCCGAGATCGCTGGGTTCACCTACGGACCCCTCCTCATCGACGGTCGGGTATTTTCCGGTTCTGCGATGCTGGCCGAGACCTCGATCGCCGACGGCTCCGTACTAGCCAACCCCGCGGATGGGGTTCGGCCCGACCTCGCCGCAGACGATCAATCTCTTCTGACCGTGGCGTGTATCGCTGGCCCCCATGCCGGCCGCCGCCAAGACTTGCCGGCCGGGCAGTTTCAATTTGACGATGGGGGACCGGACTGGCACCCCCAGGGGGCCCTGTCGGGCTGCGCTGTGCGGGTTCTTCTCGATATTCGGGCCGACCAGATCCTTGTGACCCCCGGTTCGACGCCGGTCGTACTCGATGGTCAGCTCTTGTCGTCATCGGTCGCGAGACCTCGCCACACAACGACGGTCTTGCACCTCGGCGATGAACGGTTCAAGCTCGAGCCATTCGCTCCGCCGCTCCGTCGGCGCCCCCCGGCCGACGGCGCAGTGCACCGCATCCCTCGATCTGTCAGCCCGTCCCCAGACCATGCGTACACGCCGCCTGCCATGCCCAAACCTCCCCCGGAGGTACAGCCCCTGAGTTGGATTGCGATGCTCGCTCCCATTCCCGGGGCTGCCATCTTGGCGCTGGCGATCGGCAGTTCGACCATGTTGTACTTCGCCGCCTTGAGCCCGCTGGCCATGATTGCCCGCTGGTATGACGGCAAGCGTCGAGCCGGCAAACATGGCAGAGAGTACGAGCGTGCGGTGCAAGTTGCCCGTGCCGACACGTTCCACCAGATTCTCCAGGCTCGGCGAGCGGTCGTAGATCACGAGAATCTCGTGAACCCTGGCCCGGCTGAGCTTGTGCCTCGAGCGCTTCATCACGATCCGAGACTGTGGGAGCGGCGCCCTGGTCACGATGACTTCGCAGTTGCCACGATCGCTATCGGGGAGCGGGCGTGGAGGTTTGACACGCCGGTCCCAGAGCAAGTGGACGATCTCGTCGCCTCGATCGCCCATCTTGATTCTGTTCCGCTCGCGGTCAACCTGGCCCTGGGATCGCTAGGAATCGTTGGGGACCGTGCCGATGCCTTGGGCGTGGCAAGAGCCGTGATGGCCGGGCTCGCTGTTCTGTCCGGGCCCGCCGACGTTCCGATGGCACTGGTCGGCCCCGACCAGATCCTGGATGACTGGGACTGGGCCAAGTGGCTTCCGCATCTCGGTTCGCCGCATCGGCTGGCATGCACCAACGACCAAGTCGCCGAACTCATCGCCAAGCAAACCGTCGACGTACCTTCACGCCCGGGTCTAGAACCTTTGGCTCACCCGGTCTCCGTGCTGTTTATCGATGGTGTCGACCTCCTTCGCTCCGGCGAGTCACCGCTGCGACAAGCATTAGCCGCCAACAACGGAATCAGTGGTGTCGTGGTTGCCGTTCACGAAGACGAGTTGCCCGCGAGCTGTCACTGGGTCATCCGTATCGACGACGATGGTACGGCGACCTTCACCGACATGGTCACAGGAGTGACGAGCGAGTACGTGACGCCAGTCGGGATGGATGTTCCGACCGCGACTGCCACCGCTCGATCGCTGGCCCGCCTCACCGACCCGGATGCGTCGGCTACGTCCATCGAGTTGCCTTCCCACGTGGCACTGCCTTCGGTTACCGGCTCCATCTCGGCCGACGCTGTTCTGGAGCGTTGGGAGACGGCGGGCGCAGACCCGAACCCGATTGCGACCTTGGGGGTCGGGCCGCACGGCCCCTTCGAAACCGATCTGGTCAAGGACGGTCCGCACGCCTTGTTGGCGGGCACCACTGGCGCAGGCAAGAGCGAGTTCCTGCGATCGTTCGTGTTGTCTCTCGCAACTCGGTTCAGCCCTCGGACCGTCAACTTCGTTTTGGTTGACTACAAGGGTGGCGGAGCGTTCGATGCGTGCGCCGAGTTGCCGCATGCGGTCGCCATGGTCACCGATCTCGACGGTCACCTGGGAGCTAGGGCGCTTCGTTCGCTCCAGGCTGAGCTCCGATTTCGGGAGATCACGTTCCGAGATGCAGGAGCACACGATCTCGGTGGTTATCGATCCGGCGGCGGCGTCATGCCTCGTCTCGTGGTCGTGGTGGACGAGTTCGCCACCCTGGCGGCAGAGTTGCCAGAGTTTCTGGATGCCCTGGTCGACATCGCCCAGCGTGGCCGATCACTTGGGATTCACATGGTGTTGGCAACCCAGCGTCCCGCTGGTGTTGTGGATGCAAAGATCAAGAGCAACACCAACCTACGCATCAGTTTGCGGGTGCAAGATGATGCAGATTCCCAAGACGTTCTCGGCACCAACGACGCAGCACGGTTGCGTCGATCGGACATGGGTAGAGGGTTTGTACGTATGGGCGCTGGCGACATCGTGCCCGTTCAGGCCGCCTATGCGGGAGGCGTCACTCCGGACACGGTCGCTTCAACCGGTATCTCGTCTTGGCAGTATCTGCTGCGCCCAACGCCTACCGCCGAACGGCAGGATCTGTCGGACCAACCCACAGATATGGAGCGCATGGTTCAGGAGATCGTTCTTGCCAATGACAAGGCAGGGTTGGCCGAGCCACGAAAGCCCTGGCTGCCTGAACTTCCGCCCAGCATCGGCCTCGACGGTCTTCTGTCGATAGGTGCCGACGAAAATTGTGTTGTCGCTGGTCTTCTTGACGTGCCAGGCGAGCAACGCCGCGAAGCGCTAACCATTCCACTTGGAAACGCCAACACCTTTGTGTTTGGTGCCGACGCGGCCCACACCGCCGACACGCTGAGAACGATTGCGGTCCAGGCGATGCGGGCATGCTCCGCCGACGACCTGCATATCTACCTTCTCGACTCGGGCGCCGCGGGGCTGCGGATCCTGCGCAACGCACCCGCGGTCGGTGCCTACATCACCCACGACGACGACGATCTGCTCGCCAGGGTTCTCGATCTACTCGCCGACTCGGTGGCTGAGCGAAAGGCACTCCGCGCAAGCGGCGGATCCGTGACCGACCTCCCCACACTTCTGGTCGTGGTTGAAGGTATGGGGTCGCTTTATGAACGTCTCAACGAGGCAGGGGATCACGCGACGCTGTCGCGCCTGGGAGCCCTCCTGCGAGAAGCTGCGACGCTCGGCCTCTCCATCGTCGCCAGCGCGAGCACGGAGCGCCAGCTGCCGAGCCGGGTTACCAGCCAGGCGAAACTGAAATTTCTCCACCGGCTGACCGATCCGGCTGCAGTCGTAAGCTTTGGCCTAAGACAGCGTGACGTTCCGGTCCTGTCCGGACGAATGATTCTCGAAGTAGAAACCGGGCTCGATGGCATTGCAGCCTCGATCGGCATGGCTGAGGTCGCGTCGATTGTCGATCGCCTCGAGGCGCCTGTGGTCCGACCACCACGACGGGTCAGGCGGCTTGAGAGCCAGACCCGCTCTGCAGATCTCGACGTGCATGCCAGCAGGCAAGGGAGCCGACTAGAGCTTCCGATCGGCGTGCGTATTCGCGACGTAGAAACCGCGGTGTTGTCGATCGATGATCGAGCCGTCGTCTTGGGAAGTCCTGGCACGGGGCGCACCTCAGTTCTGGTCCAGCTAACGACGCAGGCCGTGGCCGCCGACCTTTCCGGCCCGATCGTTGTTGTGGCGGACCCGGAATCATCTCTCGCCGTCGTGGGAGGCACAACGCTGATTCAACCGAGCGAACTCATCGATGAGGACCTGCTGGCCGGCGCGTCGCTGGTTGTCGTCGACGACGCCGCCCGCGTCGACATCGGCTTGGCCGAGCAATTGAAAGCTTTCGCTGCCACGACCGGCAAAGGTCAATGGATGTTGGCAGCGATGAAGCCGAGCGACACCAAGGCGCTAATGGAATGGACAAGTGTGTTTCGTTCCAGTCCGGTTGGGCTCGTTCTGCAGCCGCTCGCGACCGACGGCGACGCACTGAAGGTGATGTTTCCAGCCAAATTGGTGGCGGACCTAAAGAAGGGGCAGGGGATCATGGTGATCAACGGGAACATGATGGCGATTCAGGCTGCGACGACCTAGCCCATAGTCCTGTGGAACAGATCCTTGGCAAGAAGGGTTAGTCAAGAATGGAGTTTCCGATCGGGGCCACGGTTACGGCGCAAGCGCTTGAGACCAACCCGTATCCGCTCCTTGCCGAGTTACAGCAGTACGAGCCGGTCTCGTGGATTCCGGCACTCAACGGCTGGCTTGTGACCGGGCGCGATCAGGCGATCGAGGCGATGAAAGACGCTGACCGATTTACCGTTGATGACCCCCGGTTTACGACGGCAAAAGTCATCGGTGACTCCATGCTCAACATGGACGGCCCCGAACACACCCGCCATCGGGCTGCGTTCGCCGAGTTCTTCCGTCCGAAGGCGGTACGCGACGGCTTCGAGGACTGGTTGAATGAAGAGGCGAGGCGGCTCCTGCAGCCGTTTGAGTCCGGCGGAGAGATCGAGTTGCGTTCCGCGTTGGCTGGGCCGTTAGCGGTTACGACGATCGTGCATTTTCTCGGCCTGAAGGACGTCGCCGCCCGCGACGTGCTCGGGTGGTACAAACACATCACGAACGCCATCGTGGGCATGGCCACCGGTATGCCGGTGTCGGCCGAGGGCCAGTCAGCGGTGGAAGCTATCCGGGAGCGGGTTCGTAACACCCTCGCCGACGCAGGTCATGCGTCGCTCGTGCAAACGATTCATGATCGCGGTGTGCTGCGCCCCGACGAAGTCACTCCGGCGACCGCGGTGGTGATGTTCGGCGCGATCGAGACATCGGAGGGCATGACGGCCAATGTTCTGTGGCACCTCCTCACAAACCCTGCGGCCATGGCATCGGTCCGGGCCGATCGCTCGCTGGTAGCAGCGGCCGTGCAAGAGTCGCTCAGGCTTGAGCCTGCAGCCGCCGTCGTCGATCGATACGCCACCCAGGAGGTACAGCTCGGCGACGTAACGATTCCGAAGGGCGATCTGGTGACGCTGTCACTGCTCGGCGCCAACCGAGACCCTGCGGTCTTCCCTGATCCCGATCGATTCGACCTTCTCCGACCGAATCATCAACAACACATTACCTTCGTTGAGGGACCTCATCGATGCGTCGGGCTCCACCTGGCGCGGGCCGAGACGCAGTCGGCAGTCAACGCCGTGCTAGATCTCTTCCCCAAACTGACCTTTGACGCAGAACGCTCCGGTGATCCTCAGGGCCTGATTTTTCGAAAGCCTGCCAAGGTCACCTGCACCTTCTGAGCGCCGTAGGATTACTGGGTGTTGTCGGGTCTGTGGGAATCGCTTCAATCGGTTTTCGAATGGTCTGAGTCCTTCGCCGATAGCCCGTGGTTCTACCTGTTGATCTTCTCCATCGCCATGATCGACGGATTCTTCCCGGTCGTGCCGGGTGAGACCACCGTGATCATCGGCGGAGTGTCTGCCGGAGCCGGGGACTTAAACATCCTGCTGGTCGTACTCGCCGGCGCCTTGGGAGCAATGGCCGGTGACACGGTGAGCTACAGCCTCGGACGGTTCGGCTCCACGCGGTTTCCCGGCTTCTTCGCCAAGCGAGCTGCAAGCATTGAAAAGACCTCGCGCCAGATCCGCGAACGAGGCGGCCTCCTACTGATCACTGCCCGTTTCATTCCTGGTGGCAGGACGCTCTTGACGCTTGCGTGTGGGGCAACCAGACAGCCGTACACGGGCTGGTTCCTACGATGGGACGTTCTCGCCGGGTTTATCTGGGCGAGCTATGCCGGTGGTCTGGGTTTCCTGTTCGGCGACTGGCTCGAAGAGCGCCCTAACGGCGAAACCATCGCGTTTGCGGCTGCGTTCACCAGTGCTCTGGCGATCACCGGTCTGATCGAATTGGTTCGGTGGCAGCGAAAACGAAGCGCAGGCGCGGGTGCGGCAGGCTAGTGCAGTGCCCGAAGGGCAAACCACGCAAACACCATCAGAAACATGCCCCAGATAAGAAGCCTGACCTCTTTGATCGTCTTGCGGGTCGCAACCGTCACCAAAACCAGGGCAACCACTGTCACGATGAGCTGTATGAGCACGGCTCGATCGGTCTCAGGAAGAAGTAGGTCTTTGATCACGCTGATGTAACCGGCGCTGCAGGTCAGGTAGTCCGCCGGGCAGACTACAGCTCGTGATCAACTTCGATCTTGAGCCAGGTCGGTAGATACACCGGATCGGTGAGATCGTTGGGGTGGTGTCCCGGTAATGCGGAGATCACTGCCAGCGGCATGAACTCAAAGATGTAGGTACAGCTCCAGATAAAGAGGTTCATGTGCGCTCGAGGCGAGAACAGTTTGCGTTGGGTCCATAGCAGACCCAGCGTGCCGATGAACGCAAAGAACGCAAGGACCAGAACGCTTGTCATTGTGCCGAGTACGTACTTGAAGCGATTGCCCGAGAACGACTCCCACACATCATGGGCGGCGCCTTTGTGTTCTACTTCCTCGGCCAAATGCCACAGGAACAGGCGACGGGCGGTTGGCTCGGCATCATCGAACAGAAGGCCGATTCGGTCGTCGGTCCAGCGTGCCCCGGCGTAGGCGATGGTTTCGGCGCCAGCTGAGAAGGCAACGCCAAACTCATCGCTGCGACGATCCAGCACCCGGAACGTTGCCGCCATCAGTCGGTCGATCCAGGCCAGACCCGGGTGAGCGGCGTACACACGGTCGTTGAAACGGCGATGCTGAGAATGATGCTGACGTTCCTGGCGGGCAAAGGCCAGCGCTGCGGGCCGAACATCGTCGTCCAGACGGTCGGCCACCCGTTCTACGGAACGAACAACGAAGGGCTCAACGTGGGGCATCAGCAACGATACGGCATTACACGCGCACGCAAACTCTGGGATCGTTCGGTGCCATTGAAGGGGATAGTCCTCAGAGAACTTGATCTTCGGGTTCCGGTTCCGGATCCGATGCTCTTCGCCCGCTCGGGGGGTTACCACGGCCACGTTGATCTATCGACATCCATGGCTCAAAACTAAACGCTGACCGTTCGGGCCAAAGCGTTGAGGCCATAGTGTGGGAGGGTGCTTCGACGCATGCGGAAACAATCGGGGACGTTGCCGCAGCTGGGAACGGCTGATCTTCTAGCTGCGATCAATCAGCTTTCGGGCGAGCTGCAGTCGGGGTTTGGTCGGCAAAGTGCTCACTCGGTCGCATCGACGGCCGCAGCGGTCCTCGGGCTTCCTCGAGTCGTGGTGACCGACACGGAGAAGGTCTTGGCTGGCGTTGGGGATGAACTACCGCACCCTGCAATAGAAGAGCAAACGGCAACCGTGATCGATCGTCATCGCTTCGAAAAGCCCACGGTGTATCAAGTCGCTTCCGGAGAAGGGTCGACCGACATTGCGGTTGCGGTCTTTCACTTCGATGACGTGCCGTTGGGGGCGATTCATGTGGTTACCTCGCCGGAGGTTCGGCCGCCGCTGGCAGAGTTGACTCAGTTCGCTGGAATCGTTTCTTCACAACTCGCACTGGCTGATCTTGAGCAGTCTCGAACCGCGGCAGCGCAGGCCGAGCTGGTAGCCCTGCGGGCACAGATCTCTCCGCACTTCGTACACAACTCGCTCACCGCCATCGCGGGCTTTGTGCATCGCGATCCCGACCGGGCCCGCGCGTTGCTCGGCACTTTTGCCGAGTTTCTGCGGGCAACGTTCCGGACGCGGGGTGAGCTGTCGAACATTTCCGATGAGCTTCAGCTGGTGGAAATCTATCTTGAGCTCGAACAGGCACGGTTTGGTGACAGATTCGAAACGTCTCTACGGGTCGCTCCAGAAGTCCTGGGCGTGCAGCTCCCGTTTTTGACAATCCAACCAATTGTTGAGAACGCCATCCGCCATGGACTGGAACATCGCGAGGGGCGTGGGTTACTGAAGATCTCCGTCGTAGATCAAGGCGCTGAGGCGCAGGTGGTGGTGGAAGACGACGGGGTCGGCATCGATCCGGAAGTGCTGGCTGCAGCGCTCGAAGGTAGGGGCTCCACGCCGCACGTTGGGGTGCTTGCCGTCGATGAGCGACTGCGGACGACCTTCGGTGCTGAGTACGGGCTCGTGATCAGCACCGCGAGCGGTGCTGGCACGTGTGTCACGATGCAGATACCGAAGTACGTTCGGGATCGCAGGTAGGTAGAACGGTGGGGAGGATGCGATGGGGAGCTTGAAGGTGCTGGCGGTGGACGACGAGGCTGCGGTGCTCGATGACCTGGAGTTCATGCTGCACCGTTCACCGTCGGTCGGCGAGGTGATCACCGCCAGGTCCGGGTCCGATGCGCTCCGGATTCTGGCCGAGGACGAAGACATCGATGCATTGCTTGTAGATATTCAGATGCCAGGCCTCAGTGGGTTGGACCTGGTCCGTACGCTGAGAAAGTTCAAGAACCCGCCGCTGGTTGCGTTCGTGACCGCTCACGAAAGTCATGCGCTCGAGGCATTCGAGCTTGAGGTCATCGACTATCTGCTCAAGCCGGTGGATGGCGAACGGTTGGCAGAGGCCTTACGTCGCATATGCGATCGAAAGAACGATACTGCGGAACTCCCGCCAAAGTCGTCCGGCCAGCGCATCGAGTGTCGCAAGGGGGACCGTACGTACTTCGTCGAGTTCAGCGAGATCGACATCGTAGAGGCGACGGGTGACTACGTGCGTCTTCACACCGCAGATGGTTCACACTTGATCCGACAGACCTTGTCGGAACTGGAAACCCAGTGGGGCTCCGATGGGTTCGTTCGCACCCATCGGGGGTACCTGGTGCGCGCCGCCCGAATTAGCGAGCTGGTGAGCACTGACGGACGGACGACCGCAACGGTCGGCGACGTTTCGGTGCCGGTTTCGCGGCGGTTCTTGCGTCCGTTGCGGTCGGCGTTGGCCGCTCTGTAGGTGCTATGACCGAAGACGGAACAACGCCTGAGCGACGAATCGTCCTGCACCCTCGAACCGCAGCAGCGCGACAGCACGGTCGGCGCGCCACGTTGGGCCGACGCACCCGCGGGTTCCTTGTCGACGAGGAGTCGGTAGCTGCACTCGTAGCTCGTCAGCGCCGTCTGGCGTTGAGGACGATGGTTGTCTTGGTGATCGTTGTCTTTGGGCTCCCGACCGCACTGATTGCGCGGCCTGGCCTTGGGTCGGTACGCGTGTCGGGTCTCCCTCCGCTTCACTGGCTCGCCGCCGGGCTCGGTCTCTATTTGATCCTGGTCGTCATGGGATGGCGGCATGAACGAGCAGCCAACGCCGTTGACGACGAATGGGCGAGAGAAAGTGCCGAGCCGTGATCGCTATAGGACTCGTGGCATTCGTGACCGCGGCGACGCTTCTGGTAGGGACGTTTGGAATTCGCTACGCCAAGACAACGTCAAACTTCTTTGTTGCCTCTCGGGCGGTTCACCCCGCCTGGAACGCCTTCGCAATTTGCGGGGAGTACATGAGCGCCGGCTCGTTTTTGGGGCTCGCGGGACTGGTGCTGATCTTTGGGTTCGACATTTTGTGGCTTCCGGCGGGGTGGACCGCTGGTTATCTGCTCTTGCTGTTGTTCGTAGCCGCCCCGCTGCGCCGGTTTGGCAGCTATACGATCCCCGAGTTCGCCGAGGGTCGATTTGACGCGCCGGCCCTCCGGTGGATCTCGGCCGGGTTTGTGCTGGTGATCAGCTGGCTGTATTTGCTTCCGCAGATGAAAGGCGCCGGCATCATCCTGCGGCGGCTGATCGGAACGCCCTATTGGGTTGGTGTGGTGTTGCTTGCTGTCGTGGTGGCCGCCAATCTCACCGCTGGCGGCATGCGCAGCATCACCTTTGTCCAGGGATTCCAGTACTTCATTGTCATGTTCGGAGTCCTGGTGCCCGCGTTGGTGATCTTTCAGCTGTGGCGAGGAGGAGACACTACGATCGCCGGCGAAAGTCCACCTGTTTTCGCAACCGAAACGGCAGTGACCTACGAGTCGGCGGTCGTCCTCGACGTGGATGGGGAAAGGGTCGAGATTGCAGCCGGTGAGACGGTTGTCTACGAAGCCGGGACCGAGGTTCCTCACGAGGAGTCAATCCGACCGCTTACCGGAGACGAGTGGTTGCGGCCGTTTGCGAACAAGGATCTCGCCGGCGGGCACCCGCGCTACTTTGCGTACTCGGTGCTTATGGCAACGCTTCTCGGTGTTATGGGACTGCCCCATGTTCTGGTGCGGTTCTACACCAACCCCGACGGCCGAACGGCCCGAAGAACCACGGTGTGGGTTCTGGCTCTCCTGGGTCCCTACTACGCGATCCTGCCGTTCTTTGGTGCGGTTGCGCGAACCTCGGCCCCCGAGCTGTTGAGTACCGCAGAAACCGACAGCGTGCTGCTGCAAGTCGTAGCGGCGTTCACCACCGGAGTCGGTGGTGACATCTTGCTCGCGATCATTGCCGCGGGAGCAGTAGCAGCCCTGTTGAGCACCTCCTCGGGCCTACTTATCGCAGTCGCCGGGGCGATAAGTCACGATCTGGCGGGCGGTGGAGTGCCGGAGTTCCGGCGGGCCACGTGGGGTGGTGCGGCGGTGGCCGCTGCGCTCGGACTTTTGGCTGAGCCCTTCGATATCTCGATCCTGGTGGGTTGGGCGTTCGCGATCGCCGCATCTTCGTTCTGTCCCTTGCTCGTGCTTGGGATTTGGTGGCCTGGCGTCACCCGAAGGGGGGCAATCGCCGGCCTTGTGGCGGGAGGCGGGAGTTCCGCAGCTGCAATATTTGCCACGATGGCCGGCTTGGCCGGAGACGGATGGGCGTTTGCCCTGCTTTCCACCCCTGCGGCGTGGTCGGTGCCGTTGGCATTCGCCGTCAATGTGGCGGTATCGCTCTGGGACCGCAATCCACCCGCCGGGGTGGATCTCAAGATGGCCCGAATGCACCTCCCCGACCGCTCACCGCAGAATTCTGCCGTTCATCGCTAGGGGCGGGTGCCGTCCAAAGCCCGAGAAGTCTTTTCATCGAATCGACAACCAGAGAACTTTCATCGGCTCCCGCTCTCGGGGTACTGTGCCCACGGTCACAAGTTTTGTGAGCAGGGGGACATGTGCAAACCAGCGCTGCGATAACTGAACAGGAGGCTCGATGGGACTGACAAACCCAGTCGATGTCGAAGAGGTTCTGGAAAGCATCACCGCCTCGACTGAGAAGCGACCCCGAGTCACCGAAGGGCTCGACAGTATCTGGGGCAAGATTCACCCGCTGGGTGTCGTCGCCTTGGCCATCATCGTGCTCGGCGTACTCTTTTCGATCGTTGGAACCGATCTACTTATCGGCAACTTTGCCTGGTGGCACTGGGTAGGCCTCGCTGCCATCGTGGCGGTCTCCACTCAGTTCGCCGTCCTCGACGCCATCCGAGCGGCAATTGAAATGCTGGCCGAGTTCGCGATCAGCGGAATCGGTGTCTCTGTAGTGCCGGGCGCCATTGCATCCCTCGTCACGTTCATAGCCTCTGCAATTGGGTTCACCCTGGCCTACGACATCGAGATCGGTATCACCGCCGGCTTCGGGTTCGCCACGCTCGTGGGATCGATCCTGATGGGTCCGGTATGGGTACTCACCTGGTCGGTGTTTCTCCTGGCTTTGTACAGCTCGCTCAGCCGGTACATCGCTCGCTTCGTTGAGCGTGATCTGATCATTTCGCAGGTGAGCGCCATGTCATGGCAGGTGTTCGCACTCATTGGTTTGGTCGGCATTGGGTATGGGGTGCGCGAAGGCATCAACCCGCGGATCGACTTCTGGTGGGCGGAGTTCTCCAACAAGAAGAAGGCGCTACTCGACTTCAGCCTCCACGTGACGCTGTTCATTCCGTTCCTCATCGTGGCACTGCGAATCTTCCAGCCCTATGCCAAGGTGTCGCTCGGCTGGAAGCGAAACTTCAACCCGACTCCCGAGAATCCGATCGACGGCCAATGGCCGTCGGGCTGGCGCGTGTGGGAGACCTGGGAGCAGCAGGGTGATGCCGGTCAGCTACCGACCGGGCCGATTCAGGCCATGATCTTCGTTGCTGTCTGCCTGTTCTTTCTTCAAATCGTGGCCGATGCCATCAAGCACGGGTTCACCTTGATCGATCGTGAGGACCTCGGCCAGGTACCGGAGCAAGACGCTCCGATTCGGGTCGAGTAGGGGGCTGTAGTGCTTGGTATGGACCTAGGCGAGTTCTTCGCCATGATCATGTTCGTCGTCTTCATGGCGATGATCCTCACCGGCTACAACGTGGCGTTTTCGTTCGCCTCGACAGCCGTGCTGTTCACTTTTCTGGGCGACCTGTTCGATGTGTTCAATCCTCCATCGATGAACAGCCTTCCTCAGCTGTGGTCGAACAACCTGGGGCGATCCGGCAACACCGTGTTGCTGGCGGTGCCGCTGTTCGTTTTGATGGGGGCGATCTTGGAAAGATCCGGGCTCGCGGAACGGCTGTTGCGTGCCATCGGCATGCTCATGGGGCCCCTACGGGGCGGCGTTGCCGCAGCGGTGATCGTCGTTGGAACCTTGCTTGCCGCCGCCACTGGCGTTGTGGCTGCAACCGTGATTGTGATGGGCCTGCTCTCACTCCCCGCCATGGTGAAGCTTGGCTATGACCACAAGCTCGCGACCGGTGCCATCACGGCTTCGGGAACGCTCGCACAGTTGCTCCCGCCGAGCCTTGTGTTGATCCTGCTCGCCCAGCAGGTGGGCGTCGGCATCATCGGCCTTTTTGCGGGTGCGCTCATTCCTGGACTCCTGCTCTCGGGGCTCTATGTTCTCTACGCGTTGGGGATCTCGGCGATCAAGCCCGACGTTGGTCCTGCGATGCCCAAGGAGGATCGGACACTCAATGGCAAGGTAACGACCGCTCATGCGGTCACGATCGCAGCAATCCTTGCTGCGCTGCTCTTCGTCGTGGTGCTATCGCTCAGCAATCTGAACGCCGGCCTGATCGTGGCTCTGCTCGGGTTTGTCATCATCATGGCCATTCTGCAGCTCGGCTCGATGTTGGCGGCCGAAGTCGTGGTTTCCATCGTGCCCACCGTCCTGTTGATCTTGGGCGTACTCGCTGCCATCTTCCGTGGTATCGCTACGCCGTCGGAGGCTGGTTCGATCGGTGTTCTCGGCGCGCTCCTCCTGGGTGGACTGAACTACTACTTCGATCGAGTTCTGCACGCCGACGGTGGTGATCACATCGAGCCCACCTGGCGCCTTACCCCTACGGCTTTCCGGGAGGCCGGCCGCAGTACCGGCAACATCACAATCCTGGTGATCACGCTGGTTTTCGCCTCCAGCTTCTTCAGCCTCGTATTCCGCGAGCTCGGCGGCTCGGACAAAACCTCCGAGTGGCTTACCGCAATCGGTGGCGGCAAGACCGGCTTCGTCATCGTGGCGATGATCGCGGTGTTTATTCTGGGCATCAACCTGGAATTCCTCGAGATTACGTTCATCGTCGTTCCCATCTTCGTGCCGGCCATGCAAGAACTCGGGTTCTCTGAGGTGGACAAGATCTGGTTCACCGTCCTTATGGCCGTCAACCTCAACATGGCGTTTATCTCACCGCCGGTCGGGTTCTCGCTCTTCTATTTGCAGAGCGTGGCGCCGCCCGAGGTAAAGACCGCGGACATTCACAAGGGAGCGATCCCGTTCATGGTGCTGCAGGGCATCGCCTTGATCATTCTCGGTGCCTTCCCCGGGATCACCCGATTCTCATTCGACCTGTTCGTGAGCGCACCGTCTTAGGTGTGCTGCCGAAGCAACTATTGTTACTAGCGATTCCAACTAACCAAGGAGAGGCAAATGGAAGAAGTACAGATTGAAGCCGAGGAAGCGGGGATTAGTCGCCGTTCCTTCCTTGGCAAAGCGGGTGTCGGCGTTGCCGGCCTGGCGGCCAGTTCGGCCGTCCTGGCAGCCTGTTCTAGCAGTGCCCCCGAGTCGCTGGAAGAGCGCCTCGATGGCAACGAGGATGGCACACCAGCCGAAGGCACCGATTCCGACGAAGAAACCGTAGAGCTCGTTCAAGACTCTGATCTACCCGAGATCGAGCTCGAGATGGCTACATCGTGGCCGACCGGCCTCGTCACCATCTTTGGTGCGGCCCAGATCTTCGCCGACGAAGTGGCCCGACTCACCGGCGGGCGTTTCAAGATCAACGCTCGTCCCGCTGGCGAGATCGTGGGTGGACTCGAAGTGCTTCCCACCGTTCGTGACGGTGGTGCCGGAGCGGGCCACACCGCTTCCTACTACTACACAGGAATCAACCCGGCGACGCAGTTCGGAACTGCGGTCCCGTTCGGCTTGACCTCCCGGCAGCAAAATGGGTGGCTCTACGAAGGTGGCGGCCTCGAACTCATGCGAGACTTCTACGCCAGTGAGTTCGGTCTGATTCAGTTCCCGGCGGGCAACACGGGCGTGCAGATGGGTGGCTGGTTCTCCAAGGAGATCGAAAGCGTCGCCGACATCCAGGGTCTCACCATGCGTATTCCCGGTATTGCCGGCCAGGTACTCAATAACCTCGGTGGCGAGCAGGTCTCCCTCGCCGGCGGCGACATCTTGCCGTCGATTCAGACCGGCGCCATTGATGCAGCCGAGTTCGTCGGCCCGACCGACGACCTGATCCTGGGTCTTGATCAGCTCGGAAGCGACCTCTTCTACTACCACCCAGGCTGGTGGGAACCCGGTCCCTCCCTCGAAGTGCAGCTTCCCCTGTCCCAGTGGAACGACCTCCCCGAGGTCTACAAAGCTGCGGTCGAGAACGCTGCCGCTACCGCCAACGTTCGAACGATGGCGAAGTACGACGTCCTCAACCCACGCGATCTTCAGAAGGTGAAGGAGTTCGCCGAGATTCGTGAGTTCAGCCCCGAACTGATGTCGGCGTTCAAGGAAGAGACCGAGTCGGTGCTCGACAACATTGCGAGCAGCAATCCGATCTTTGCCAGCATCCTCGGACCCTGGCGCGAGTACCGAGATGCGGTCCAAGAGTGGCATGGCCTCGCAGAGACATCGATGCTTAAGTCAGCAAACCTGTAAACGTTAACCGAGGGTCCGTTCGTTCTGCACAGGCAGAGCGAACGGACCCTTCTCCCTTTTTCTCCAGAAACGTTCCATGCGCTACAACGTCCTCCTCCGATCGGTCCAACGACTTCTTGGTCCCGGCGAACAGCTGTATGGGGCTGCTTTCATGTGGCAGCGACATCGACTGGGATACATGTATTCTCTGGCCGCATTCATCGCGCTTACCGGAATCGCCATCGTCGCTGGATTCGAGGACTGGCTGAACCGAATCGTCATCGGCGTTGCCGGCGCATCGATCGCACTGACCGCCACGACGCTCTACCGGGTCCTTGCGGCCACCAGCGAGGGACTGGTGCTCATAGAAGGCGGGCGGGTACGGCACGTGGGCAAATCGATCCTGCGTCGCCTTGGACCCGGAACGACGGTGGAGATCAAACGAGACACGCTCGTTACGACCGACTGGCAGGTCGACGGTGTGGAATACACCGTCCCGAAGAGCTCTCAGCAAGCGATGCAGCAAATCTCGGCGATCGCTCGGAATTCATAGGCCGGTTCTGACTGCCACTTTGGAGCCAACGCCAACTACGGTGAAAACTATGAGAACTGGGCGGTTCATTGGCTTGACATGTATTGGGTTGCTTGCAGCGACGCTTTCGTTTGCTACACCGGCAGCAGTCGTGGCGCAGGCACCAACGGTTGGCAACGTGCCTGCGGGGTTCGAAGTCTCGCCAGAGCCATCACCAAGCTGGGGCGTCACGACGCTGCTTCCCTCACCGACCGTCGAGTTGCGCAGCCTGGTATGGGACTTCGCCGAAGTTGATGGTGTGGTCTATGTGGCCGGCCGCTTTGGGCACGTTCGCCAGTTCGTCAATTCACCGCTACATGATCAGGCGTACCTGGCCGCTTTCGATAGTGCAACCGGCGAGTGGATCCCCTCATTCAGCCCGCAACTCGACGGTGCGGTGTTCGCTCTGGAGACCGACGGGTCCCGTCTGTTTGTCGGAGGAGAGTTCACCTCTATCAATGGTGTTGCCACGGGTCCTCTTGCCGCCCTTGACCCGTCGACCGGAAGCGTCGTCGCAGGCTTCACGGCAAACCTCAGCTTTTCTACCGGGGTTCCCGTGGTGATGGATATGGACATCGCCAATGATTCTCTCTACGCGGGAGGCAATTTCGATTTCGCCGATAGCGACCGGGCGCTTCGTTTAGCAAAGCTCGATCTCTCGACCGGAGCGCACGACACGGCCTTTGGAGGCGCAGCATCTGGCGCGCGGGTTTGGACCATCGAGGCATCGCCCAGCGGCGACCGGTTGTATGTGGGTGGCTTCTTCGAAGTGCTCAACGGCGAGCCGCATAAATGGTTCGGCGCGCTGGATGGGTTCACCGGCGAACTGGTTCCGGGGGTGAATCAAGGGACTCCGGTGGGAATGCCGAACTGCTGCAAACAGAACCCGTTCGATATTGCGGTGCACGGCGACAAGGTCTATGTGGCCCGGGAGTCTCACCTTTTGGAGATCCTCAATGCGAGCGATCTCAGCCGAGTTGGCTACTACCTCGCCTCCTACGGTGGCGGCGACTACCAGGCCACCGAGGTCATTGGTAACCGTCTCTACACCGGCGGCCATTTCTGGGCCAATCAAGCGTTTTCAACCGAGGTTGTTCCGTTCAACAACACCGCCTGGCAGGCGGCGAACCAGAGCGCGTTGACCGACCCCTCTCAAACCCATGTGGTTTGGTCGGCTGCCTTCGATGCTGATTCCGGTGAGGAGATTCCTGGCTACCTGATGGACCTCGGCATGCAGTCGGGCATTTGGGCCATTCATGGCTCCGAAAATGGCCGACTCTGGCTGGGTGGCGACATCACGAGAGCCGGGTCTCGCTGGGCGGGCGGGTTTGCGGTTTTCGATGTCGTCGAACAGCCAGAGAAAGGTCCGTTGCTGTCGCTCGGACGGCCGGTCACAATGTCATCGGTTCGAGACAACCTTGACGGCTCCTACGCGGTCGATCTTCATCTGGCCGGTCGCACCCGCCACGATGGAGTCCGCACGTTCTTCGCCGAGACGCAGGTCGAGGACGACCCCTGGCTTGAAATCGATCTGGGTTCGGTCCAGCAGATTGGTCAGGTGCGGCTGTTTGAACGCGGTGACGGCAATATCAACGGACTCTCGAACGGGTCGCTCTTCGTTTCTGATCAGCCCTTTTCCTCTACCGACCCTGCGGCGACCAGAACCCAGCCTGGCGTTGGCACAATTGACGTAGGCGCCATCGGGCGATGGACCGACGTCGACGTCTACCGCACCGGAAGGTTCGTCCGCTACCAGCTTCCTGGTTCAAACCGTCAACTCACCGCTGACTCGATCGAGATTTTCGAACAGATTGGAGCCGCCCCCACATTGCCGGCTCCGTCGCTGAGGGTTACGCGAACCGAAAAGAAGCTGGTCGTCCTGAACTACGGACTTGTCGACGGCGCCGAGAGTTATCAGATTCTTCGCGACGACGTGGTCATCGGCACCGACAACGACCGCTGGTATGTCGATTCAGACGTCGTCGAAGGGACGACCTACACCTATTCGGTTCGAGCGGTCGACGCTCGCGGCGTACCAGGGGATGAGAGTCTCACCGTTGAAACCACCACGCCGGGTAGCTCCATCGGGACTCCAGAATTCCTCAATGTCACCCGGATCGAGAAACGGCTGGTGGTCTTGAACTTCGGGACGATCCAAGGTGCGGAAACCCACCAGATACTGCGAGACGGTGTCGTTGTAGGCACCTCTTCCAGTGGCTGGTTCGTCGACTCCGGTCTTGCCGAGGGGACAACCTATACCCACACCGTGAGGGCGGTGGCCGGCAACGGCCAGTCCGGACCCGAGACCGACCCGGCGACAACCACCACCCTGGGTGGTACGCAAGCTGCGCCCGCCTTTGTGAACATCACCCGCACCGAACGCCGACTGATGGTGATCAACTACGCCACCGTGGAGGGGGCCGCGACCCACGAGATGTTGCTCGACGGAGCGGTCGTTGCCACCGACAACAACCGTTGGCATGTGTTTGCTGATTTGGAACCCAGCACGTCGTATGAGCTGGCGGTTCGGGCGGTCGACGCCAACGGCGTTCGTGGGCCAATAACTTCGGTTACGGGGATCACGCTTCCATAACGGGCCTGCCTCCAGGGTCCGTCGGAAGGGCGCTCCCTTGAGATATGCTGGAGTTCATAGCCGAGAGGCCTCAATCAGCACCGCAGGCGGTCCGATAGAGAGCTAACCGGATGCGGCATCGTTGGCTTTGGCCACTGTTGATGGCCTTGAACCTTGTGGTTCACCGCTGTTCGTTGCTGCAGATAGACCTACCGCTGGATTTCCTCCAGGAAATCAATCTAGGGAGCCTTCCATCGCCCTTTTAGAGTCCATGACGTCCCCGCAGGATCGTCTCCAGGCACAAAATAGCCCGGCCCAGGTGCAGACAGTCGCGCCCCCGCCTCGTCATTTCTCGCGTCTGATTCAGCACCATCTTGACGGGCTGGCGACACCAGAGGAGCTGGCCGTTCTCACCGAGCATCGGCCGCACTGGGTGAACGGTCTGGTGCGGATGCTCGACGATGTCGAGTTTGCGATCGAGGACACCAAGCGTTTCATGCCTCGTCCCACCAAGTTCTTGGTTCTGGACGATTTGGCCGCCGAGGCCGATCGCATCGATGCCGTTCTCACCGAGCTTGTCGGTCCACCGCGGCAAGGTGGCCGCAAGGCTGCGCCAGCTCCGGGTGAAGCGGTGGCGAGCTTGCAGCTGTCCTGGATGCCGGGACGGGTGGTTGCCTGGCTCGGCGGCTGGAATGCCGAACATGGGACCCGCGAAGAGGTTGCCGATGCGTTGACCGCAGCCGGTTCGGTGTTGAAGTGGAGCGATCACGACGGTGTCAAACTGCCAGACGGCACCGACGTTCCATCGTTGCAGGCGCCGCTGGATCAGGCGCTTGGTTGGCTTGTGTCGCTGGCCGGCACGAGAGATATCGAAGAGATCGGCGTCAGCGCTACCTGGTTTGGGCTGGTGGCATCCACGGCGGTTCGCACCGTCACCCAAGGCCGAATCGTTCCGACGATTTCTAAAGCCCCCAGGGGATCCACTGCAGAAAAGCCTGCACAGAATCACACGCTGTACCAAGTGGGTTGGAAGCCCGCGCTCGTTCCGCCCGAGTCCATCAGACTCCTCGCCGAGTCATGTCCCGGTTCGGCATCGGTCTTTGAGACCAAACGTGACTCGCGAGCTTTCACCGATGCAGTTCTGGCCGACCTGACCAACACGATCGTTACCACCTCGGCCCGGAGCCTCGAGGTGCCGGCACCACCCCCTGCGCTGAGCAATCGGTCAGACATGATTGAGGCGGTTCTTGCTCGTCTGGACGGCGAAGCGTTCGCGGCCCCGACTCGGTTGGGGTCCGACCTTGCTCGACGCCTCGATCAGTGGACCGGAGCTGTTACCCAGGCAACAAAGCATCCGTTGGTTGTCGAGCTGAACGAACCAGACCAGAGCGGAGCGTGGCACCTCCGTGTGCTCGCTCAGGGAGACAAGAAGTCGCTCGATCCCGTCGAGCAGGTCATGGTCACATCCTCTTCCGTGCGTTCCAAGCGCATCCGGGATCACCTCGTACGTCTTGAACGGCTCTACGACGTGCTGCTTCGACCCGGCAGCAGACGCAGGGGAGAGGTCATGCTGTCCCAGGACGAAGCCTGGACCTTCATGACAAAGGTCGGCGACGTGATGCTGGCCAACGGCTACGACGTTCGGGTTCCGAACCTTTCTCGCAAGAAGGCAACCGCCTCCCTCAGGCTTACCTCCGAAGAGGGCAACGATCCCGTCGTAGGGGCCCAGCAGTTGGCCAATGTTCGCTGGTCGGCAGTTTTCGACGGCGTCGAACTATCCGCCGCCGATATCGCTCGGCTTGCTCGCGAAGCTCGTCCCTTGGTGCAGAGCCAGGGCCAATGGGTCGAACTAGACAAGGCCGATCTGGCCCAGGCTGCCAAGGCTCTGGCGGATCGTGAGGACCAAAAGTCTCTCAGTGGCGCCGACATGCTGCGACATGCCCTGGGACTCGAGGGGTCGCCTCTCGCGGGCGGAGTGTCGATTGCTGGTTCGGGTTGGGCTGTCGATCTCATCCGCAGTGCACAGAACCTGCCCACCGACCTGCCTACCTCGCCCGAAGGCTTCGAAGGCGAACTTCGCAGCTACCAAGCTGACGCCCTGGCATGGCTCGGCTTCTTGGAATCGGCAGGACTCGGGGGCTGTTTGGCACTCGACATGGGACTCGGCAAGACGCCGACGATGCTCGCCCACATCGCGCAAACTGCGGCCAATGGGCCCGCGTTAGTGATCGCCCCGCCGGCGGTTGTTGGTAACTGGGCCTCCGAAGCCCGCAAGTTCGTTCCTGGGGTCAAGGTGCTTGTCCATCACGGCCCGAACCGAGCCAGCGGTGTCGGTATCGCGCAGGCGATCCGCAAAGTGGACCTCGTGATCACCACCTACGGCACCGCGATTCGCGACATGGCGAAACTTGAAGACCTCACGTGGAACAACGTTGTGCTCGACGAGGCACAGGCCATCAAGAACCCCGCTAGTGAGACCGCACAAACGCTGCGTCGGCTTAATGCTCGGTCAAAGCTGGCTCTCACCGGCACGCCGATCGAGAATGGGCCCGGGGATCTCTGGGCGATTCTCGACTGGGCCAACCCGGGTCTCATGGGGAGCCGTAATTCCTTCGTGGCTAATGTGTCTGCCAACAAGAACGGCTCGATGGCGACACGAGAGAACGCCGAAGGAGTGCTGAAAGCTCTGAACGGCCTTCTGGTATTCCGACGGACAAAGGCTGAACCAGCGATTGCAGCAGAACTGCCGGACCGCATCGATGAGCTCGACCACTGCGCGATGACACCGGAACAGGTGGGGCTCTATCAGGCCACTCTGGACACGCTCATCAAAGAAACTACCGATGACGATTCACCCAAGAAGAAGGGTGCGGTGTTGGCGGCGATCACCCGCCTGAAGCAGATCTGCAACCATCCAGCCAACTTCAACAAGGACGACGATGGCCCGATCGCCGGCCGGTCGGGCAAACTCAACCGTCTCGAAGAAATTCTGGACAGCGTCTTTATCAACGGAGAAAAGATCCTAATCTTCACCCACTTTGCATCATGGGGCGAGACGCTTGCGGAACATCTGACCGAGCGCATGGGCGTTCCTATTTCTTGTTATCACGGCGGTCTTGGTCGTGCCGCTCGAGACAAACTCGTCGATGAGTTCCAGAAGGCAGAAGGGGCCGGAGCTATGGTCCTTTCGCTCAAGGCTGGCGGAACCGGATTGAATCTGACGGCGGCGTCGCACGTGGTGCTGTATGACCGCTGGTGGAACCCCGCGGTTGAGGACCAGGCTCGGGATCGGGTCTGGCGTATCGGTCAGAAGAACACGGTCATCTGCCATCGTTTGGTCTGTCCGGGCACGATCGATGAGCGGGTCGAAGAAGTCGTAGCCGGAAAGCGTCAGATAGCCGATCTTGTGCTCCCCAAAAGCTCCAGCGTGGGCGATCTGGACACCGAACAGCTGCAGGCGGTGCTGGGAATCGACCCCGAGGCGCTACTCACCGTCGATGAAGCGGACGACACGACGACCGAGGCGGTGGCCTGATGGCGCAACAACAAAAGCCGGCGAACAACAACTCATCCAAGGCAGCCAAACGGAAGCGAGCACGCAACCGCAAGAGCAAAGCCAAGCAGAACCGAGCGTTCTGGGGCGATGAAACCCGGTTGCCAGAGCCTCCGCGGAAGGCCCGTATCACCGACGTGCCGGCATCGGTCATCAACTCGCTCGGTCGGCCCCCATTGCCGGGTCACGAGCAACAAGCGCAGCACTACTTTGAGGCCGTCACCATGCGGGCGGTAGCGATTGGCGGCGCCATCGCGGCCGCCGGCGACATGATCGATCAGGACGAGCTGTAGCTCGGTCGATCTATACGAACCGCATACCGAGGTCGGGCCGGTCGGTGATGAATCCGTCAACGCCCATGTCGATCAAGGACTGCATAGCTTCGATCTCGTTCACCGTCCACGGCAGAACCTCCAAGCCGTGATCGTGAGCCGCGTTCACGTTCTCGTTGGTCACGAGGAGGTAGTAGGGCGACCAGATGGCGGCGCCATCAGCGACGATCGAAGCGAAGTCGGGTACGAACTCAGACAACGCGGACAACTTGATATCTGGCCGGCTGGCGTGAATCGCCCGCAATGAGCGAAAGTCAAAGCTCTGAATGGTTGATCGATCCATCATCCCGGCGGCATCGATCGTTTCGATGAGGACTCGCTCGAATGTACCCACGGTGACCCCGTCGAAGTCATCGCCGATGTACTCCGGATGTGCCTCAACACGTTTGGTTTCGATGTTGAACTGCACTTTTGCTGCGGCGCGCCGTTGGGCATCGGTCTTTAAGGGCGACGCCTCGTACTGCTTCACGAACTCGAACAGGCGAGAAAGAGGGACCACTCGAAACTCATTCCCGGCGAGAGCGGTGGGTTCGGTCGACTGTTCCGGGAATCGGTCCTGGTCGGGGTTCTTGTCGCAGATGAAGTGGTCGAAGTCAGGCACGGCCAGCGTCCGCATTGCGACGGGAAGACTGAAGCTGCTTGGGGCATCGGGAGCGACGGAGCATTTCTCGGCCCACAGTTCTTCGTCGTGCCAGATCACCACCTGATCATCGGAGGTGAGATGAAGGTCGAGTTCGAGCGTCGTCACCATCAGATCGAGCGCTACTTCAAACGCAGGCAGTGTGCTCTCCGGGCGAAGCCCACGTGATCCCCGATGACCTTGAATGTTCAATCCCATGGGCCCGAAACTAGCTTCGATCAACCGACCTTCGGCTATCGCATTGAGCTGGCTGGCCAAGTTGTGGGCTTGTCGCTCGCACTCTTCGGCTTGACGGACAGTGATGGCCGAGCGTTGCAGGAGCGTGTTGGTCATCAGCGGAACCCCAATGGTTGCTTGCATTCCCAACGCCCAATCGGGTCGGGCATAGGAGCCGGAGTCAAGACCCCCAACACTTCGTAGCGCACGACTCTGAAACACAAGGTTGCGAACCGTCCGTTGAGTTCGTTTAGGTTGTGCAGCCAGTTCGATCGAGTCGATCAGCGCGTCGAGGACATCGGCCAACGTAGTGAAGTTGATACGTCCATCAGACACCGACGCAGTCTATGGATGCGACGCAAGATCGTCTGCTTTCACACCGTCCAGGTTGCGCCGCTGGTAAGAAGGTCATGGAGATCGCCTGGTCCGTTGGCTTGCGCTGCCGCGAGTTGGGAGTCCATCGCCTCGGTGTATTCGGGGGCGTCGACGGCTCGAAATACACCGAAGGGTGTGGGGCTCTGGCGGTCGTTGGCCAGTTCAGCCAAGGCAAAGGAAACCGATGGATCGGCGTCGTTTCGGTGGACGACAAGAGCGTCCACGCCCACATCGTCAACCTTCACGACTTCGGCTCGCCCGTTCGTGATCACGACGCCTTTGTCGTTCTCAGCGCCAAAGCGAATCGGTTCGCCGTCGACGAGGTTGATCATCATTTCGTCGCGTGCAGCCCGCTTGGTGATCGCATCGAAGGCTCCGTCGTTGAAGACATTGCAGTTCTGGTAGATCTCCACCAATGACGCGCCCTTGTGAGCGTGGGCTTGCTTGAACACGTCGATCATGTGCTTGCGATCCAGATCATGGGTCCGGGCGACGAAGGTAGCTCGGGCGCCCACGGCGAGGCTGATTGGGTTGAACGGCGGATCGATCGAACCGGCTGGAGTGGATTTGGTGACCTTGCCCACCTCGGAGGTGGGGGAGTACTGGCCCTTGGTTAGTCCATAGATCTGGTTGTTAAAGAGCAGAATCGTAAGGTTGACGTTTCGTCGCAAAGCGTGAATGAGGTGGTTTCCACCGATGCTGAGCATGTCGCCGTCGCCGCCGACAACCCACACGTTGAGATCAGGCCGGGCCAGTGCGAGCCCGGTGGCAATTGCAGGCGAACGGCCATGGATCGTATGCATCCCGTAGGTGTCCATGTAGTACGGGAAGCGCGCTGCGCACCCGATGCCGCTAACGAACACGGTGTCTTCAGGCTTGACCAAGGTGGCGGGGTCTTCGGCAAGCTCTGCGTGCATGAATTGCATCGCGGCCAGGATGCCGTAGTCGCCACAGCCCGGGCACCAACGAACATCCTGGTCGCTGGTCCACGAGGGGCGCTTGGTGAGGTCGACTGCTACTTCGGTCATGCTGTTACCTCCAAAAGTGCCTTGGTCGCATTTACGATTTCCTCACCAGTGAAGGGGAGTCCTTGAACTTTCGACAGTGGAGTTGCATCCACCAGGAACTCAGCCCGGAGGAGTCGGACGAGTTGGCCCCGGTTGAGTTCTGGAACCAGGACACGGCGATACGAGCGCAAGATGTCGCCAAGGTTGGCCGCAAACGGGTGGATGTGGGTGAGATGAATTCGATCCACCTTCATGCCCTCATCCCTCATGCGGTTGACGGCCGAGGTGATGGAACCGAGTGTGCCGCCCCAGCCGACAAGCAGCACGTCGCCGTCGCCATCACCGTCTACTTCAACGAGTGGAATGTCGGCGGCGATGCCGTTGACTTTGGCCTCGCGAAGCTGGGTCATCAGCTCGTGATTGCCGGGGTCATAGCTCACGTTTCCGGTGCCGTCGGCCTTTTCCAGTCCGCCGAGGCGGTGCTCCAAGCCCGGTGTTCCTGGGATAGCCCAGGGTCGGGCGAGGGTATCCTCGTCTCGCATGAACGACAGGAAGGTGGGGTTTCCTTCGTCATCGGTTGCGTTGGGTGCGGTGGTGAACTCAACGCTGATATCGGGCAGGTCGGCGACATCGGGCAGACGCCAGGGCTCGGCTCCGGTGGCCAGGTACCCATCGGTGAGGAGCATCACCGGGGTCCGGTACTTCAAGGCGAGACGGCATGCCTCGATGGCGGCAAAGAAACAGTCCGATGGGCTGTTGGCCGCCACGACAGGCATCGGTGATTCACCGTGCCTTCCATACATCGCCATCATTAGGTCGCTGGCTTCGGTTTTGGTCGGAAGACCCGTTGAGGGGCCACCTCGCTGAACGTCGATGATGACCAGCGGCAACTCCATGCTGAGGGCAAGGCCGATCGTCTCGCCCTTCAGTGCGATTCCGGGGCCTGAAGTCGTAGTGAATGCCAAAGCGCCGCCGAAGGCGGCCCCGAGCGCAGCACCCGCGCCCGCAATCTCGTCCTCGGCTTGGAATGTCTTTACCCCAAAGTTTTTGTGCCGGCTGAGTTCGTGCAAGATGTCGGAGGCTGGCGTGATCGGGTACGAACCGAGGAAGACCGGTAAGCCGCTTAACTGCCCAGCGGCGATCATTCCCCATGCGGTAGCGGTGTTTCCTGTGATGTTGGTGTAGGTGCCCGGCTTGGCTGGCGCGGCTTCGACCACGTACTGATTGGCGAACATCTCGGTGGTCTCGCCGTAGGCGTGACCGGCCTTAAGCGCCGAGACGTTGGCCGATACCACAGCAGGGCGGGAGGCAAACTTGGACTCCACCCATTCGATTGTGGGTTCAAGCGGTCGGGTGTACATCCAACTGACGACACCGAGGGCAAAGAAATTCTTGGAGCGTTCCGCATCCCGTTTCTTTACGTCGAGGTCTGCGGTCGCCTCGACCGTGAGCTTGTTCATCGCTATCTCGTGAACGGTGTACCCATCGAGGGAACCGTCCAGTCTCGGGTCTGCCTCATATCCGCACTTTTCGAGGTTCCGCTCATCGAACGCATCGGAGTTGAGGAGGATGGTCCCGCCCCCCTTCAAACGAATCAACTGGCTCTTCAACGCCGCCGGGTTCATGGCCACCAGAACGTCGGAGATGTCGCCAGGGGTGTGAATGTCGTGATCGGAGATGTGTACTTGAAAAGCAGACACGCCGGCGAGGGTGCCTTGCGGCGCCCGAATCTCGGCAGGAAACTCTGGAAGTGTGGCTATGTCATTGCCAACCAGAGCGCTAGTAGACGTGAAACGATCGCCGGTGAGCTGCATTCCATCGCCTGAATCTCCCGCGAATCTGATCACTACGCGATCAAGATTCTCCGGCCCGACACGGTCTTCCGTAGAGGTCACGTGACAAAGGTAACAGGCTGGCGCCAAAGCGTGTAACCACACGTCCAAGCAGGGCGTTGCAGCTGTGATGAGCGAGATGCCAGTCGGTTGTGACGGCACCACGGCGAAGGATCGAATCGGTCGACCGAAACTGTCGTTCGTCGCCGGTTCTCCTAGGATCAGAGTCATGTCTGCTGTACGAATTGAGACCGATTCCATGGGCGAGATCGAGGTCGCGTCCGACCGCTACTGGGGAGCTCAAACTCAGCGGAGTATCGAGAATTTCCCCATCGGTCGCGATCGATTCATCTGGGGTCGCGCCATCATTGAGGGTCTCGGTCTTCTCAAGTCCGCAGCGGCTCAAGCCAACGGTGAGCTTGGTCAGCTTCCGACGGACATCGCGGATCTGGTCGTGGCCGCGGCCAACGAGGTGGCTGCTGGCGACCTAGACGATCACTTCCCGCTCGTCGTGTTTCAGACGGGCTCGGGCACCCAGTCGAACATGAACTCCAACGAGGTGATCTCTAACCGAGCTATTCAGATGGCAGACGGAGAGATGGGTAGCAAGAGCCCCGTCCATCCCAACGACCATGTCAACCGGGGGCAGAGCAGCAACGACACCTTTCCGACCGCCATGTACGTCGCCACGGTGCTGGAGATGGATCGCGAGCTGTACCCGAAGGTCAAAGCCCTGCGTGACACACTGGCGGCGAAGGCCGAGCAGTACTCCGATGTTGTGAAGGTTGGTCGGACCCATCTCCAGGACGCCACGCCGATCACGCTCGGGCAGGAGATTGGAGCCTGGGTTGCGCAGATTGATCAAGCGGTCGAGGGTGTTCGGGCCGCGACAGCCGGTCTCATGGACCTGGCGATCGGCGGGACCGCGGTGGGCACCGGCCTGAACGCTCACCCCGAATTCGGGGATCGTGTAGCTGCGATTCTGGCCGAGCGAACCGGCCATCCGTTCCGGTCCGCAGAGAACAAGTTCGCTGCGCTGTCGGCCCACGACGCCTTGGTGACGTGTTCGGCGGCGCTGCGTACCTTGTCCGGTGCATTGTTGAAGATGGCCAACGACGTTCGCTGGTTGGCAAGCGGACCCCGGAATGGAATTGGCGAAATCACGATCCCGGAGAACGAGCCCGGCTCGAGCATCATGCCAGGCAAGGTGAACCCCACCCAGTGCGAAGCGATGACCATGGTGGCGGCGCAGGTATTTGGAAACGACACCGCCGTCGCCTTTGCCGGTTCTCAAGGCAACTTTCAGCTGAACGTATTCAAGCCGGTGATGGTGCACAACGTGATCGAAAGTATCCGTTTGCTGGGCGATACCTGCGTCGCGTTCAACGACAACTGTGCGGTGGGCATCGAGGCCAACACCGACAAGATCACCACCAACCTTGACTCGAATCTCATGCAGGTGACAGCCCTCAACAAGCACATCGGGTACGACAATGCGGCGGCCATCGCCAAACACGCTCACAAGAACGGGATGACGCTCAAAGCGGCTGCGATTGAGCTTGGTCACGTCACCGAAGAGCAGTTCGCCGAGTGGGTAGTTCCACTGGCGATGACCTCCAACACATAGGTCGTTCTGCTGGGTCCAATATGCAAAGGTTCCCGCCTCTCGTGACGGGCACGGAGGCCTACAACAGACTGGTCGGATGGACCAGCCGCCACGCATCATCATCCCACCGTCGACGAGTGCAGCCGGACCAACACCTGCGCCGGTCCCGCCGCTGCAGAAACCGCCAGAAAAGAATGGTCGTGCCCTCCCGATCGCCCTGATCGGCGGCGTCGCGCTGTTGTCGGTCGGTGCCATCGGCTTCGCTGCTGGCCAGAGATCATCCGATAGCAGCATCACCGCACCCGAGGTCGGAGTGTTGTCTGAGACCACCACGACTGCGGCGCCAACCACGGTTCCACCAACCACGTCCCCCACAACGGCCGCGCCAACGACGGCCGCGCCAACAACAACCGCGCCAACAACAACACAGCCTCCGACAACGGCCGCTCCAACAGCAACCACAACTGCAGCGGCCCCTGCCGTGCTGGCCGGCCCGCCGCTTCGCAACACCGGCACGGTGCGACATGCGGTGCTGGAGGCAGGCATTCTTTATCTCCGGGGCCGGGTGCCGTCAGAAGAATTCGGCGCCGAGATCGCCCGACTGGCTGGCGTCGTTGTTGGCGATGAGAACGTCATCAACCAGTACCAAGTCGACGAGTCGGCCGCTCCGGTCGACAGCGCTCCGCTGTATGTGTCCGACACGGTGCTCTTTCCCACCGGGGGCGTCGACATTAATCCTGCGTTTGTGCCGCTGCTTGACCTCGGCACCAAGCTGCTGAGCGTAAACGATGCGGTTTCGATCACCGTGGTCGCTCACACAGATTCCGCTGGCAGTGCGGGCCTGAATCTTCGGCTGTCACAGGCTCGGGCGGACACCGTGCGTCAGTACTGGATCGATCAGGGCGTCAACGGGACTCGCATCGTTGCCGAGGGGCGCGGCGAGTCTGAGCCGGTTGGCGACAACGGGACTGCGGAAGGCAAACAAGCAAATCGTCGAGCCGAGTTCATCGTGACCGGCATTTTGGGCTAGGTCTTAGGGGCCCGTCGTCGACCGCGGCGCGTGCGTTGTGGACTGGTTGCCTCGGCTGAAGCGGGGCTTTCACCGGCAGGGTCACCGGAGGGCGCCGGCAGGTCAGGAGCTTCGAGGTCCCCGTCGATCACGCGACGCATGTGGGCCAGATGTTCACTGGCGGAGCCACAACAGCCGCCGATGATTCGAACACCGATGGCTTGGAGTCGGTGGGCGTGGGCCGCCATTACCTCGGGCGAGCCGCTGTATTCGAGGCCTTCGCCTTTCCACTGGGGAATTCCGGCGTTGGCTTTGCAGATAATCGTTGCGTCTGGCGCCGCCTGCCGCATTTGAGCAACCGCAGCCTCGGTGTCGGCCAAGTTATTGCCACAGTTTGCACCGAACGCGTCGACTTGGAGCGCCACCAGAGCGTCGGCCATGTCGGTTGCCGTCAGGCCCATCATGGTTCGCCCGTTGGTATCGAAGCTCATGGTGACCACGATCGGCAATGTGCTGACCGACCGAACGCCGCGGACCGCGGCTTCGACTTCGCCCAGGTCGCTAAGCGTCTCGAGCCAAAATACATCGACCCCGCCTGCTTCGAGACCTTTGGCCTGGTCGGCGTAGGCAGCCGCACAACCTTCGCTGGTCAGCTCGCCCATGGGCTGCAGCAGCTCGCCAGTAGGGCCCATCGAGCCCGCTACGGCGACCGGCCGCTCGACCTGGTCCGCGGCCTCGCGGGCGAGGCCGGCTGCAGCCCGGTTCAACTCGAACACGTCCCCCTCAAGCGCGTGAAGTTTGAGGCGGTACGAATTACCCCCAAAGGAGTTCGTGAGTACAACATCGGACCCGGCCGCGATGTATCCCTCATGCACCGCGCGGACGCGTTCGGGCTCGATCAGGTTCCAACGTTCTGGGGAGTCGCCTGACATCAGTCCGAGCGCAAACAGTGACGTTCCCATTCCACCGTCTGCGAGAACCGGTCGCCCCATCGCAAGGAGATCCCGGAACGTTGAGGATGTATTCGTAATTTGAGGCATGCCTATCACCAACTTTGTTGAGATGCCGGTCGGCCGCAGCCGGACGAGCATGCGCCCGGTCGGGCGCAAAAGTTATGGGATGGCGATAATCGGTGTTGACACCACCGATGGATCAAGCAACTACCTGACCCGCCGACAGTATGAGAGTATAGACCACGGGAAGTTTCCGGTGAACTCACCGGTTCCAATCCGATAGTGGGCCCCGATGTACTGTTGGGCCCACGCCACAGGCGAAAGGACCACGATGCCCAAGACCAAGAATGCCAAGACCACAGCCAAGAACTCCGGGTTCATGACACCGAACCAGCAATGGCTCGCTCTCACGCTCGTCGCCCTGCTCGTGGTTATCGCAGTCTTCTACTTCGGTGTTGGCGGTACGAACTACGGCGGACATTCCGGATAGGTCTTCCGTCGCGCTCTCTGGAGTTCTGAGAGAGTCCTGACAATGCGAGGTGCTCTCCCTTTTTGCGTTGACTAGCGTGGTCGGCCGACCCCTGTGCGTGAGCAGTCGGGAGAGAGGTTCGAAGAAATGACGCGTAAGTACATCGAATCGGTTTCCGACCCGCGCCCGGCGCAGGAGCTCGCCGACACCGGCCGTCTCAATACCGTCGTCTCCACCCCTCATCTCGTCACAGGCTTCTTTCTTATGGCTGTGGCAACCGCGGTGGCAGTCTTCATTGCCGGAACCATGGACAGTCAGGTTCGGATCGCTGGCGTTGCCATGGTCGCAGTCTTTGTAACGATGATCATTTTCTGGATGATCGTGGCTCAACCGACCTTGGCGATGTTGAGCGACCTTCAGTCGGAGCGTCAGCTTGATCGAGAACGCCACCTCTCGATTCAGCACGCGGTCCACGTTGCCACCGCTCAACAAGAGCAGAGCGCGAGCAAGGTTGGTCGGCTCGGCATGATTTTGACAGGCACGCAAAACCAACTGGCCCAGGAAATCGCTGGGCTCGGTGCGGCGGTGCGAGCCGCAGTGGACGAGGCATCTGATGGACCGCTAGGCGCCGAGGTCGCAGCCGACCTTAACGCCCGCATCGGATACGTCGAAGAGGGCCAGCGAAACCTCGCCGCCATATCACGGCTGGGTACGACGAATCGCACCGATCGAATCGGTGCGTTTCGGGCATCCGATGTTGCCCCGTTGCCAGCCGAGGCCACCGTGGTCGTGGACCGGGACGACGAGATCTTTGGCGACGTAGACCTGTGGCGAGTGTTTATAAAGAATGCCGCTCGAAACGCAGAGGTTCACGGCCGGGCATCGGAGTTCACGGTCTCAACCGGCGGTGGTCGTTTGATTGTGGCTGACGACGGCGAGGGTTGCAGAACCGATCTGCTGGAGCGAGCGTGGAAAACCGGCTTACGTCCGAACGGCACGCGATCCGATGGGATGCAGATCATGCGTCGGGTTGCGGAGGTGCATGACGGATCGGTCACGCTGACCGGCGAACCCGGTCGAGGCGTTCGAATCGAGGTCGATCTGCGTGACCTCGAGATTGACTTGAGCGATCGACGGGTAGCAACTCGTCGGATTCGCACACCACACAAAGCCAGCGGCGGACGAACCACCTCGCTGCGCTGATCGCTACTTCATGCCCGCCGGGGCTACGTTTCGCTGGCTGACCTGGGTGAGTCCGTCGCGATCGATCCGGTAAGACACAACCCGGGTCACCTGATGACCCCCGGAGCGTGCCTTGCCTGACACCACGTCGAGCTCGGTTCCCGTCGCAGCCGGTATGAGCGCCACCGCACGGAAGCCATCGCGGCTGCCAGGCGAGCTGCGCTTGTCTTCTCGAATGAGCTCGATCGAGTCCCATACCCAGGTGTTGTTGACACTAACGAAACGACACGTATGACTGGTCTTGGAGGTCCAAATGAGACCGCCGGGGCACACCACCACGTTTCCCACCAAATAGGGGTCAGACCCCAGACCATCGCCACCGAACGCTTCTTCGAAACCGACCGCGATGAGCTCGTCGAGATCACCACGCGCGACGGCTCGTTCGCTCTGGATTTGCATCGACAGCTCGATCACATTTGCCAGTTCGGCATCGTCCAACTTGGTGAGCACTCGCTCGGCCGAAGCCGGATCCACGAGCAGCTTGGACGCAGCATTGATCCGGCGGGTTGATACTTCGGTATCGGAGGTGGCAGACATCGGGACCTTCGGGAGACTAGGAAGCTGCTGCCAGCCGGTATCGGCTCCGCACGTCATCGGCGCTTTGACCCTCAGCCCCGGATGGCTGAATCACCGTGCCGGCCGAGAGGTTCCATCGGTCTGATATCACCGACGGGACATCACCGGTGAGGGCACAGGCCGCTTGCACCGCAGCCCCGCGAGCCACCGTTTCGTCATTGATTGGGATGGTTATGTCTCGGCCCGATAGCGAGGCGAAGACTTCCCGAAATGCTTGAGACCGTGATCCGCCGCCTATCAAGAAGAATCGACCGTCAGCAACGACACCACTATCGACGAGCGCATCGACGCCATCGAGCAAGCCACAGGCCACACCTTCGAACGCAGCTCGGGCGATATCGGATCGTTCTACCGAGGTTCGCAAGCCGACCAGTGAGCCGGTTGCGTCAGGGAGATTCGGTGTGCGCTCACCGTCGAAATAGGGCACAAGCGTGACGCCGTTGGCACCCTGGGGCGCGGCGAGGGCGAGCTCATCAAACTCGTCGTAGTCAACGTTGAGCAGCTTTCGGATCGACTCGGTCACCTTGGTGGCGTTGAGCGTGCAGACCAACGGAAGGAAGTTGCCTGTGGCGTCGGCAAAGCCCGCAACCAAACCGCGGGCATCGTTCGTTGGCACGTTGGAGACGGCGTATGCAGTCCCCGAGGTACCGAGTGAAACTACGACGTCGCCGGGAATGAGTCCGAGGCCGAGGGCTGCACCCATATTGTCGCCGCTTCCGGGTGCAACGATGGCTGTGGGGGAGAGGCCCAACTCGACCAGCGCGGCGTTGGTGATCGTGCCGATCGATTCGAACGGCTGGGCGACTCGTGGGAGCTCAAGTTTCTCGAGGCTCCCACCGGCGCGCTCGATCGCCTCGGCCACATAGACCTCGCTCGCTGGGGACCAGTAGCCAGTCCCGGAGGCGTCGCCGCGGTCAGTCACCCAGTTTCCTGTGAGCTGCAGATTGAGAAAGTCGTGTGGAAGCCCGATCTTCTGCGCCTGCGCCAGTATTTCGGGCTCGTTCTGAGCCATCCAGGCCAACTTGGTCACGGTGAAGGACGGCCCCGGGATCGAACCGACCTGTTCAGCCCACGTCGTGGCGCCGACCTCCTCGACCATCGTTTGACTCTGGGCTGCTGAGGTGGTGTCGTTCCACAACTTGGCGGGCCGCACCGGGTGATCGTTGCCGTCGAGCAAGACCATCCCGTGTTGTTGGCCCGAAATCGCCATTGCGTCGACGAATGGAAGATGCTCTGCGACCTCACCCAAGCAAGCGGTGAGAGCGGTCCACCAGGCGTCGGGGTGTTGTTCGCTTACCGGTGGCGTGGTCGGAGGATGTCCAGCACTTGCGTGCCCCACCAGCTTGCCCGACTCCAGGTCGATGACTTCAACCTTGGTAGAACCGGTGCTTGAATCTACACCGAGCACGTAGCGGCTCATGAGGTCTCCCAATCGATGGTGAACGTATGGGTCAAGTTGTCGCCCGGCTGCAGGACGGTGGGATCGAGGTCGAACCGATCACTGTTGAAAATGTCGGGTGGACCGCTTTGTGGTTCAACACAGAGTGCATGGTCGGGACGGTCATAGATGACCCAGTGATCACAGGTGGATCGCAGCGACAGCCGGAGGTCAGATCCCCATGTGAGACCGATTGGTTGTTCCACCGAGCGAAACGGGTGGTCCCAGGGGCCCGGGTTAGGTGGCGAGATGGTGGCACCGGTCGGGATCATGTTCTCGCCGATCTCATACATCTCGACCGCGTCGAAGTTGCCAAGTTCGAGCAGTGCCGGCGGTCCGTCTGGTCGTAGTTGACGGTTGAACCACGGATGCCACCCGATCATGACGGGCATTGCCGAGTGCGTCGCCGTGACGGTTATCTCCAGTGTTAGCCGTCCGTTGGTGTCGTCGCCGGAGATCACTGCGGTCTGGGATGCAGTGCCACCCAGCGGCCAGCGTTCGTCGAACTCCAGCTCGATGTGGTCGGGTGCTGCAGAACGCCAGGGCGAGGTGAAGGCAACGCCGTGCATTGCGTGTTCGTCTTGGTTGATTTCAAGCTGGTATTCCGAGCCCTCAAATTCGAAGCGACCCTCATGGACCCGGCCGGCATAGGGCAGCATTGGATACGCACCCCACGAGGTCGCTGGTTCGTTCGAGTTGTTATAGATGGTCTCCAAGCCTCGTATGTTCAACGACGAAAGCCGACCCCCGTTGATGGGGTCGAACGCGAACGATGGGCTCAAAAGGCCGCCCTCGCCTCGATCGTTTCGAGGTTGGCGCGCATGGCTTGGGCCATGAAGTCCAATCGACCGGCGATTATTTGTTCTTCGAGCTCAGGCTTGCGCTGAATTGCCGCGGTGAGCCCAGATGGCCCCGGCCCCAGGCGAACACTCTGGGAGACGGTGACCGTTCCATCTCCGTGGTCTTCGAGCTGGTATCGCCACTGACTCGTCGGCTCCTCGGTGTCGCCAACCACATAGCTCCACGCCATCGGCGGGGTCCACTCGACCACATTCGAGACGGTCGACCACTCACGGTCTCCCATACGATTGGTTCCTAGCAGGCGGGCCCCGATGCCGGGAGGAGGACCATCGGGATCCCACGCGGCTTGAATGAGCTCGGGACTGTTTTCAACCGGAAGCTTTGGGTCTACACATGCCTGCCAGATGGCGTCGATCGACGCTCGCATCGTAAGGGTTACTTCGGTGCTGGGCTCATCATTGAATCGCACCCTTGTAGCCTAATCGTCGCCGATGTCATCTGGTTGTAATACGCGCATGGGTTCACCCAACGGGGATCGGCTCACATCAAGGTGTACTCGGCAACGCCCGATACACCACTGTGCTCACTCCAACTCTCGCCGAACAGGCTCGAAGCGTCGTTTCGGTCGCTTCGACCGCGAGCCTTGCCACCGTTGACACCGACGGCCGCCCGGTAGTAGCTCCCGTCCCGATCGTCGATGATGGCTCTGGCCAGCCTGTGACCGTTCTTTCGAATCTTACGACTCACACCGTTCGGGCCCGACGTGACCGGAGAGCGGCAATGAGCGTGGCGGGGCAGCTCTTGCTGCAGGGAGAGCTATTGGACGTGCCTGGGCTTCAGCAACTGGAGCTTCAACCACGGTTTGTTGCCTTACACCCCACCTTGACTCAGCAGGTCGAATCGCTCGATTTCAGCTGGTTCCGCATGTCGGTCGAGCGGGTCCGCTGGACCGATCATGAGAACGATGAACACTGGCTCCGTCCTGAAGATCTCTTCGGAGCTGAACCTGACCCCCTGGCTGACTTGACCGCAGACGACATTGCGGACGTCGGCGAACGGTTGGACGACGAGCTGCTGCTCATCTTCCGGTCTCTCGGCGGTCGCTGGTTGGCTCGATCCAGTGAGCTGGTGCACATCGATCGCTATGGGATCGTGGCTGTGGTCGACGAGCCCGGCCGTCGCAGCCGAGCCCGGGTGCCGTTTCCCGAACGCCTCGACTCCGCTGGTGAACTACATGCCGCGCTCGGCGCACTACTTCGAGCCGCGCGATCATCGCCCCAAGCCGGGCCCGGTCAAGTTCGGTTTGTTGAGACATCCCGAGCGGTGCCAGGGCGAGAGGGCCCTGACCTAGCGTTTGCGACTTTGCTGGATGGCGTAGAAGGCAACGGAGGCAGCGGACCCAACGTTGAGACTGTCGACGGCGCCGCTCATGGGGATTCGAGTTCGGATGGAACAGGCGGCGATCGTCCCGTCACCTAACCCGGGGCCCTCGCTTCCGAGCACGAGCGCAACCTTCTGATCTGGCGCAAAGGACAGCTCGCCAATGTCCACCTCGCCGCCCGGCGTTAGTGCCAGCGTGGTGAAACCGGCGGCATGGATCTGCTCCAGATCTTCGGGAAAACTGCCCAATCGAGCGTACGGGAGTCGATAGGCCTCGCCCATGCTGACCCTTCCGGCTCGTCGGTACAGAGGATCGCTGCAGGTGTTGTCCATCACGAATGCATCCACACCTAGCGCTACGCCACACCGGAGGATGACGCCGAGATTGGTGGGGTTGTTGATGCCCTCGAGGACGATCAGCGTTGCGGCGCCTGCAAGAACATCGTCGGCTGACATCAGGGGCCGGCGTCGAAAGCACGCCAATAGGCCTCGATGGAGGTGATAGCCGGTGATGTGTTGCAGAACGTTTGGTGCCGCGGCATAGATGGGCGGAGCGTCTTGTTCGATCCGATCTGGAATCGGTTTCGTGCGGGCCCCGTCGACAAGAATCGAGTGGAGCTGATAGCCCGCCTCGAGGGCGCGCTCAACCACCAGATCGCCTTCGCCTACAAAGACCCCTTCCATGTCGCCGCCGTCGGCCTCTCGCAGCTGACGGAGCTGGTGATCCCGGAGCCCCTGGAAGACTGCGATCCGCGGATCCTGAGGGTCATCTATCCGAACCCAGTGTTCAAACAAGAGGATCGACTTCCCGATGAGCCAACGACAACTTAGGTGCCGTAGAGGGGCACGTCTGGCCCAACCACGCCTTGAAAGAGGCGCAGCACCTCACCGGGCTCGGCATGGCGGCCGGTTTCGTCTTTGCTATAGATCAGCTGATCGTTCACGGTCACATCGAACACGCCAGCTCCGCCGGTCTTGAGAGACAGATCGTCGATCACATGCTGGTAGTTGGAGAGAATGTCTGCAGTCGCGCTCACGGCGTGACCCGAATAGTCTCAAGGGACGCAGTAGGTAATTGACACTCGGTATCGCTCGGAAGACATCTGAACAGCCTATCGCGGGCGGTTACGGCGGATCGGTGACGTACCGATGAGCGGCGTCGGTGAGTGACAGATCGAGCTGGTTGGCGAGCGAGGCGGTCCAGGCCAAAACGTCGCCGAGCTCATGCAGTTGGTCGTCGACGGTTCCTTTTCTCACCGCTTGAGCGAGCTCACCAAGTTCCTCGCACAGCCACGCGACCGTTGCAGAAATTCCCCGCTCCCGGTCAGCCTCGCCGTACAGGTCATCCATAAGCTGTTGGAACTCGGCTATCTGCATCGCGAGACTCTACTATTGGGGGCATGAAGGCCACCGTTCTGTACGAGTCCGTCACCGGCAACACCCGTGACGCAGGAAACCTTATTGCCGCAGAGTTGCGCGCCTCAGGCGTCGACGCCAAGGCCTGCGCAATCGACCGCGCCGATCTCCAGTGGCTGAGCGACTCCGATCTCGTCGTTGTTGGAACGTGGGTTGACGGCTTGTTCTTCTTTGGTCAACGCCCCGGACGTCCCTGGAAGGTCGCGAAACTGCCGGTGATCGACGGGAAGAAGACCGCGGTCTACTGCACCTATGCCACCGATCCCGGCAAGGTCCTCGACAAGCTCCAGGCAATCGTTGAGCGGCGCGGCGGCGATGTCGTCGGTGGAGCAGCTATCAAGCGAAGCGATCTGGTGGGCGGTGCCTCAGAATTCGTCGATCGGCTCATGGGCGCTGGCGACGTGCAGACCTTGGTCTCCCGTTGATCCAAATCGGTGAGGGCCTGGCCGATGCTATGGCTTCCGGGGCTTCGCCCGTGGCGATGGAGTCCACCATCTTCTCGAACTTGGGCCTTCCAAGCCCCGCCAATACTGAGGCCCTCGCTCGGTGCAACGCCGCAATACGGGCCGGGGGAGCTGAGCCCGCGCTCACCGCTGTGCTCAACGGTGCGGCCGTCGTTGGCGTTGAAGAAGCGTTCTATGACCAAATCTGTGGCCCGGCGCGCAAAGTAGCCGAACGTGATATCGCAGTCGCCGTCGCCCAGGGCTGGAGCTATGGGGCGACTACCGTTTCGGCCTCGGTCGCACTAGCCGCGGCAGCTCGGCTGCGCGTGTTCGCCACCGGGGGCCTCGGCGGTGTCCATAGAGACGTCGGCGAATCGATGGACGTGAGCGCTGATCTCAAGGCGTTGTCGGTGCATCAGGTCATCACGGTCGCGTCGGGTGCCAAGGTGTTCCTCGATCTTGCTCGCACCTTGGAGTTTCTAGAAACGAGCTCGGTCCCTGTTCTCGGTTTCCAAACCGATGAGTTCCCGGCTTTCTATGCCAGATCTTCCGGGTTACCGGTGCCACACCGGGTCGATTCGGCCGAAGAAATTGCGGCTATTGCCCGAGCCCACTGGGATCTTGGGGGCGGCGGGGTGCTGGTCGTCAATCCAGTCCCCGAAGATGCTGCTATCGAGTCTGACGTGCTCGAAGAGGCAGTGGACTCCGCGCTGGGGGCGGCCTCGGACCAAAACGTCACTGGGCCTGCGATCACGCCTCTGGTGTTGGCAGAGATCTCCCGACTCACCGACGGCGCAAGCATCGCCACCAACCTTGCGCTTGCGGAGTCGAACGCATCCGTGGCGGCCAGCATTGCGGTGGCCCTCTGAACGGGTCGTTTCTGGCTGGGTTCTTGCCTGGACACCTGCCCAAATAGGGTCCTCTTTCGGCTGCGAACCGTCTGACCGGCGGATTTGAGTAGGATAGATACGCCGAAGGAGGGCGCAAGATGGCCAGGTTTTCAAGGAAGCAAGCAGAAAAAGGGGCTCAGTACGTAGACGATCGTCGCGGATCGAGTCGCAGCGGGCGAGGAACTACCTTTGGCCGTGGCGGCATGACCACCGGCGGAGGCATGCCTCGTGGGGCCAAGGCCGGCGGTGGCCTGGGCGCAATCATCATCGCGATCATCGGACTGCTCTTTGGCGTGAACCTCGGAGGCGGCGACACCACCGTGAACACCGCTCCTGCAAACACGGGCGGCGGAGCGTTCAACGTTGAAGCCCCGTCGCTTGGTGGTGACGACGCCGCATCTTCCAGTAGCGACATCGTGAGCTGCGATGTCGATGTCGATGACTGCCTCACCGCTCTCATCATCGATACCCAAGAAGTTTGGTCTCAGCTGTTCGAAAACGCCGGCGTGCAGTACACCGCAACCAAGCTGGTGCTCTATGAGGGCGAAACCCGCACCGACGGCTGCGGTATCGGTCGTGCTGCCGCTGGACCCTTCTATTGCGGAGCCCCTCAAGATCAGAAGGTGTACATCGACATCGGAGCTATGGAAGGCCTTCAGCGCAGCCTCGGGGCGGCCGGCGACTTTGCTCAGGCTTACATCATTGCCCACGAGGTCGGCCACCACATTCAGTCGATCACTGGGATCAGCAACCAGGTCCGCCAAGCCCAGTCACAGAACCCCAACGCGAGGAATGAGCTCTCGGTCCGCCAAGAGCTGCAGGCCGACTGTTTCGCGGGCGTGTGGGCGCACTACGCGAACCAACGCAGCAGCGATGGTAGTTCCGGCAAATTCACCCTCGACCCGGGCGATCTAGAAGAGGCGATCAACGCAGCCTCCGCGGTCGGCGACGACTCGATTCAAAGTCGTCAGGGGTACGTGGACCCTCACACGTTCACCCATGGCACGTCTCAGCAGCGAATCAACTGGTTCAAGAAGGGGCTAGGTGACGGTAACCCTGACGGTTGTGACACCTTCAGTATCGCCCAGCCCTAACAGTCAGGCCTCAGGCCGCGAGCGGCCGGCCAAACGGAGACCAGTCGGTCCAGCTTTCAAGGAATGTCTCGGCTCTGACGCACGCGCCCATCAACACGCCGTCTCCGTGCTGGGCGCAGTCATCGAGAACCGTTGAGATTCGCTTCGCCGCTTCAACACCCAGTTCGGCAGCGTCGGTTGACGCGCTCTCGAAGTAGGGCGCTACCAGGCCGCCGGAAGCTGCCACGAAGTCGGGGAGCACCGTGATGCCCGCACGTTCGAGAGTGAGGTAGGCCTTGGTGGTCACCGGAATCGGCCCCCAAGGGATCACCGCCGACGCTTTGACGCTCTCGGCGCCCTTGTGGTTCAGCGTTCCAGGTTTGGTCCCTGTGAGCAAGAGATCGACCTCGGAACCCCATACCATCCATGGCTTGGCGTCGGGCAGGGGCGTGAGGACATCGGCGCCAGCGTCGCTCATTCCGGCGGCCACGAGGTCGGCCATTGGGTTGCTTCCCTGACCTTCTACGACTGCGGACTTCCCTGCAAGACTCCCGCCGGCGGCCCATTTTGCAGCTGCGACGACCCCAGTCACCGTAAGTGCCCGCGATCCGGCCAGCGTATGTTGGGACTCGAGGAGCTGGCCGAGCTGATCGATGGACACGCCCTTGCCGGGGGAGAGATCCAGCCCTCCGATATCACCCGCCTCAGCAACAAAGTTGGCGATTGCATCGGGGATCGCTTCCTCGATCGCGTTGATGCCGGCCGAAGCGCCACCCCGTTGTAAGCCAAACGCGGCGAACGAGTACGTCGCGGAGCGGGCCAGATCCTTGGCACTGGACTGCAGAATCTTCTTGCCCATCCGGACAACACCCGTTGCCGGAGCATCCGGAATGTCAGTCACTACGAATGCGTCGGTGGAGGTGAGCTTTTGTAGTGCCATCCGACGATCGTACCCAGCCACGCGAGGGTCCATAAAACTCAAAGGACCCGACTCCTGAGAGTCGGGCCCTTCGGAGCGGAAGCGGTTAGACGAAGGCGCTGGCGAAGACCAGGCTGACGATCGTCATGACCTTCAGAAGGATGTTCATTGCGGGTCCGCTGGTGTCCTTGAATGGGTCACCAACGGTGTCACCGACAACGGCCGCTTTGTGGTTGTCCGAGCCCTTGCCGCCGTGGGCTCCGGCTTCGATGTACTTCTTTGCGTTGTCCCACGCTCCACCGGCGTTGGCCATGAAGATGGCGAGAGCGAAGCCGGTCACGAGGGCGCCAGCGAGCAGGCCGCCGAGGGCGTTCACGCTGATGAACCCAACAACGAGGGGTACAACGATGGCCAAGGCGCCAGGAATGATCATTTCCTTGAGCGAGGCCTTGGTGGAGATGGCGACGCAGCGGGCGCTGTCGGGAATGACTCCCGGCTTGCCTTCACGGAGTCCTGGGATCTCACGGAACTGACGACGTACCTCTTCGATCATTTCCTGGGCGGCCCGGCCAACGGCGTCGATGGTGAGGGCGGCGAACAGGAAGGGCAGTGCGGCACCGAGGAAGAGGCCGACGAACACGTCGACTTCGCCAATGTTCAGGTTGAGCGTGCCGGCTCCGCCCGCCTGGTTGACCGCGAACTCGAAGCTCTTGAAGAGTGCAAGGGCGGTGAGTGCTGCGGAACCCACGGCAAAGCCCTTGGCGACGGCGGCGGTGGTGTTGCCCAATGAGTCGAGGGCGTCGGTCACTTCGCGGACCGACGGGTCAAGCTCGGCCATTTCGGCGATGCCGCCGGCGTTGTCGGCGATTGGGCCGTAGGCGTCAACCGACACAACAACGCCCGTGGTGGCGAGCATGCCGATAGCGGCGACGGCGATGCCGTAAATGCCGCCCTGAAGCTGTCCGATGTCGGTGTCACCGAATGCGACCTCGCCGCCGTAGTAGGCAACGCCGACGCCGATGAGAATGAGAACTACCGAAGCGGCGACCGAGATCATGCCGGCGCTGATTCCGCCGAGGATGGTGGTTGCGGGACCGGTTTCGGTCTGCGCCGCAATCTTCTTAACCGGGGCGAAGTGGTCGCTGGTGTAGTACTCGGCAGTCTTGCCGAGCGCCCAGCCCACGATGAGGCCACCGATTACCGAGAGGGCGAGGCCCCACCATTGTCCACCGGTCTGGTCGGCGAAGTCCCCGCCGAACATGAAGAAGGAGAGTACGAGGGTCGCGATGATGGTGATGCCCATCGCAGCGTTGGTTCCGAGATGGAGTGCCTTGCTGAGCGCGTGGCTGTCGGTTGAGTCGCCGCCCTTCACCAGGAACGAGCCAAGGATGCTGGCCAGCATGCCGACAAACGCGATGGCCACGGGGAACATGAGGAGGAGCAGCGGTGAGCCGGCTCCGGCATCGGCGGCGCCGATACCAACGGCGAAGGCGACGAGTGAGATCGGAGCAATGATCGAGCCGGCGTAGGACTCGAACAGGTCGGCGCCCATACCGGCGACGTCACCAACGTTGTCACCGACGTTGTCGGCGATCGTTGCGGGGTTGCGAGGATCATCTTCGGGGATTCCGGCCTCGACCTTGCCGACGAGGTCAGCGCCGACGTCGGCAGCCTTGGTGTAGATACCGCCGCCTACACGGCTGAACAGAGCGATTGACGATGCGCCGAGGCCGTAGGCAGTCACGATCTCAAAGGCCTGGTCGACCTCGAGAAGAACGACGAACAGGATGTAAACGAGCATCAGACCGCCGAGGGCAAGACCGGCGACGGAAAAGCCCATCACCGCTCCGCCGCGGAATGCGATGGGAAGCGCTTTGCCGGGGCCATCTTTGGCTGCTTCGGTGGTTCGAGCGTTTGCCATAGTTGCCACGGTCATACCCGCGTACCCGGCCGTTGCCGACAACACCGCTCCGATTACGTAGGAAATCGAGGCGAACGGGTGGATGACCAGAGCGAGCAGCAGGGCCAGGACGACCACGAAGCCGGCGACCCAGGTGTACTCCTGCTTGAGGAAGGCCTTCGCGCCCTTCTGGATCTCGGTCATGAGGAAGACCATTCGCTCATTGCCGGGACTTGCCGCCTTCACATCGTTAAAGAAGAAGACTGCAAGCCCCAACGCCGCAACGGCGGAGAGGAATGCGAGGTAGGGCATTGTTTGGACGAACGTTTCCACGGAAAAGCTCCTGCTAGTGGGCATGATTTGCGCGGGCGCGTACACCCAGCGACCGAGCGAGGCTAGTTTGCCCTACGCGGAATCACCAAGGGTCGATACCCCTAGGGTCCGTTGCAGAAATGTAAAGGCCCTGTTCAGCAGCGGAATAGGTGGTTGGGGCCCGAAACGTGTCAGTCTTGTGACGGAATGAGTGTGCGCACGCGCCATAACGTGACCATGCGAGCGGATTTCTTTCGGCCGCTTCCGGTGAAGTCGGAGGCGGTCGGACCAGCGGAACCAACCGTGCTTGAACTCATTGAGCCCGATGTACCCATCATTCTCGACGAGTCCGAACGCATGCTGAGCGCTGACGACTTGTATCGGGTGGCGCACGAGGACACCGATCCCGAGATGCAAGGCCAAACACGCCCACGGACAAGCCGGGCCCGCCCCATGGCGCCCGGTGTTCAGCCCGGTGTTCAGTCCAACGTGCAATTGTGGGGATCGGGCACGTCGGGCCGGCCAGGAAAGGGCTCCCGGACCATCCGGTTGTTCAGCGTGTCGCCGTCGGAACTGGTCCAGGGACTTCGGTCGAGTCGTGCGTCCGCTGCGCTGGCGCTCGAACACTTCGAACAACGGCGGGTCGGATCTGAGCTCGAGTTGTTTGCGACGGGTCAGCTGATCGGAGCGTTTCGGCTCCGACCGACCGTGCCCGTGAGGGTGTCGGCCCGCGTGCTTCGGTTCAACAGTTCGTTCTCGGCGTTTGAAGTGACTCTTGAGTCCAAGCGTCATCCTCGCCGATTCTTCCGGGCCGCTCATGATGCGATCGAGGCACTGAACCTTCCCGGTCGCTAACTGAGTAGTCTTCGGTCATGACTCGCGAGCAGGTGGATTCCGCATACGTACAGCAACTGTTGGCTTCGATCGAGTCCAGCCCGACCCCGTACCACTGCGTTTCAGAGTCGGCTCGTCGACTGGATGAGGCCGGGTTTGTGTCCGTCGATCGGACACAGTCGTTGCCGAAGGGACCCGGGCGCTACTTCCGCGTCGATGGAGGATCGATCATCGCATGGATGGTTCCGGCAAAACCTGACCGTTTCACCGTCGTCGGAGCGCATACCGATTCGCCCAACCTGCGTGTGCGGGCCAACGCCGACCTTGAGAATGCTTCGTGGGCCCAGTTAGGGGTCGAGGTGTACGGCGGCGTGTTGCTGAATAGTTGGCTCGATCGCGATCTCGGGCTAGCCGGGAGAGTTTCCCTTGCCGACGGCTCGACCGTCCTCTTCCTCGACGATCGGCCAATCCTTCGCATTCCACAACTTGCCATCCACCTCGATCGTGAGATCAGAGATAAGGGGCTCAAGCTCGATCCGCAGACGCACATCAACCCTCTCTGGGCTACCTCGAACACGGAAGCGACGTTCCGGTCCTACCTCGCAACTCAGACCGGCGCCTCCGAGGACGACATTCTTGCTTGGGATGTGATGGTCTTTGACACCCAGCCCCCGGCGATCGTTGGACTGGATTCTGATCTCATCGCGTCCGCTCGGGTCGACAATCAGCTGAGCTGTTTCGCAGCGCTCGACGCCCTGACGAGCTTGACTTTGGAGACAGCAGCTCCCGGAGCGATCCAGGTTCTCGCTCTCTTCGATCACGAGGAAGTGGGGTCAGAATCGGCGACGGGTGCAGCCGGGTCCAACCTGAGTTCGCTGATGGAACGTATCGCTACCGCCGCCGGCCTTGGTCGAACCGACTACCTCGAAGCGTTGACCCGTAGTTACGTGGTGTCGGCCGATTGTGCGCATGCGACCCACCCGAATTATGTCGACAAGCACGAACCCAACCATCACATCGCGATCAACGCCGGGGTCGTTGTGAAGCGGAACGCAAACCAGCGATATGCCTCGGATGCAGCGAGTGAACAGCCCTTTCGTGCCGCTTGTGCCGCGGTCGGGGTGCCCGTGCAGACCTACATACATCGCAACGATCTTCCCTGTGGCTCAACCATTGGCCCCGCAACATCGGCACAGTTGGGTGTCCGCACCATCGATATTGGAGCACCGCAGTTGGCGATGCACTCCGCACGCGAGACGACTGGCGCGATCGACGCTGCGTACCTGCGTAATTGCCTCGCTTCTGTCTGGCGGACGGTCTGACGCCACTGCGTTGACCAGGCACCCGATCGTTGGGTGTTGGTCAGATTTCGATAGGCTGTGGATTCCTCCGTGCGGGCCAACGTCGTCCCGTCTTCTCGAAGCTTAGGCATCGACTGTTCGCTACAGGAGCCAGCATGATTCACTTTCCAGAGGCCCAGGGCCTCTACGACCCACGCAACGAGCACGATGCATGCGGCGTTGCATTTGTCGCCGACCTTCACGGACGTCAGAGCCGGGAGGTAGTCGACCGTGCGCTTACGGCATTGGTCAAACTACAACACCGCGGTGCGACGAATGCCGAACCAACCACCGGCGACGGCGCCGGCATTCTTCTTCAAATTCCTGACGGCTATTACCGCAGCCTTTTGCCCGATCTACCGCCGGTCGGAAGCTATGCAACCGGCATTGCGTTCATGCCGTTGGATGAAGACCTGGCATTGAAGGCTCGCGAGGCGATGGTCCGCATCTTCGCCGAACAGGGTCTGGAGACCATGGCCTTCCGACCGGTTCCTATCGAGGTTGGCGACCTCGGAGATCAAGCTAAGGAATTGCTGCCTCGTTTTGAACAGGTTTTTGTTCGCTCCGAGCTCGACCGCCAGGGCCTACATCTGGATCGCCAGGTCTACATGGCGCGCAAGCGGATCGAGCATGAGGTGCCGGACAAGACCGGCGCCGAGCTCTACTTCGCCAGCCTGTCGAGCAGAACCATCGTCTACAAGGGAATGCTCACCACGCCTCAGCTCATGAGCTTCTTCCCCGAGCTGGCAGACGAGCGAATGGAAAGCGCGATCGCGCTGGTTCACAGCCGCTTTTCAACCAACACGTTTCCTGCCTGGCCGCTGGCTCACCCCTATCGCTTCATCGCTCATAACGGCGAGATCAACACGGTGATGGGAAACCGCAACTGGATGCGAGCCCGCGAAGGCCTGCTGGAAACAGATTTCTGGGGCTCCAAGCTCGACCACATCTTCCCCATTTGCACTCCCGACGCGTCCGACACGGCCAGCCTCGATGAGGCGCTTGAGCTGCTGCATCTCGGTGGCTATCCGATCCACCACGCCATGTTGATGCTCATGCCCGAGGCGTGGGAACGAAACGAAAACATGCCGGCCGACATCCGGGCGTTCTATGACTTCTACGCATCCGGCATGGAGGCATGGGACGGTCCTGCGTCGGTCACCTTCACCGATGGTGAGATGGTCGGAGCGGTCTTGGACCGCAACGGGCTTCGCCCCTCGCGCTACTGGGTGACTTCTGGGGGGCTTGTAGCGATGGCTTCGGAGGTGGGAGTCATCGACGTTCCCAGTGCCGAGGTCGTGCAGAAGGGCCGCCTGGAGCCGGGAAAGATGTTCCTCGTCAATACCGCAGAAGGTCGAATCGTTGGCGACGACGAGATCATGTCGAGCCTCGCGGCCGAGCACCCCTACGCCGAGTGGCTTGAGGGTCTCACCGAGCTCAGCAGCCTCCCGGCTCACGAGCGCGTCATCCCAATGCCCGACAGTTTGTTGGCAGAGCAGAAGGCCAACGGCTTCACCGAGGAGGAACTCAGCCTTCTTGTGGCACCCATGGCGATTTCGGGCAAGGAGAACATTGGATCGATGGGTACCGATACACCCATCGCCGTGCTTTCACAGCGCCCCCGCATGCTGTTCGACTACTTCAGTCAGCTCTTTGCACAGGTCACCAACCCGCCGCTCGATGCCATCCGGGAAGAACTCGTAACTGCGTCTGAGGTCCGTCTCGGTCCGCAAAGCAACATTCTGAGCCCCGGCCCCGACTGGTGCCAACAGATCCGTTTGGATCGTCCTGTAATTACCGCCGATGAGCTCAGCCGAATCGAGCATGCCAACAGCGACGGTGCATTCGAACAGTTTGCGTCCGTCAAGGTGAGCGCCCTCTACAACGTGCACGAGGGCGAAGCCGGCCTACAAAAGGCACTCGACCGAATCCAAGATGAAGCTGCGGAGGCAGCCGAGGACGACGCAGGAATCCTCATCATCAGTAACCGTGGAGCCACCGCCGATCGGGCTCCCGTGCCGTCCCTCCTCGCGGCGGCTGCGGTGCACCACCATCTCGTCCGATTGAAGGCCCGAACCAAGCTGGGCATCATCGTCGACGGCGCCGACGTGCGGGAAGTACACCACATGGCTCTTCTCTTGGGCTTTGGGGCAAACGCAATCTGTCCCTCACTCATCATGGAGACGCTGGAGGATCGGATTCGCTCGGGCGAGCTTGCGGCCGACTCCGTCGAAGCCCCATCGAACTATGTCAGTGCGGCCACGAAGGGGATCATCAAGGTGATGTCCAAGATGGGCATCTCGACCGTCGCCTCCTACACCGGCGCCCAGATCTTCGAGGCCGTCGGTCTCAGCCAGGAAGTCGTCGACAAGTACTTCACCGGCGCCACATCGAAATTGGGCGGCATCGGTCTTGCCGAGATCGCACAAGAATGTGCTCAGCGGCACAACGTTGCGTTCCCAGACCGCCCGGAGATGTTGGCGCATCGCGAGCTAGAGCTTGGCGGTGAATACAAGTGGCGCCGCGAAGGTGAGTATCACCTGTTCAACCCGGAGACGGTCTTCAAGCTGCAGCACTCCACGCGAACCAAGCGCTACGAGGTATTCAAGGAATACACCTCGCTGGTTGACTCACAAGCGGAGCAGTTGGCCACACTTCGTGGCCTGTTCCGGTTCAACTCGAACCGACCCTCGGTTTCCATCGACGAGGTCGAGCCGGTTAGTGAGATCGTGAAGCGGTTTGCCACCGGAGCCATGAGCTATGGCAGCATTAGCGCAGAGGCCCACGAAACGTTGGCGATCGCAATGAATCGCATCGGGGGCAAGTCGAACACTGGTGAGGGAGGCGAAGATCCCGAGCGTTGGGTTCCCGACGAGAACGGGGATCTGCGCCGATCGTCAATTAAGCAGGTTGCCTCCGGACGGTTTGGCGTTACCGCCGAATACCTCACCAACGCCGACGACATTCAGATCAAGATGGCTCAGGGAGCCAAGCCCGGCGAAGGTGGCCAGCTGCCAGGACCCAAGGTGTGGCCTTGGATCGCCAAGACCCGACACTCCACCCCCGGCGTCGGACTCATCTCACCCCCTCCTCATCACGACATCTACAGCATCGAGGATCTCGCACAGCTAATCCACGATCTGAAGAACGCCAACCCCGAAGCTCGAGTCCATGTGAAGCTGGTCGCCGAGGTAGGCGTCGGAACCGTGGCTGCGGGCGTCTCGAAGGCGAAGGCCGACGTCGTCCTGATCTCGGGGCACGATGGCGGCACGGGAGCCTCACCGCTTACCTCATTGAAACACGCTGGTGGCCCCTGGGAGCTCGGTCTGGCTGAGGCACAGCAGACGCTGCTTCTGAATGATCTTCGCGACCGGATCGTTGTTCAAGTCGACGGCCAAATCAAGACGGGTCGAGATGTAGTCATCGCCGCATTGCTCGGTGGTGAAGAGTTCGGTTTCGCAACCGCACCGCTCGTGGTCAGCGGCTGCATCATGATGCGCGTCTGTCATCTCGACACCTGCCCGGTTGGTGTGGCAACCCAGAACCCCGAGCTTCGAGCCAAATTCAGCGGTAAACCCGAATTTGTTGAGACCTTCTTCGAATACATCGCAGAGGAGGTTCGGGAGATTCTCGCCGAGCTTGGTTTCCGCACCTTGGAGGAAGCGATCGGTCAAGCTGAAGTGCTCGATACCGCCAAGGCAATTGACCACTGGAAGGCATCGGGGCTGGACCTCTCGCCCATTCTGCATGTGCCCGACATCGATGAGAAGGCATCGAGAATCAATGCGGTCTCCCAGGACCATGGTCTCGAACGAGCATTGGACAACACGCTGATAGCTGACGCTGCGGCGGCCATTACCGACGGCACACCGGTGTCGCTGAGCTATACGGTGAGCAACGAAAACCGGACCGTGGGAACGATGCTCGGCCACGAGATCACCAAGGTCCACGGTGGTGCCGGCTTGCCTACCGACACCATCCAGATCGCACTGGCTGGATCTGCCGGCCAGAGCCTTGGCGCATTCGTACCCTCTGGGGTGACGCTTCGCCTGACCGGTGATGCGAACGACTATGTAGGCAAAGGACTCAGCGGCGGCCGGATCGTTGTTCGACCACCTCTCGACTCTCCGTTCGCCGCCGAGCAGAACGTGATCGCAGGCAACGTGATCCTTTACGGGGCGACCCAAGGACAGGTGTTCTTGCGCGGTGTCGTTGGCGAACGGTTCTGTGTTCGCAATAGCGGCGCAACCGCCGTGGTGGAGGGCGTTGGAGATCACGGATGTGAGTACATGACCGGCGGTCGAGCAGTCATCCTGGGTCGAACCGGTCGTAACTTCGCAGCCGGAATGAGTGGCGGAGTCGCCTATGTGTTCGATGAAGACGGCACGTTCGAGCATCGTGTCAACCGCGAAATGGTTGACCTCGAAGCACTCAGTGCAGATGACAAGGCAGAGCTCAAGACCTATGTACAGATGCACTTCGATGAAACCGAGTCGACGGTTGCGGAACGAATCCTGGCGGCGTGGGAGCGAGACGCTGAGCGATTCGTAAAGGTCATGCCCCGCGACTACAAGCGAGTGTTGACCGCAATGAGCGAAGCCGAGGCCGCCGGAACCGATCCGGTCGCCGCTGTGATGGGAGCGAGCAATGGGTGACCCACGAGGATTTCTGACACACGAGCGAGTAACCCCTAGCCATCGTCCGGTGCCGGTGCGGCTCAAGGACTGGAAAGAGGTGTACGAACCGTTTCCCGCAGATGAGCTCAACCGCCAGGCCGCCAGATGCATGGACTGTGGCATCCCGTTCTGCAATAACGGCTGTCCGCTAGGCAACCTCATCCCGGACTGGAACGACCTTGTGTACAAGGACCAGTGGAAGGAGGCGATCGAGCGCCTTCATGCCACCAACAACTTTCCTGAGTTCACCGGCCGACTGTGTCCGGCGCCGTGCGAGGGCGCGTGCGTCGTTGGAATCAGCGAAGATCCAGTAGCCATCAAGACCGTTGAAGTCACGATTATTGAGCGCGCGTTCGAAGAAGGATGGGTCTTGCCCGTGCTGCCATCGAAGGTGACCGGCAAGGCAGTGGCGGTCGTTGGCTCCGGTCCGGCCGGGCTCGCGATCGCTCAGCAGCTCACCAGAGCTGGCCACCGAGTTGTTGTCTTCGAACGAGCCGATCGCATCGGTGGATTGCTGCGCTACGGCATTCCCGAATTCAAGATGGAGAAGTGGGTCATCGACCGACGCCTCGATCAGATGCGTGCCGAAGGTACCGAGTTCCGGGTCAACGCAAACGTTGGCGGACCCGCCGGAGCAGCAACATCGGTTGATGTCGGCGAGCTGCGCGATGAGTTCGACGCAGTTGTGCTCTCGGGCGGTGCCACACAATGGCGTGATCTGCCCGTTCCTGGCCGGGAACTGGAAGGCATTTATCAGGCGATGGAGTACCTCCCGCCTTCGAATCGTGTGCAACACGGCGACATGCCAGAAACTACGATCTCGGCTGAAGGCAAGCACGTGATCATCATCGGTGGTGGCGACACCGGCGCCGATTGTCTTGGAACCGCCCACCGGCAGGGAGCTGCGTCGGTTCGCCAGTTCGAAATCATGCCCCGCCCGCCCGAAACCCGGGCTGACCACACGCCGTGGCCTACATTTCCACTGGTCTATAAGGTCACCTCGGCCCATGAAGAAGGCGGCGAGCGCATGTACTCGGTGAACACCACCGAGTTCGTTGGTCAGGGCGGCGTTGTCAAGAAGCTGAAGGGGAACGAAGTGCGGTCCGTTGTCGTCGACGGGCGGCCAAGTTTCGAACCGGTCCCCGACAGTGAGTTTGAATTGGACGCCGACCTGGTCTTACTGGCAATGGGCTTTACAGGCCCTGAAAAGGGTGGGCTGCTCGATGAGTTGGGCGTCGAACTCGACGGACGAGGCAATGTTGTCCGCTCAGCCGACTGGGCAACCAGCGTGGAAGGCGTCTACGCCTGCGGGGACATGGGACGAGGACAAAGCCTCATCGTGTGGGCAATTGCCGAGGGTCGTTCGTGTGCCGCGGCGATCGACAAGGATTTGATGGGCGACACGCTGTTGCCGTCACCGGTTCGACCCACCGACCGGCCCCTCGTCTAGCCGGGCCGCAGCGATGCAAGCCAAATGCGCTTAGTGGGCAGTGGTGGCCGAGTAGACGACCATCTCGTTAATCAGGCCCAGCGCATCGGTGGGCGAGATATTGAGATGTCTCATCATGATGTTCTCAAGATCGGGATCGGCGAGATCAAACAGTCTCGCAAGCAGGGGGAGTTCTGACGGGCGCAGGTGGACCGGGCTCGAATCGGTGAGCGATCGTAGCGTTCTAAGCGTGGCGGCGATGGCGCAGACAATCTGTTCATTGTCGCCTTGGCGGACGTGTATGGCCGTCCAACCCATCCACAGGACGCCCTCGTTGGCGTCGTATCGAGCAGGGACCCGGGGGACCCACGGACGGCTAGCGAACCGCCCGGGCTCAACGCCGTATAGCCGAGACATTGCGGCGATGAGTTCATCGTTCGGCGTTCGAAGTCCAGACTCGAAATCGCCGAGTGCGTTCAGCGAGATGCCGAGATGCTGGGCCGCATCCTCGGTTGAGAACCCAACCTGACGCCGCGCCTTCTCCAGCGCGAGTCCTGTGGGGACTTCTTGGCCTGTTGTCTCATCCATCGCTGTCCTCTTCGGACGTTTCGATGGAAACTTTAATTGCTTCTACAAGCAGGCTATTCGTCGATTTCGTGAATCAGGTCTTCAAGGAGGAGCCGATACAGGCCCGAACACACCCGAAACGCACTGTCACCAGTAGCTGAAATGACGTCGGCCACAGAGTTCCGGCCATCGAGCATAGAGAGGTACCGCCACTCGTCGTTGGAGATGACCTGCTCGTCACCGGGAAGGTCGCTGTTGAGGCCAAACCGCACGCTGGTGTTGGGAATTCGTTGCGCGATCTGCTTCCAGATCTCCAACCGTCGATTGGCCTGATCAACCAGACCGGCTGCAGGCTCGGAGAACGTGGCCCCCAACCGGTGGGTCGCCCCGTCGTCGAAGGAGTAGTGCTCGTCGCTCGGAACCAGGAGCTCGAACATTGCGGTGAGGTTCGCCTCGTGAATCGAGCGCTCCAATACCGGGGCCCGATCCGGATGACGACTGAGTAGTGTTTCGAGGGCTGAGCTGGCACCAGCACCATTGAGAGCGGAATTGATGTCGCCGAGCGTCCCGACGTTGGCTCCAAAAAGCACATCGGCGATTCGTGGCCCCTGGGCCGACTGAGCTAGGTAGATCCGTCCGTCAGAAAGCCAAACTGCGCCTCCGTTGCGGAGCCGGAGTGCGCCGGTAGCACGCGCTTCGGCGAGGCGAAGGAGTACATCACCCATGGATTGGTCGGCCAGAGAGCCTTCAGTAATCGGAGAGTCGGGCATCACCGGTAAAAACTACCTCAGATCAGGGGCGAGGCGGTTCACCTGAGCACTCAAGGTTGGCCGACCCGACGTTGGGTGGCGCGATCGCCAGTGTCGGGTGAGCACGTTTCGCAGCAACGCGCGACGACACCGGTGACTGAGAGATGTCGCATATCGACCGATTTTCTAAAGGAACTGTGCTGGGCGCCGACTGATAACGAGACACCCAAAGTGTGAGAGGCCCATGTCGAAGAAACTCAATCTAAGAAACCTATTGGCGCTGATCGTCATCCCCCCAGTCCTGTTGCTGGCGTTCATCGCCGCATTCGGGCTCTCTTCTGCGCTACTAGACGGTTCCGCAGAAGAACTTAAGAGGGATGCGTTGACTCTGGGGGTCGTTGCGATCGCCGGAATGCTCCTGAGCGTGGGGATGGTGCTCGTTATTGGCAAGCGCATCCTTGGTCCGATCGGTGAGGTATCGGATGCAGCCCGAGAGCTGGCTGATGTCCGACTTCCGCTGCTGATCGAATCGCTGTCGAACCCTGGGGTCTCCATGCCTCAGTTCGAGCCTCTCGCCGTGAGCGGTCAGACCGAACTCGCCCAACTGGGTGGAGCGCTGAACAGCTTGCAGGACCGGGCCGTCGTGGTGGCCAACGAGCAGCAGCGAGTGGTGAAGGAGGGCATCAGCGAACTGGTGGTGAACCTCGCCCGCCGCAACCAGAGTCTCCTCGATCGTCAGATCGAGAACATCGATGGCCTCGAAAGCACCGAAGAAGACCCCGACCGCCTCGAGAGCCTCTTCCGCCTCGACCACCTTGCCACTCGCATGCGTCGCAACGCCGAGAGCTTGCTTGTTCTCGCCGGTGCCGAGCCCAGCCGCCGTCGTGGTGGCCCGGTTGTACTTGCTGACGTAATCCGCGTCGCCATGAGCGAGATCGAGGACTATCAGCACGTAAACATGGGCGAGGTAAAGACCGCCCATATCGGGCCTCAGGGCGCCGTGGATGTCGCTCACCTCATGTCTGAACTCCTCGAAAATGCCACGCAGTTCTCGCCACCGGACGCTCCGGTGTCGGTGAGCGGCAGCTTCGATGTCAACGGCTTCTACGAGATTCTCGTTCAAGACCATGGCATTGGTATGAGCGCCGAGCAGATGGCAGTAGCTAACGACACCATTGTCAACCCGCCCGAACTCGGCCTGGCGCTCACTCGCTCGCTTGGTTTCCAGGTGATCGGTCGGCTCGCTCAGCGTCTCGGCGTTGAGGTGCACCTCAGCCATACCGAGGGCGGAGGAACAACCGCATCGGTTCGTATCCCGGGTGGAGCGCTTTCCAGTGGTGCCGCCGCGAACGTGCCGGCCGCCTTCCAGTCGATGCCGGGCGGAGCTCCGGATCCGTCGGCAGTCCCACAACAGAACCCACTCGGTGCTCCGCCTCAGCAAATGGGCAACCCCTTTGCCGATGCTCCGGCTCCGGTGGCGACTCCCGCTCCTCAAGCCGCACCTGCGGCGTTCATGCCCGAGCCCCAATCGGCTCCCCAGGCCAGCCCGCTTCAGCAGGCACCTGCAGCTATGCCGTTCGAGGCTGCGCCCGCACCGACTCATCAGCCGCCCGCACGCCAGGAGCCTGCACCGCAGCAGGCGCCAGCACCGCAGCAGGCTCCGGCGGCCTTCCAGCCCCAGAACCCGGTTCCTCAGGCGTTTCAGCCCGCTCCACAGCAGGCGCCGGCACCGCAGCCGGCTCCGCAAGCGTTTGAACAACCGATTCCGCAGGCGTTCCAGCAGCCAGCTCCCCAGCCCATTCAGCAGGCACCCCAGCCCGCACCGCAGGCCTTCCAGCAGCCGGCTCCCCAGGCGCAGCCACCGGCAGCGGTGCCGGCAGCCTTCCAACCTCAGGCACCCGCCGGGTGGGAACCACCGGCTGCACCTAATCATGCGGCGCCTCCGGCCAGCATGGAACAGGCAATGCCCTCGGGCCCAGCGTTCGAACAAGGCGTCGATGCACTGCTCGACGACCCCGCAAACAGGACCAACTCTGGTCTGGTGAAGCGAGACCGCTCTCGGAGCCAAGCTCCTGAGAGCGAAGGTCGCTCGATCCCCACCGGGGGTGGAGCACCAGCTGCAGCTAGCAGCCGTAGTCCAGAAGAAATCCGTAACATGCTCGCCCGCTATCGAGATGGCCTCAAAGGTCGCCCCGATGGTGGTCAAGGCCAAAACTAACCAACCAGGAGAATCCTCATGAGTGGATTGAGCAATCAAGCAAACAATGTCAGCTGGTTGGTGAACAACTTCGTTGAACGCGTCCCTGGCGTAAGCGAGGCCGTTGTCGTCTCCAGTGATGGACTACCGATCGCCGCATCTGTCGGTCTTGACCGCGACAGCGTCGATCGCTTCTCAGCTGTGTCTTCGGGCCTCATCGGTCTCGCCTATGGAGCTGCCGGTCGTTTCGGCGGCGGCGCCGTGACCGAAGTAATCGTAGAGATGGAGCATGCCTTCCTCTTCGTAACCGGCATCAGCGACGGTTCGCTGCTGTCGGTGAAGGCTACGGCAGGTTGCGACGTTGGCATGGTCGCATACGAGATGGCTGTGTTGGTTGAAAAGACTGGCGCAGTACTGACCCCTGCCCTCCGAGCTGAACTGCAGGCGGCACTTCCGCGATGACCAATCCCGAACCCGATGCACTACAGGGGCTGCGCGTGCGGCCCTACATGGTGACCGGGGGTCGGACGCGCAGTGCCGTAGAACTGCCACTTGAGGCAATTATCCGGGTAACACCGGAAGGCCAAAAGGCAGTCGACTCGCTGAATCTCGAGCCCCGCCAGATCGTCGATCTATGTCATCAACCACTTTCCATCGCAGAGGTCTCGGCCCATCTGCGCCTTCATCTTCAGGTAGCCAAAGTGCTTGTCGGAGATCTCGTCCACGCTGGCTACCTGGCCACACATACCGCATCCGCTGACGCCACCGATCGGCCCGACCTCCAGTTGCTGGAGCGGGTCCTTGACGGTCTGCAATCACTCTGAGGTTGATGACATGAGTGCAAATCCCATTCCCGTAAAGATCGTCGTCGCAGGCGGCTTCGCAGTTGGCAAGACCACGTTTGTGTCGGCCATCTCCGACATCGAACCCCTCACCACCGAGGCGGCGATGACGAAGGTGTCCGAGGGCATTGATGACTTTGGCGACGCAAAGACGAAGAAGTCAACGACCGTCGCCATGGACTTTGGCCGTGTCGGCCTAAGCGAAGAGTTGGTTCTCTACCTCTTTGGCACCCCCGGTCAGGATCGTTTCCACTTCATGTGGGACGAACTCGTCCGTGGAGCCATTGGCGCTGCCGTTCTCGTAGACACCGGTCGAATCGACCAGTGTTTCCCGGCCATCGACTACATGGAGAACGCAGGCGTTCCCTTCATCGTGGCCATCAACGCCTTCGACGGCATGCTCCGGCATCACCCCGAAGACGTTCGAGAAGCGCTGGACCTTCCTCGCCACGTGCCGGTCGTCGTGACCGACGCGCGACATCGGGCAGCGGTACGTGACACGCTGGTGGCTTTGGTCCGCCATGCGATGACGATGGCCAACGCGGTCTAGGTCGTTCTTTGCCTGGGGTCGATCCCCAGGCCTAGTCAACCCAGCGGCCGCGGGCCTGCAGAACTTGCTTTAGTAGGTCACAGTCGTCGGTCATGATCCCGTCCACCTCGAGGTCGACCATTCGATGCATCTCGGCTTCGTCGTTGACGGTCCACACGTGAACTCGGTATCCCTGTGATTGAAATCGTCGAACCACGCGCCGACCTAGCCGGTAGGCGCCCATCGTGTTCGGCAGGCTGACGCAGGGATGATCGCCAGGAACCGGCCACGGTAGCAATGCGCTGGCGGAAGCTCGAGGGCCTGGCGATGTGCAGAGCTGAGGTCCCAACTTTGATCGCACCTGGTCGATGCGCTGGTCGCTGAATGCGCCAACACAGACCCGGTCGATCGCGTCGTGCTTTCGGATCGTCGCTACGAGCGGATCCACTGCGCTATCGGCCTTTGGGTCGATGTTGAAGCGAGCCTCGGGAAAACGTTCCAAGAGATCGGAGAGGAGGGGGATCGAATGCCCCGAGAACCTGATCTCAGACAGCTCATCCCAGCCGACGTCGCTGATCAGTCGAGGATCTCCAGCCAGTCGACTGAGGTTGTCGTCGTGGAACGCCACGAGCTCACCGTCGGCTGAGCGGTGAACATCGGTTTCCAAGTATCGATACCCGATACTGACCGCATGGTCGAAGGATGCAATTGTATTCTCAGGCGCGACGTTGGTGCCGCCACGATGGGCGAACGGAATGATCGACTGAAAGTCGAGGAACGCGAAGCGATTCGGTTGAGGGCTCATCGCACGTACGGGCAGTGTCGGCACCCGCGGGTGCAGCACGGCCGTTGGGCCAAATACTCAGCCGTCATCGCAAACAAGCCCGAGACCGGATCGGTATAGCCCATATCTCCGTCCTCACAAGCTGCGGTGTGACGCGCCATGATTTCTTCGTACTGTGGCGCGTCGGGCGCGAGACGTTGCTGATGGGGGACCCTCAGGCCGTCGGGTCGAATTGTGTCGGGTGGAGTGCTCAATCGTCGAGGTCCGGGTCGGCGAAGTTCGGCGGTCGCTTCTCGAAATAGGCCGAGACGGCCTCGCTCTGGTTGGGTGAACCTAGGAGCCGGGCGATCTCGGCACGCTCCCGCTCAAAGCTCGCAGCCCGGTCGAGACGGGCGGCGGTCGAGAGGAGGCGCTTTCCGGCGCGAATCGCGTGTGGTGACTTGGTGGAAATCTCTGACGCAAGTGCCAGGGCATCCTCCAATGGATCGTCGGAGAGCTTCGTGGCAAGGCCTAGCTGCTGGGCCTCGATACCCGACACCGACCGACCGGTGAATGTGAGTTCCTTGGCTACGTCGACGCCGACGAGGTCCACAAGGATCTGAGTGCCTGTCATATCGGGGATGATCCCCCAGCGAATTTCAAGAACGCTCATCTTGGCTTCGGGGTGCACGATTCGGATGTCCGCTCCGAGTGCGAGCTGGATCCCGCCACCGAGCGCATGTCCCGTGACTGCGGCGATAACCGGGACGGGAAGTTCGGTCCAACCAAAGACGGCCTGCTGAGCATAGTGAGTGATTCGGTTCTCTTGTGTAGCGGTGAGATCGATCGGCTCATTGTCGCTGTCAGCCATCCCGAGGAAGCTCATAAAGTCGAGCCCGGCGCAGAACGATTGCCCCTGTCCGCTCAAAACGACGGCACGCAGCGAGGTGTCTTTGGCCAGGAGGTCGGCGGCTTCCACCAGAGCAGTGAACATCTCGGGGTCGAGAGCATTCATCTTTTCGGGTCGGGTCAATCGCACATCGGCAACGCCGTCGCGGTTAACAATCGAGATTCGATCCCGGATGTTCATTTCGTCGGACATGCTTCAACGGTAGCTGGCTTGTCGCCTTACCTAGAGCCGTTAGTCTCCATAGATGAACGCTCACTACCACCAGCACAGCGCCAGGCAAGTGCTATGACCATCGAGTTGCTGGAGGGACTGACGACCACCCGCGCGATTCGCCGCTACACGACCGATCCCGTTTCCGAGGACCATTTAAGCACGATGTTGTTTGCCGCAACTCGGGCTCCCACCGGCAGCAATCGTCAAGCGTTCCGCTTTGTTGTGCTTCGAAGTTCTCCCAAGGCCCAGGAAGCGAAGGCGCTCCTCGGATCGGCGTTCCGTTCGAACTGGGAGGCTAAGCGTCGAGCCGATGGGTACGACGAGACCGAACCGGATTCACCGACAGCTCGGGTTCGTCGGGCGCTTCAAGAGTTTGTGGATGGTTTCGAATCCATACCCGTGGTGGTCTTGCCGTGCATACTGCCGCGTCATGGGCAACTGATCGACGGAGCATCGATCTATCCCGCATGTCAGAACCTTCTACTTGCCGCGCGAGCGCTTGGCTACGGCGGTGTCTTGACCGGCTGGCATTCATCGGTGGAGGACCAACTAAAGACGTTGTGCAGCATTCCGAAGGCGTATTCGGTTGCGGCAACGATTCCCATTGGCGTACCAAAGGGGAATCACGGACCGGTGCGGAGAAAGCCAATCCAACGCTTGGTCTTCGAGGATGAGTGGGATCAACCAGCCCAGTGGGCAATGGACCCGCCGGGCACCCGATTTACCGGGTGACTATTTTGTCAGTCCGGCCGAACAGTGGCGCCACGACCAATCGTCAAGTCGTTCCATCGCCTCGCGAGCCTCGTCTTCTCGGCCCATGCCGGTCGAGGTGTTGTTGAGTACTTCAAGCACCGCTTCATACTCGTCTTCGGTGAAGAGATCCACCCAGTCCCGACCAGTCTCCTGCTTGTAGGCCTCTTGCTCTGCGGCGTTGAGCGCCCGGGTCGAGTCGATCGTGATCTGCAGCTTGGATCCGATCGAAGCCAGGAGTGCAGCGTCGCTCGCATCCTGGTCGAGGGTGGCCTGGTCGGTCAGCGGACCTGGCGTAATACTGCTGATTATGGAAGCGGCCTCGTCGAATCGTTTGAGAACGTTGGCAAAACGTTGAGCGTTTGCCACCTCTGTGTCGCGTAGCATCCGAACCCGAAGCGGTTCACTCAGCGTCCGATCAGTGGCGTTTCGTTTGGCTTGTTCGGTGGCGTTCTGGCTGACCTGATCGCTGGTCAACAGGTCCTGTCCAACGCTCTGGACAAACGAGCACATGTTGTTTTCCTCCGATGACAATTCGGGGACTCCGATGTACTGCAGCGTTGAGGGTGCGGTGGTGGAGGTGGTTGCCAGCGTTGGCGAGGTCACCTGGAACGTTGGTGCACTTTCTTCGGTGCTCGAGCACGCAGCGGTCAGGCAGACGATTGAGAGGCCGGCGGCAAAGAGTTTGAAACCCATACCTCTCTCATCGGCCCACTTCAGAGCGTGCTTAACGTCGAACCTCGCCACAGCCGGTTCCTCCTGATGATCGCCGTTTCGCACCGACAAAGGCCAGTTTTCCACCGGAATCCCACCGGTGGTGGTACTTCAAATCCACAGAGCGTTCGGCGTAGGTTCACGGCATGGCTTCCTTCACCGTTCAGTTCAATTCCAGCGATCAGGCGACAGAGATTCAGTGCGATGGATATGCCCAGGAGGGAACGATGCTCACGTTCTTCGTCTTCGGGGCCGACTGCGACACGATCGACTCGTGGAGTCGCCGGGTGGCGAGCTATCGGATCGCCGATGTCCGCAGCGTGGTTAGAGGTTTCGAAGCTGAATCTCTGGCCGAGGTGCCCGTGCTGGTTGCCTGCTAGTCGAGAATTCTGATCCGCCAGGTCTACGCAAGTAACGTGGCGCCCATGTACCCCGGGACCTACGCCCTCACCAAGCCGAACCATCCAGCGATCATTATGGCTTCAGATGGTTCGGTCATGACCTATGCCGAGCTCGACCGGCGGGCAAACCAAATATCCCATGTCTTGCGATCGTGCGGTGTCGAAATAGGTGATCACGTGGCGTTCTGCCTCGAGAATCATCGGGACTTCCTTCCACTTGCCTGGGGCTGCCGATACGCGGGAGCCATCTTCACCGCATTGAGTTCTCGGCTACAGACCGACGAGATGGACTACATCATCGATAACTGTGGTGCCAAGGTGTTTATCACGTCGACCACCAAGGCCGAGCAAGCCCAAGAACTGGTCACCAGAGGACCCGGTGTCGAGCATCGATTCATGCTCGACGGCACCATCGATGGCTATGCCCCGTGGGAAGACACCGTTGCAGCGCAGTCATTTGAGCCACTTGCCGGTCGGATCGCGGGGGAGGACATGCTGTACAGCTCGGGAACGACCGGACGTCCAAAGGGCGTGAAGAAGCCGTTATCGGGCGAACCCTTGGAGGAAGCTGATCACGCGGTCGCCCGATTGCAGGTCTTGCTGTTTGGCCAGACCGAAGACTCCGTCTACCTGTCTCCGGCACCCCTCTACCACGCCGCTCCGCTTCGCTTCTGTATGGGAAGTCACGTCATCGGGTCCACCGTCGTCGTCATGGAGCGATTCGACGCTGAACAGTTCTTGCAAAACGTTGAGACGTACCGGGCCACTCATATCCAGGTCGTGCCCACAATGTTCGTCCGGCTACTGAAGCTGGACGAGTCCGTCCGCCAAGCCGCCGATACCTCATCGATCGAGCTGATCGTGCATGCAGCCGCTCCGTGTCCGGTGCCGGTGAAGTCGGCGATCATCGAATGGCTGGGCCCGGTGATTCATGAGTACTACGCGGGCACCGAGGGCAACGGCTTCGTCTACTGCAACTCACAGATGTGGTTGGACCACAAGGGCACCGTGGGCATGCCAATCAACTGTGAGATTCACATCTGTGATTCTGAGGGCAACGAGGTCCCCGTGGGTGAGGAGGGCACGATCTACTTCGGCGGCGGTGGAACGTTTGAATACCACGGTGATCCGGAGAAAACAGTCGGCTCTCGTCATCGAGAGGGTTGGTCGACGCTGGGAGATATCGGCAAGGTCGACAGCGACGGCTTTCTGTACCTCACCGACCGCAAGGCGCACATGATCATTTCGGGCGGAGTGAACGTCTATCCCCAGGAGGCAGAGAACGTTCTCACGATGCATCCGGCCGTAGCCGACGTGGCCGTTATCGGCGTTCCGAACGAGGACTTTGGTGAGGAGGTGAAGGCGGTCGTCCAGCCAGCGGAGGGTGTCGTGGCCGACGACGCACTAGCGGCGGAACTTATTCGAACCTGTCGTGACCAGCTAGCCGACATCAAGTGTCCGAGGAGCGTGGACTTCAGAGATGAGCTTCCGCGGCATCCCACCGGCAAGCTCTACAAGCGGCTGCTCAAAGACGAGTATTGGGAAGGCCATGGCTCGGTAGTGTCGCCGTCATGAACGACCAGAACACCCCGTGGGGGCACAGCAACCGGGGCGGAGGCAGTGGTTTTCTTGAGTGTTCGGACGGCAAGGTCCGCTGGGGCCTCTTTGGAGCCGCCGGCATCGTTTTTGTCCATCGGTCAGACGGGGGAGAGGCGACGGTACAACTTCAGAAACGCTCGGCGTTCGCTCACGAGGGGGGAACATGGTCGTGTGCCGGGGGTGCCATCGAACCGGGCGAGGACGCCCTCACCGCCGGCCTCCGAGAAGCATCAGAGGAGGTAGGGGAGGTGCCCGAACCGGTGCGCGTTCTCGGGGATTACACCTTTGCTCCAGCGACAGATTGGTCGTATGTGACTTCGGTGGTTGAGGTGCCGGTTCAATTCGGCTCGTCGGTCAACTTTGAGACCGACGACGTGGCATGGTTTTCGCCTGATTCCGTTGACCGACTGGAACTACACAGCGGCTTTGCAGCCGCCTGGCCCGAGTTGCGCAAGATAATCGACAGCGAGGATGCAAGGCCGTGATCGATCGTACGATAAAGCGCTCCCTGGGGCAGATGATCAAGGGGGTGCAGGTCGTTGGCGCATCCCACGAGGGCGTAAGCCGGGCCTACACCAGCCACTGGGTATGCCAGATCTCGTTCGAAGAGCCGATCGTTATGGCCTCGGTAAGCCCAAAGCACGACACCTATCCGCTGATGGTGGAGTCGGGCCGCTTCAGCGTGTCGATCTTGGCCTCGGATCAGATTATGGCCGGGCAATACTTCAGCTACCCGGCGCACAAGTTCAAGTATGTTGCTCCCGAGCTGCTCGAGACGGACCCGGAGTCCGGGTTGCCAATAGTCCCTAACTCCATCGCGTATCTAACGTGTGAGACGTTCGACCGCATCGAGCGTTTCGATCATGATCTGTTTCTCGCGAACGTGGTCTCGGTTCGTGAGGGACGTTTGACCGAGCCTCCGCTCCTGTACAGCGCTCGTCATGGATGGCGGGTCACTGGTGACAACGCCCGTGAAAAAGGTGTCTCCATCCGAGACCAGCTCCTGGAACGAGTGGCCGAACTCGACGACTAGACGAGTTCGTTGGGCTAGATCAGCGGAACGCAGTCGTCGTAGATGTCATTGGTGTAGTTGAACCGACCGACTTCGATGGCCCGTTGACGGTAGGCCCGGAGTTCAGGCCTGGCGTCGAAGAAGGCAAATTTGGCGGTCAGGTTCGGCCGATCGAGCCCGTAGACATAGGCGGCGAAGGCATCGGCGAAGTCTTCCTTAGGTGAAACGGTGGAGTACGTCCGGGCGAAGTCGTGCCCGGGTACGCACAGCAGCGTGGGGTTGACATTGTTGTTCGGGTCGTTGTCCAGTCGGGTTTCCCACGCGGCCAGTTCTTCCGCAGCCCAGAATGCCTCCACCCACAGCTCAAGCAGCGAATCTGAGCGGTAGCAATAGCGACCAGAGGAGTTGAGGGCTGTCGCGCAGTTGGGTCGTAACCACTTGCCTGAACTGTCTCTGACTTCCGATGACAAGTCCAGCTGGTCAATGGACTCGGTAAAGACATGTGCGAGCTCGTGGGTCATGGTCATGTCGGCGTGTATCCGGCTCTTGGCAAAGTGACGATCCTGGGCGGCGATGACAAACCACCTGCTCGATGGGTCTCCGTCTTGGACCGAAATGCTGCTGGCATAGGCCAGAATTCCAGCGCCATCTCCCTGGAACACAGCCAGGAGAGCGACGGGGTTGTAGTGCGATGGTTGTCCGATTTCACGCATTCGGTCCCAGGCATCTTCGACCGAACGATCTCCTGTGCCATAGCAAAGCTCGCGGATCTCGCCGTCGCGAACCCGGTAGATGCCAGTGACCTCCTGATCTCGGAATCGCCGCACCCCTTCGACACTGCAGTCGGCGAGATCGGAAGGGTGCGCTGATCGATCTTGTTGGCCAAATGGATACTGGGAGATGAACTCGTCGTTCTGGGTAACCCAGCGCATCGTGGCGCCCTTATCCAGGACAAGACCAGGCTCGTCGGGGTTGGTGCCGTTGAGAAAGGTCAGCCAATAGTTGTAGCCGGCAGCGTCGGGCTCGCGCCCCAACATATTTCGGTAGACGGTGGTGAGAAAGGTCTCGTTGTCCGGTTCACCGTAGGTGTTGATGAACTCGGGCACCTGAGTGAAATACGACGCAATCTCTCCGAGAAGATCGTGTCCCAGTGGACGATCCGCGGTCGGGCCAGCAGCCCTGACCGTGTCCCACTGCTGTATCCAGTATTTGGCGCCGGCCAGGTCGGGAGTGCGCCCAAAGAATGCCTGATATAAGCGCAGTAGGTTGGCATGCTCGGCGGTGAAATCGGCAGCAAACTGTAGCTGCTCTAAGGTGTCGGCCTGCTGATAGCTCGACACGTAACGACTCTCGGTGGGGTCCGACTGCGCGCCGGTGATCGCCGGACTCGACAGCAGGATCGCCATGAGGACCGCGCCAAAAAGGACGACCCGCGTGCTTCCACGTGGTTTGTTCACGCCCCCCAGCCGATCATTCAATGAACATAGGCCGTGGGTGACCGGTTTTCGACGCGGGTCGCGGATTTGACTCAGGTTCGTGACCGAGACGCCAACAATCTGTGCATTGGGGTGCTGCCGGCGGTGTGGTGCAAGCCTTCTGCGCTCATCCGGAGGTAAATCGACGTTGTGGCAATCGACTCGTGTCCGAGCAATGCCTGAAGCTCTGCGATGGTCCCTCCGTTGTCGAGAACGCCCACTGCGTAGGTGTGTCGGAAAAGGTGGGCCTTTTCTTGATCGGGAGGGGCGATTCCGGCGCCCCGCAGCCACAACTCGACGACATAGTCCAACGACGTCACCGTGAACGGACGCGGCTCTCCTGTCCGGAGAAAAACCACGCCATCCGGTCGAAGTGGTCCTTCGGCCGCTTCTCGCTCGGTCAGATAGTCATCAACGACGGTCAGAACCTCGCCGCTAAGAGGAAGGCTGCGGGTCTTGTTTCCTTTGCCGGTAACTCGAACTCGAGGAGGGTCTTCCCATCGAAAATCACCCACTCGTATCCCGATGAGCTCCGAGGCGCGGACCCCGCAGCCAGCGAGCACGCTCACCATCGCAAGATCGCGGGACGGCCAGAGGACCCGGGACTTGATCGTCGGCGAAACGATCGCATCGACCACACGGCCGAGCTCTTCGCTCGTGAGTGCGACCGGTAGCCCCTTCTCTTTCGACGGCGTTTCGAAACCCAGTGTTGGATCGCGATCGAGGTGCTGGTTTTTCACTAGCCAGCCGCAAAATCCTCGGAGGGCTGACAACATCCGGGCGCGCGACGCATTGCGGTACCCCTCACCAACCAGGTCCGACATCACCATCAAGAGGTTGTCTTCGGTGAAATCTGCGATCGTGATGCGGGCCATGTGGCCAAGGTTCACCGCGTTTGGCACGTCAGGGTCGACCGGAGGCGCCGGGCGTCCTTCGGCGTCGGCGACCCGCTTCGCGAAGGTGCCAATATCGGTTCGATAGCCGGCCTCGGACCGAGCCGATAGGCCACGGGAGGACCTCGCTCGCTTTTCCAAGACCCAACGCCGGAAGTAGTCAGCGACCTCGTTTTTGCTCTTCACAGGCGCTGGCACTTGAACAAGACTAGTCGGTAGCGGGAGGCGTCTCTGGACGCCTCACCACCGAGGTCTTGTTGTGGTGGATCGTTGGCCGATGGCTACCACCAGGGCTCGACACCGTAGTGAATGGAGATCTCGTCTCCGGGTTTGATCTCTCGCCGAGCGCTGAGCGAGATGGTCAGGGTGTCGATATCGAGAAAGAAGTCGGCAGCCGGGTCGTCCTCATGATTGAGGAATGAGATGGCGCCAAAGGCGATGTATGCATCGTCTTCGAACTCAAAATAGTGGTCGTACAGACTGGTCTGATCCAGGAACTCACGCTCTTGGGATGGAATTCGAAACAAGGAGTTCGTGCAGAATATCTCGCCAGCGTCGATCGGTCTGGTTGCGAACACTCCCCGCCCGTGCAGGGGCGAGTTGTCTATGCGAACGGCGTCAGCCACGCTTGCGTCGCCCGGGCTTGTTAAATCCGCTCTTGTTTTTGGGGCGAGGTTTTCCTGAACGAGACGACTTCTTGCTCTTGCCCTTTGCGCCGCCCTGGGTCTTTCCTCCCGAGCGGTTTGCGCCAGGTCGTGGCGTGGACCGCTTGGTCGAGTCGGGTCGATCGATTACCGGGTCGCCGCCCATCTTCAGGCCGGCGGCACCGGGTTGCGGGCCATCGTTGGGACGATCTTTCGTGGACGTGGCCTTCTTTCGAGGCTTGTCGGTCCACGGGTCCTTTTTGTCACGCTGGTCACTGCTCGGATCGTTCGTCTGGCGGCCGACTTTCGCATTCTTCCGATCTGGGCCTTTGCCTGAACCGCGTTTGCCGCGACGCTTCCCGGTGCCTTTCTTTGGCTCACGGTTCGGATTCAGCCCTAATTCGTCGTCGGTGACCGGGCGGGCGCCGGATCGATCCGAGCCGGGGCCCACGTCTTCGATCTTTACGTTGAGGCCCACTTTGCGCTGCATCGACTGGACCTTCTTGGTCTGGTCGCGCGGAACGAAGCACACGACATCGCCCGACGATCCGGCGCGGGCGGTCCGACCAGACCGATGCACATAGTCTTTCGGGTCCGCAGGTGGGTCGTAGTGGAGCACACATGCAACGTTGTCAACATGGATTCCGCGTGCAGCGACGTCGGTTGCCACGAGCGCTTGTACCCGACCGTCGATGAACGCAAGCAAAGCTGCATCGCGCTGCCTTTGCGAGCGGCCCCCGTGGATCCACCCAGCCTTGATCCCGACTTGCTTTAGCTGTCGACTTAGTCGATCGACGCCGTGTCTTGTGCGGCAAAAGACCATGGTTGTCCCATGGGTGTCGATGATGTCGGCGGCCAACGCGATCTTGTCCGGTTGAGCGACCCGAAGAAACCGATGCGACATCTGCGTGATGTCGGGCTCTTCGCCACCGAAACTGTGCGTCACAGGGTCGGTTTGATAACTCTCAGTAACGACCTCGACCGCCCGATCGAGCGTCGCCGAAAACAGAACCGTCTGCCGGTTCGCGCTGGTGAGGTCAAGTATCTGGCGTACATCCGGAAGGAATCCCATGTCGGCCATGCGATCAGCCTCATCGACCACGACTCGGTCAACCTTGTCCAGTGCGACCTCTCCTTGGTCCATAAGGTCAAGCAGTCGACCCGGGGTTGCGATTACAACGTCGACACCTTGGCGCAGTGCGGCGATCTGCTTCCCCATACCCACCCCGCCGTAGATGGACACCAGCGAACGATCCAGCGCGATCGCCACCGGCATAAGATCCCGCTTGATCTGTTCTGCGAGTTCGCGCGTTGGGGCCAGCACCAAGCCCCGCGGACGGCGCGGATCAGCCTTGTCGACCAGTTCCAAAAGGGGCAGCCCAAATCCGAACGTCTTGCCCGACCCCGTTGGCGCCTTCCCGAGAACATCCCGTCCGGCAAGAGCGTCAGGGATGACGGCTGCCTGGATGGGTGTTGGCTCGATGATCTTCATCGCCTCGAGTGCGCGCAACGCGTCCGGGGACAATTTCAAATCAGCAAACGAAGAGGCCACCTGGTAAGGGTAGGCCCATGAACCTGATTCGACCGAGGTCCTGCGACCCTGGACGGGGTCACCGAGGCCGCACCGCTAGGACGGGGATGCGTGTTGGAACCAGTCGCCCGAAGGGATCGATTGAAGAGAGAGCGACGGATCGCTGATGGCGAGCCCGTAGCGGTAGGCCCAACATGTGATGCCGCTGTGGGTTGTGATCTCGACCCGGTGGTAAAGACCGGTAACCGCGGACTCCACTTCGTCCAGAACAGCGAGCGCTTCATCAGCTCGGTTCGGGAGAAGCTGATACCGGTGGCCCACGATGGTGCCCGTTTGTCCGAAGAGCGCCGCGGGATATCCGGCACCGGTGTCGAACAGCTGGCCTGCGGCAGAGTCAGCCACTCCTTCGTCGATAACGAATGGCTCGAGGAACTTCCAGCGAACGTCTCCAAAGCGGAGCGTGCCATAGACGAAGAGATTCACGGGCTCGTTTCTAGCCGAAAGGGATTGGGATTTGGCCCATCGCTAAGCGAGATATCCATAGCCCAAGGCCAAAGACTCCATTTACCGCCAACACTGGGGTGACCAGTTTTCGTAGTTGTAATTGCACCGTAAAACCGGACTGAACGAGGGCTGTCACAAGAAACAACACCGACGCCTGCGCAGCGATCAGAACGACCCACGGATGTAGCTGCCACGCGGCTGACAGGTCGCCAGTGACAAGTGCTCGAGCGGCGCGAGAACCTCCGCACCCCGGGCAGTAGCCGCCGGTGCCTCGGCGGAAGGGACAGAGCACCGGTCCGTCATCGACCGCAACGGTGGTGATCAGCGTGGCGGCGGCCAGAGCTGTGCCCACTACCAGTGGCGTCCTGGGGGTGTCGAGAACCACGTTGCGACTGTAGTGGGGCTGGCATCGGCGATAGGCCATCACCGGACGCTCTTGGGGCCCTGGCTACGATTCGGAGATGTCGGATCAGTACGGAAACACCGAACCTGGTTGGTACTACGCCGAAGGTGATCCGCCCGGCACCCAGCGGTTTTGGGATGGTAGTCAGTGGGTCGGTGGACCCCAGGCTGGCGGGGTTGGCGGTCCTGGACCACTACATCCGTACACCGGTGGTCAGTTCCAAGGGGCCGCCGGGCGGTATGAAACCAGCCAAGCGGTCACTGCGCTCGTTCTGTCGATTCTGGGATTCTTTTGTTGCGGCTTCCCCGGCACAATCGCGTGGTATCTGGCTCAGCAGGAGACCAGCGCGATCGATGTGGGCCGACGAGATCCCGGCCAGCGAGGCACGGCGACGGCCGCAAAGATTATTGGGATCATTGCCACCCTGATTTGGGGTGGCCTCTATCTGTTGTGGTTTGTGGGAGTTGCCGCCGGACTGTAATGACGGCCTCTGTTGTCGTCCGGCTGGGGACAGAGCTCTGAGCTCTGCCCCCAAAAGACGTGCTACTCGCCGCCACCCATGCCGGGGATCTTGTCGGCCATGTCGGTGAGGCCGTCGGCCTTCTCGGCCATCTCTTGGGCCTTCTCGCCAAGGTCGCCGGGCAGCTTGTCGCCGTGCTCCTCGACGGCTTCCTTGGCCGTGTCAGCCATTTCCTTTGCTTTATCAAACATTCCCATTACGAATCTCCTTAGAAGTTGGGATCGCGTCAGGTGTCGCCCTGCCGCCCTTCTGACCATAGGGCCGTTCGGTCACCGCCGAAACGCTGATCCTGGTACGCCTAAACACCGGCCCCGGTTTCCCGATTGATTATGGCTAGTGAAACCATTCGTGGTTTCTGCTGGTCCAACGTCGTACGGGAGCGATGCCGGCCCCTGGTCTCACCGATCCCAACTGGAACCCATGTTTGTCGTACAGCTCGCCCGATTTCTCACCCACCTTTTCTTCTCCAAGGTTGATGTAACCGACGCTGACCGGATTCCGAAGGAAGGTCCGGTGGTAGTAGTTTCGAACCACCACTCGGCACTCGTTGATCCCATGGTGCTTCTGGCCACGCTGGATCGCCAGCCTCGGTTCATGGCCAAGGCCGCGCTCTGGGGCCGGCAGTACCTACCGATCCGACCCCTTCTCTCAGCGGCCCGAGCTGTCCCGGTTCATCGTGTCAAGGACGGTGGAGGAGACAACAGTGCCATGTTCTCCTCAACGCGCCAGGTCCTTCGCGAGGGAGGCATGATCGCAGTGTTCGGCGAAGGCGTCTCCCATGATGACCCGGGACTCAAAGACATGAAGACCGGTCCCGCCAGGATCGTGCTCGGAGCCGAGATCGAAACAACTATCGTGCCGATCGGCTTGGTCTTTCCTGACCGACCGCGCTACCGGTCCACAGTGACCGTCGCTGTTGGGGAGCCGATCGTTGTGCGGGGCTCGGCGGGTGGCGACGAGGATCGAGATGAGGTCCAGCGCCTAACCGATGCGGTGGCCGACGGTCTTTCCCTGGTCGCCCCAACCTGGGACCGTCAGGATGATCAACATGCGGCCCGAGCTGCGGCCAAGGTGGTGTCGGCTCGACATTCGATTGACGAGGGTTCGGTGCTGAACCGAATCAACCGAGGTGCCGACCTGGCCCATCCTGCCTCCAAGGATGTTCTGGATGCGGCCAAGGATCTGCTCGACGAATGCGAACACCTGGACGTTGAACTTCAGCATGTTGTCGAAGACGAGGCGAACCTCGGCGCGCTGGCCAGAACCTCGTACGTGCGCTCAATACTTTGGGCGCTTCCGACGATTCTCGGTCACGTGGTCAATTACCCGGCCTACCTCGCCTGTGACCTGGTGGCCAAGCGCAATGATTTCAATTTCCAGGCCACGGCCAAGTTGCTGGCCGGGATCGTCCTGTACCCGTTGTGGTGGCTAGTAATCTTCGTGGTCGTCTGGTGGCAGGCCAACATCGCCTGGGCTCTTGGGGCGGTGATTGTGGCCACCGCCGGCGGATATGTGGCGGGGTCCAAGATGCACATGCTCAAGACGTCGAACGCCCGCATGGTCGTGGAGGACAACGACACCGATCTCAGCGGTTTGGAACAGCGTTTCAACGCGGTTGTCCGAGCCGTCGACCGCCTCCCGGCCTAGCGACCCTACGCCGCCGACTGGGCGGGTTCGCCGGGATCAGGCAAACTTGACCAATGAGGGCGAATGACCTCACAACCAAGCGGGCGGTATTTGGTGCCTTTATCGCATCGGGTTCCGGCCGTGTGATCTGTTTGTGGGTTTTCGTTGCCGCGGTTGCTCGACTGTGGGCTGGATCTCTTCGCTTGGCCGACTGGATCGTCCTAGGACTATCGCTACCGCTCGTCGGATTCGTCGAGTGGTTCATCCATTTGTTCCTGTTGCACGCTCCGCCCGACTCGGTGCGGATGCGCCGGTTAGGCACCGGGACCGGCCACCGCGAGCATCATGCGGACCCGGACCATTTGGGGTGGCTGCTGCTGCGACCGATTGATGCTGGCGTTTTCGGTGTCATGATCGCCGTGGCGTCGGTCCTGTGGATCGGCGCTCTGACCACGGTTCTCGAACGGTCGGGATTGGTGATGCTCGGCGACAGGGGAGTGCTGGGGCCGATGATCACCGGAATCCTGTTTGCGTATATTTCGTTGGCGCACTACGAGTGGACGCATCTCTTGGTTCATACCCGTTACCGACCAAGATCACGGTTCTACCGGCGCCTCGCTCGCAATCATCGGTTGCACCACTTCCGCAACGAACGCTATTGGCTCGGTATCACCTCGAACCTCGGCGACCGGGTGTTGCGAAGCTACCCAGACCGGTCGTCGGTACCTCTGTCTGAGACCGCCAGGACCCTTCGCTAATCGCCCGTGGCGTTCCGTCGACCACGAACGCCGGCTGATCCACAGCAATGTGGAGGGATCGCTTCCGAAGGGAGGGGAGAATCGAAGGCGTTGAAATCAGCCCGGCGTCGTGGTCGATCATGGCCGTTCGAACCCGGCGGGGAGCACGACCGGCCAAGGACGATGGACTCGACCTATGCGGCGCTCGAAATGTGGAACGCCAGCCGAAACCCCATCCTTGTAGAAGGATCGGTCTCGACCGGCGCCACCTTAAGTAAAAGCTCCAGATGGAGTGATTCTTCTAGGCCGGCGCGTAGCGAATCATGTTCATCGCCACCTTTGCCAGGTGATAGAGGATCACGAGAAGGAGGGCGAAGCTGATAAGTCCGCCGATGAGGGGAATTCCGCCGAGGACGATTCGAGCCAACAGCGCCACGAATGCCGCGGCGAGATGACCACTGTTTGGGGCTGCCATGAGTTTGTTCATGACTCAATGGTGACGCCACATCGTGTCCGAGCCCATCGGGGAGAACCCTGATCGCCCCCTGAGTGTGAAATCTGAGTTTCAGGGTCTCGATTTCTCTTCGTTCAGGTTTACCGCGGCGCAAGACTCCGATAGGAAGTGGCGGGACGAAAAACGAAGGATTCACCAATGACCCGCACTATGAAAATTTTGATCGCATTTCTTGCCGCGTTTGGCCTCATAGCCGCTGCATGTGGTTCAAGCACCGCAGGTAGTGATGATGAAGGAACTGATGGTGCCGTCGCGAGCGACGATGCTGGCTCAGAGACCGAAAGCGACGACGCCATGGAAGAGGGCAGCGACGTGAAGGCCGCCTTTGTCATGGTCGCTCCCGTCGGCGACGCTGGCTGGAACTTCATGCACGACAAGGGTCGCATCGGTGCCGAGGCGGCAACCGGTGTAGAAACTGCGTTCGTCGAGGCGATCCCCGAAGGTGGGGCAGAGTTCGACAATGCCGTCCAGCAGTTCATCGACGACGGCTTCAATGTGATCTTCACCACGTCGTTCGGCTACATGGACGCCACCGAACGATTCGCAGCAGAGAATCCCGACGTTGTGTTTGAGCACATCTCCGGCTTCAAGCAGAACGACACGAACTTCGGCAACACGTTCGGCCGCATGTATCAGCCGCGATACATCGCAGGCATGGCCGCTGGCGCCGCCACGGAAAGCAACAAGATCGGCTACGTCGGCGCATTCCCCATTCCCGAGGTCATTCGGGGCATCAATGCCTTTGCACTCGGCGTGGCAGCAACCAACCCCGACGCAACCGTTGAGGTTGTGTGGACCAGTACCTGGTTCGACCCCACTGTCGAAGGCAACAGCGCACAGGCACTCATCGACGCTGGAGCCGACGTGCTCACCATGCACCAGGACTCCACCGCAACCGGTCAGGCAATCACCGACGCTGGCGGCACATTCATCGGATACCACAGCGACATGAGCGAGCAGGTCGGTGCCTATCTCACGGCACCGGTCTGGAACTGGACCCCTCGCTACTCCGAGGTCATCGAGTCGGTTAAGGCCGGCAACTATCAGCCAGGCTCCTACTGGGGCGGAATGGCCGACGGCGTCGTCGATATCACGATCCCCGATAGCTCCCCGGTTGCCGCCGACATGCAAAAGGTTAAGGACGACATCATCTCCGGAGACTTCGATGTCTTCGATACCGGTGACGTGGTCGACCAGGACGGCAACGTGATTATCTCCAACGGTGTTGTCCAGACCGAACTGACCGACCCGTTCGACCCATCTCGGGTCGTTGCCGCCGAAGGTGACGCCCTCAACGACGGTGTATTGCTCACCATGAGCTTCTTCGTCGAGAACGTTGTCGGCTCGCCGGCCGGCTAACTCAGTTAGTGAGTCGGGTTGGGGCCACGAGCCCCAACCCGAGCGTCAGAGCCGTGTTGAGGGGGACACTTGCTTGCCGTAGAACTACAGGGGATCTGGAAGCGCTTTCCGGGCGTGATCGCAAACGCCGGCGCGTCTCTTGCGGTGCAAGCTGGCTCGGTGCACGCGGTGTTGGGCGAAAATGGGGCCGGCAAGACGACCCTCATGAATGTCCTGGCCGGTGTCTATCGAGCCGATGAAGGCTCGGTCAAGCTGTACGGACAGGAGCGACGGTTTTCCTCGCCCGCCGACGCCATAGGCGCCGGCGTGGCCATGGTGCACCAGGAGTTCCGCCTCATTCCAACCTTCACAGTTGCCGAGAATGTGGCACTAGGCGCGTCGCCGATGATGTTGCGCAAACGCGAGATGGAACAACAGGTAGCTGACCTCGCCGACCGTTTTGGTCTCCACACCGACCCTGGCCGAGAGGTATGGAACCTCTCCATGGGAGAACGCCAACGCGTCGAGATCCTGAAGGCGCTGTGGCGCGACGCCAAGATACTCATTCTCGATGAACCCACGGCGGTGCTCACCCCTGATGAGGCTGACGAACTGGGCCGCATCGTTGCGGCTATGGCAGCGGATGACCGTTCGATCATCTTCATTAGTCACAAGCTCGGCGAAGTCACACGCTTTTGTGATGAAGCCACCGTCCTCCGAGGCGGCGCCACCGTCGCCAGCTCGCTTCCGGTTGAAACCCTCAACGCCGGCATGCTGGCCGAGCTGATGGTTGGCGAGAGCACCGCCGTATCCCAGCGCCGAGTCCGAACCAATCCGGCTACCGATACTGCTGTCCTGGCGGTGGAGAACCTGACGGTCCGGGACCTTCACGGAATCGCCACCGTCGACGGGGTCTCACTTCAGGTGAACGAGGGTGAGATTCTGGGGATAGCAGGCGTTGCTGGCAACGGACAACGTCCGCTCGCTGATGCGGTTGCCGGACTGGTTGATACCGAGAGTGGATCGATTCAGCTAGCTGGTGAGGCGTTGAGTGGGACAGGCCCAAAGGCTCGAATTGCGGCAGGATTGGCCTACGTGCCCGAGGATCGGCTCGGAGTCGGGTTGGCGCCAAAGCTCACCGTCACCGAGAACGCAATCATCCGGTCCTATGGAACCACCGGAAGCGGACCCATGGTGGACCGAGCGATAGCACGGGACCAATGTGAATCTCTGGTCGATCAATACAACGTGAAGATTGGCGGTGTCGACCGACCGATCGCCGGTCTGTCCGGCGGCAACCTACAGCGATTGCTTGTGGGTCGAGAGCTCGCAACCGAGCCAAAGGTGCTCATCGCCGCGCAGCCGACCCGCGGTCTCGACGTCCAGGGCGTCAAGGCCATCCAGGATGTCTTAGTAGCTCAGGCGGAGGCCGGAGTGAGCATCCTGTTGATTTCTGAAGATCTCGATGAACTTCTGGCGCTCAGTGACCGAGTCATGGTCATGAGAGAGGGCCAAGTAACAGCCGAGTTCGAAGCCTCCCAGGCGACGCGCGCCCTGGTTGGGGCGGCGATGGCTGGCTCGGCTCATCAGGAGGCCTCGTAGTGTTCGGTCTGTCGCTTGCCAAAAGAGACGAACCTCTGTGGGGTGGCCAAACCCGTTCGGTCCTCACCGGGGTTCTGATCGCACTGGTGCTCGGCGCCCTTCTGCTTTGGCTCAACGGAAACGATCCTGTTGAGGTCTACCTCAAAATGGCCGAGTCGGCCTTCGGCTCCAAGCGAGCGATCTCCAACACACTGACCCGAGCTGTTCCTCTTGGCCTCGCGGGCTTGGCGGTTGCTGTCGCTGGCTCCATGGGGTTATGGAACATCGGTGCGGAGGGCCAGATCATCGCTGGCGCAATCGCCGGGGCTTGGGTTGCCCGGGTTCTACCGGATGCGGGCGGAGCTGTGCTGATCCCATTGATGCTGATCGGGGCCGTGGTTGGGGGTGGGCTCCTCGCGTTGCTTCCTGCGGTTGCCAGAGCCCGCCTAGGCGTCAACGAGATCATCACCACGCTGATGCTGAACGAGATCATCTTGCGAGTGGTTCGTTATCTGGTCAACGGAGCTTGGAAGGATCCGCTGAGTCTCGGATTCCCGCAAGCCCCAGCCTTGCCTGCCCAGGCGGCGCTCCCCGGTCTGTTTGAGCGATCGAACATCGGACTGCTCATCGCCGCGGCGGTGCTGGCCGCGTTCGGCGTCTACTCGGCCCGAAGCAAATGGGGATATGAGCTGCGGCTCGCAGGCTCGTCGGAGAAGACAGCGCAATACGCCGGCATCTCCCTGAAACGGAAGATCGTTACCGTGCTCACACTCTCGGGCGCAATCGCAGGACTCGCCGGCGGAATCGAACTCACCGGTTCCTCGAACCGTTTGGTCGAGGGCGTCGCGAACGGTTGGGGCTTTGCTGGAATCATCGTTGCGGCCCTGGCCCTCATGCGTCCCTCGGGCGTAGCCGCCGTTGCCGTGGCGTTCGGCGCAGTCCAGGTGGGCGGGCTAGCCATCCAAACAACGGGTGTTCCCTCTTCGATCGCGAGCATCCTCCAAGCCCTCATCCTCTTCGGGGCTCTCGCCGCCGGCGTGTTCAGCCAGTACCGCCTCGTCCGAGCCAATTCCACAAGCATGGCGGTGGCGTCGGTATGAACGAGGTAACGATCGTTGGACTACTGGTTGACGTCATCGCATTCGGCGTGTTGCTCTATCTTGCGGCGCTCGGTGAACTCGTTGCCGAGAAAGCAGGAGTGCTCAACCTCGGTGTCGAGGGCATGATGGCGATAGGCGGTGTGGCTGCGTTTTGGTCTGGAGTGCAATTTGGGAGTCCGCTCGTCGGGCTGATCGTCGCTGGCATCGCGGCCGGTCTTCTCGCCCTGGTGCATGCCTTGGTGGCCGTTGTCCTCGGCGCCGACCAGGTGGTGAGCGGCCTAGCCCTCACGATCTTCGGTCTTGGGCTGTCGGCATTTCTCGGCAAAGAGTATGTGAGCCTTCCACCTGTCGAGCAGTTTGGGACCCTCCCGTTGGGTTCTCTACGAGAACTTCGGATTATCGGACCTATTCTGTTCGATCAGCCGTGGGTCGCATGGCTCGCCGCCGCACTGGGGTTCCTAACCTGGTTTGTACTGGAACGAACTCGGGTTGGGCTCGGGCTTCGAGCCGTGGGTGAAAACGCCGCAACCGCAGATGCCGCAGGGCAGTCGGTCACAGTGACCCGTGTCGCCGCGGTCGTTGTCGGTGGGGTCCTGGCAGGGTTTTCTGGAGCGTTCCTGGTTTTGAACCTCGCCAAGGGCTGGACCGAAGGAGTGACCGCGGGTCGAGGATGGATCGCGGTTGCGTTGGTCATTTTCGGTGCCTGGCGTCCGGGTCGCACGGCGATCGGAGCGTTGCTCTTCGGTGGCTTGTTGGCGCTTGAGCCCCGACTGCAGACCTTTGGTGTTGAAGTAAGCCCGATCTTGGTCAGCATGCTGCCGTATGCGATCACGATCGGCGTGCTCGTGGTCTTCTCGATCCAATCGCGGCATCGGCCGAGCGCCGCGCCTGCCGCAATTGGTAGGGCGTATCGACGCGAGGAACGCTGACGGCCGAGTACGCTCTCTGCGAGCGCACCACAGGCGAAGGGTGCACCGGCGAAGGAATGTTGAATTGGCTCAGAGGCGCAAGGCCCCTAGCGGTAACCGCGCATGCATTGTGCGCTACCAAGCAGAAGACAAGGCCGTAGCGCGTGAGGCGGAAGCCTTGGCCGCTACGGGCTACTCGGTTGAAGTTCTTACCTTGCGCGCTCCCAAGCGTGCGGGCGTCCCCACCCAACCCCGTTCAGAGGTCATCAACGACGTTCGGTATGTCAGGCTGCCACTGACGAAACATCGGGGTTCGGCCCTGATGTACGTCGTCGATTGGAGTGTTTGGTTTCTTGCCTGCTTCGCATGGCTCACCAAAGAGACGTTCCGGCAACGGTTTAGCTATGTGCAGGTCGACACATTGCCCGATCATCAGGTCTTTGCGGCCCTGACCCCCAAGCTTGCCGGCGCCCGCATCGGGTTGTTTCTCAAGGAGCCAACCGAAGAGCTCTACGCAGCCCTGTGGGGTTCGCCTCGAGTGGCCGCGATCATGGGAAGGCTGGCGCTCGGATCTATCGCCTTTGCCGATGTCGTCTTTTGCGTTACCGACGAGCACCTCGCTACCTATGTCGACCAGGGAGTAGACCCGGCAAAGCTCACCGTGATCCTTAACTCGATGCCGCCGTTCCCAAAGGCTGCTCGTCAGCGCCCCGCCGACGATGGACAGTTCGTCGTGCTCTGTCACGGCACCATCGAAGACCGTTGGGGCCACGACACCATCATTGAGGCTGCATCGATCGCCGCACCCGCACTGCCAGGCCTGCGGGTCCATCTTCCGGGTCGGGGTGCAAGTGTGGATCGACTGCGAGCCAAGATCGATCGGCTCGGGCTCTCCGAGATGGTCTCGCTGGACGGTTGGCTCTCCGATGATGAGCTCGCCCAGCTCCTTGCAGACTCAGACGTTGGCGTCGTCGCCCAGGTCGCAAATCCGTACTCGCATCTGGTGCACACCACCAAGATGTATGACTTCATGGAAGCGGGCGTGCCTGTTATTGCAACCCGTCTGCGGGCCACCGAAGCCCTGTTCCCCGAAGAGATCACCTACGTGGATTCCGAAGGTGCCGCGCAACTAGCCGACGCGTTCGTTCGGCTCGCGGCCGATCCCGACTGCCGAGAGCGACAGGCTGCGTTGGCCCTCGCTCGGCTTGGTGATCTCGGATGGCAGAGCCAAATGGAGGCGATGACCTCTGCGATCGGCGCTCCCTAGATCGATACGGGCGTTATTCGATGTTGTGCTCAACCGCGTAGCGAATAAGTTCCTGCTTACGGCTGAGGTGCAACTTCTTCAGGATGTTCCGAACATGGTTCTCAACCGTCTTGGCGGAGATGTAGAGATCCTCGCCGATCTCTCGGTACGTGTGACCCCGAGCAACATGCTGGAGAACCTCCCGTTCACGATCGCTCAACGGTTGGGTGCCGCCCGTCGCTTTGGAGATTTTGCGGAACTCACCCAGCACGAGACCGGCGAGAGAGGCGGAGAACACCGGCTCGCCTTGAGCTGCCGACCACAACCGGTTGCGAAGTTCGTCTGGCGGAGTTGACTTGATCAGGTAGCCGTTGGCGCCGGCGGCCACTGCGTCGAGGAGATCGCGTTCTGACTCTGAAACCGTCAGCATCACGATGTTTGTGTCGGCCCCGCACTCTTTGGCCACCTTGATGCCACCACCGTTCGGCATGTGGAGGTCGCACACGACAAGGTCTGGTTTGTGGGAGTTGATGGCGGCGATCGCCTCATCGGCGTCACCGGCCTCGCCCACGACATGGAAGTTGTCACCCAGGTCGGCACGAACCCCAGACCGCCAGATCGGATGGTCATCGCATAGAACGACTCGGATATGACTTCCGACTGACTTCACAGCCACAGCTGTACCTCCGTGCCTCGACCTGGTTGACTACGAATGTCTGATCGTCCACCCGCGTCCGCGATGCGACCCACGATAGATCGATTCAAACCCTCGCCTCGATTTGCTGACTCGACGGCAAACCCCTGCCCATTGTCCTTGACCGACACATACACCACATCGTCATCGACGAAATCAGGCTCGGCGTAGATGGTCACCTCGGAAGCATCGGCGTGTTTCCCAACGTTGTTGAGCGCCTCTGTCACCGCTCCTACCAGCACGCTCGTTGTTTGATTGTTCCCAGCTGGGAGGTCGGGGGCGCACACGACGTTTACCGTTAACCCATGGAGCTCTTCGGCGTTTCGAGCGACCGAGCGCAATCCCGAGGCGAGATCGCCGCCGACTTGTGAGCCGGAAAACAGGTACTCGCGGAGCTCATGTTCTTGCCGACGGGCGAGCGCGACCAGCTCGGTGTCATCAGATCGGCGCTGGATAACGGCCAAGGTCTGCAACACGCCGTCGTGCAGCGTGCGGGCCACCTCTTCGCGCGCTCGGAAGCCCGAGATTTCTTCGTCGGTAATTTCGAGCCGACGAAACATGTACCCAGCACTCCACCCGGCGATCATGAGCAGAACTAGGGTGGAGGTGCGCGTGAGGCTCCATGGCGTTTCGTTGTAGGGGAGCCAACCGACATAACGCGCAACGCCGAATCCAAATCCGGTCGCCACCGCAGCCTTTTGTCCCCCGGTCAGTGCAATCGTGGCGATGATCGCGATCGGCCAGACCGTAGGGAGCGCCTGGGAGTGATCGGGACTGCCATAGACCCAAACGTCGCAAAGAAAGAGTGCGGTGGCGAAGCCGATCTCGCCGAACAGCCACGGAGGGGTGAGAATGCTGTCCGCGTCACGGGAGTAGCTTCGGTACAGAAATCCGAGAAAGACGAGGAGCCCAAGAAACAGAATCGAGCCGGCGACTGGCTGGGCTACTGCGAGCTTGCTGCCACTACGAATATTGCGGTCATAGATTTCATACTCGAATACGCCAAACGCCCACACGACGCTGAGCGCACGGAAGACCATGATGCCCCGCAGAATGCTGTGCCGGGTGGGACGGGAAACTCGAGCGGGACGTAGCTCGCCGAGGAGCGGGAGAGTCACAACGGGCTTTCGACTCTCGGCCATGGGTTCAGTATCGTCGCCATCGAAGTACTACTGGAGGGATCCCTGCCCACCCCGACGCCGGAGCGCCAGCACAGACTTGGATGCCGATTGGGCCGGGGTGAGATTGGGGTATCGCAAGATGAGGGTGTAGATGCCGGCGACTGACGCTGACCCGACGACGACTCCGACCGAGGTCTGCGATGTCCAGGCTCCCTTAACCGCCAAGCTGAGGGCGGCGGCGGACCCGAGGAGGAAGCTATAGCTATGGGTCGTGGCAACACGGGTTGCCAACAGGGCCCGTTGTTCGAACCGCGCGACCAATGCGACGATTCCAGCAAGAACTACGGTTGAGACGGCGATCAAAGGAACCTTCTGAATCCACCACGCCGCTGTGCCCGTCGGGGCGGTCGGCAGGATCCCGAGCGCGTAGAACCCAGCGCCCGCGACAGCTGCGGCAGTGAAGTGCCAGAGATAGACACTCATAGCGACGCTGTTCGCGGCCACGGTGAGCTTCCAGAGTTTGGGTTGGCGCCCGATCATTCTGTTTACCGCTGGGGCTGCGGCCACGGCGAGCGCAGAATATCCGGTCCCAAAGAGCAGCAGCGCCAGTGAAGGAGGATGGGTCGGCGACAAAGCTCCGATTCCGTTGAAGTGGACCATCGAGACCGGGTACGGGCCAACGGTGACCAGAAGGGTCGCCAGAGTGAGTGCTCCTGCTCCGGCGAGGGCTAGTGAGCGTCCCGAACGAATGAAGCCGTCGCGCCAGGCAAATCCAGCTACTTGAAAGCCGAGCCACCCTAGGATCCAATTGAAATGGGGCAAGGTTGTGGAGAAGAAGCCGTTGTCAGAGAAACGGAGCGCCTCGAGCAATCCGATCGTTCCAAGCAGGGTCACAGCGAAGAGCTTCGGTGAGCGGCGAAAGGCAGGCAGGGTGATGGGAGCGATCGCGGTGTCGATCGCGTAGTTGGCGATGAACCACAGGGGCACCGCTGCCGCAGTTGCGGCCAGGATGGCCAGCGAGCCGTAGCCGAACAGGCCTGCCACGGCTATGACCGAAAGCCAGAACGAGGCAAGGACCGTGACCGGTGCAAAGAGCCGTCGCAGTCGAGCAGAGACCCAGTCAGCAGCAGATGCCTCGTGGTCGCGTGCGTGGGCGTCTAGCGAGGCCGATGACGCAAAGCCTCCGACAACGAAGAAGAGCGGCATGACCTGCAAAATCCAGCTGATCGGAGCAAACTGCGGTGCCAGATCGAGGGCGTTGCCTGCCTGGAGCGATCCTTCACCGTCAACGTAGAGACTGATAGCGAGCCAGTGGCCGAAGGCGACCGCAAGCATCGCGAGCGCTCGGTAGAAGTCGATCGCTCTGTTGCGGGTTGGCTTTGCCGCGAAGGCGAGGTCATCGACGCTCGGGTTGGCCGACCGGGGGACTGTTGTCGTTGTCATGCCTACATGGTCGGTGTGATCCAGTTGGCGATGCATGGTGAGGAGCCCCCAAAGACTCTTGGGGGAAATCGGTGGGGGACTAGGCTCGACCGATGCGCTATTCGCCTTTGGTCGATCGGTTGTACAACGACGGAGCGTCTGGCTGGGACGTCCATATGGAGGCACTTCAGGCGGGTTTGAACGGCGAAGACGTCATCATCTTGAGTGTCGGTGATCCCGACTTCCCCACCCCGGAACCGATCGTTGACGCAGCCGTTGATGCGCTCCGAAGCGGCGACACCCACTATCAGCCGATTCTGGGTCGCCGGGAGGTCCGAACCGCGGTTGCGGCTGACGCTCAAGCTCGAAGCGGTGTGTCGACGGGGCCGGAGAATGTGATGTTGTGCGCCGGGACGCAGAACGCCCTGTTTGCGAGCGCCCTTTGTCTCCTGGGACCAGGCGACGAAGTAGTGGGGCTTGATCCGATGTACTTGACGTATGAATCGACCTTCGGACTTACCGGTGCCACGTTGGTTCCCGTCTCACAACCGGCCGCGTCCGGCTTTCGTCCAGACATCGATGCGATCGCGGCCGCTATCACTGACCGAACGCGAGCGATCGCGCTAACCACACCGAACAACCCCACCGGGGTTGTGATGACGACCGAAGAACTCGCAGGTATCGCCGAGCTGGCGAGGCGTTTCGACTTATGGGTGATAGCCGACGAGGTGTATGCCGACGTGGTGTTTGACGGTGTCCACGTGTCGATCGCATCCTTGCCCGGGATGAGCGAGCGCACCGTCACCGTTGGGAGTCTTTCAAAATCACACGCCATGACCGGGTGGCGGGTCGGATGGGCGATTGCTCCCGCCGAGCTGGTCGAGCACTTCGACGCGCTGCAGGTGAATATCAACTACGGCCTTCCGGGATTTGTGCAAGCTGCTGCCCTGGAGGCATTGACCGAGCAGCGCAATTCGTTTCGCCCCATGCGAGACATCTATCGGCGGCGTCGCGATCTCAGTGCCTCAATTTTGAACGACGCTCCCAATCTGGAAGTGTTGTCGCCCGACGCTGGTATGTATCTGCTGGTCAACGTCTCGTCCGTTGCGTCGTCGACACGACGGTTCGTTCGTGAGCTGTATGACGCCACCGGCGTGTCGGTTATCGATGCAAGTGCCTTTGGGCCCTCGTGCGATGGATGGATCCGAATCAGCTTCACGACGAGCGACGAGGAACTGTCCGAGGGATGTCGACGGCTCGTCTCATTCGTGAGCTGAGACTTCAGATTTGAACAGTGGTGCGAAACAGATTCGCATGAGATGGTGGTCGGTATGCGAACCACGAGGCTTCGAGTCGTCTGGGCGCTTGCCCTTGTGTCGGTGGTGCTGTCATCGGCTCCCAACCCCGCCGCGGCTACAGAATTCACGGTAACGACCTCTGCAGACACCGTCGCCGCCGACGGCCTCACCTCGTTGCGCGAGGCGATGATCGAGGCCTCGTCCAACGGTGTCGATGATCTGATCATTCTGGATGGCACCGAGTCCTATGTTCTAAGCGATTGTGGTGCCGGAGCACTGCAGTATTTCGACACCGCTGACCTCGTCGTGCAGGGAAACGGGGCCACGATCGAGCAAACGTGTGCCGGTGAGTCGATCGTTGAAAAGACCGGTCCAAACGACAATGTGTTAACCCTCGCACAGTTGGATCTGGTGGTCGGCCCCAATGGAGGCGGCAACGTGTTTGGCCATGCAGTGAATGCCACGAGTCAGTTGATTCTGGAGAACGTGGTTATCGACGGCGGGGACGCTGGCTTCAGCGGGACCATGATTGACATCGATTTCGGGGACGCCGAGTTTGATCTCATTATTCGAGACTCCTCCATCTCCAACAACATCGGCAGCGGCACCGGCAATGGCAATCCTGTCGGCGTGCTCATCGAGGGGTCTTCGGTGAGCAACAACAGCGGGAGCGGTGTTGGTGTAAGCGATGGGACGCCAATCCGGGTCGTGGACTCGGCGATTGATGGCAACGGCGGCGTTGGGATCGTCACGTCCGGACAAGGCTTTGGAATTCAGCCGCGGGTCACGATCATCGACTCTTCTGTGAGCGACAACGACGGAGGTGGCATGTTTTGCCTGTCGTCGTGCAGAACCCTCGAGGTCACAAACTCTCAGTTGAATGGCAACGGCGCGTCCCCGGTGCCGGGCCGTGGCGGCGGTGTCTCGATGCCGATCGTCCTCGCTGGCGGCGATCTTCCGATAGTGACGATCACGGACTCATCGATCTCGGATAACTTGGCCGACCATCCCGGCGCGGGAGTCTTTGTGTACCCAACGTTCGAGAGCGATGGACCGGATCAGCCGAACGTCACCATTGCCGACTCGGTAATAGACGGGAACGAGGCAACCTGTGCCGACTGCAACGGCGGGGGAGTAGCGGTCTCGGTCGGCAACTTGACCATTGAACGATCGAGTATCTCCAACAACACCGCAACCGGAAACGGTGGAGGCGTCGCGTTTGAACGCAGCGATACGGCCACAATCGTCGAGGGTTCGACCTTCGACCTGGTTGACTCAACGGTGCTCTCGAACCAGGCTGGCGGTGACGGAGGCGGATTGTGGATCCAGTCCAACGCCGCAGCCATTGTTGCTGGCGCGATCGCAGACAACACCGCCGCGTCGGCCGGCGGCGGAATCAGCGTCGGGGGCGTGATGAACGATGACTTGACCGTCTCGGGTGTTGCCGAGATTTCGCTGTCGACCGTGAGTAACAACAGTGCAGCGAGCGGCGGTGGTGTGCGAGTCTCTGCCCCGGATGGCTCCAAAGTGTCGGTCGAGCAGAGCACAGTCGATGGCAATTCTGCATCGGTGTCGGGCGGTGGCTTCTTCGTTTCGCCAACGTCGCTGTTGGACCTGGACTATGCCACGGTGACCAGAAACGATTCTGCCGCCGGTGCCAACATTGCGTCCAATGGTCCGACGACAGTCGACCACTCGGTGGTGGCAGAGCCGGTCACGGGCGTCAATTGTGGATTCATTCTGCCGCCGGCGCCGGTGTTCGTCGTGCCAAACCTTCAAAGCCAAGGGACGAACTGGTTCGATGACGTCAGCTGCGCCGACGTCGCTGGCGACACGGTGGCGCCGGGAACGTCTCCCGAGCTTGGTGACCTGGTAGACAACGGCGGAGTAACTCCAACGCGGCTTCCTTCGGTGGACTCACCGCTTGCGGGCCTCATCGAGTCGGCTCTTTGTGGTGCCACGCAAGATCAACGTGGTAGTTCTCGCCCTGCTGGGTTCGGATGTGAGCCGGGCGCCGTGGAGATTGCGAATGCCGTTCCCGATCCGCCGGCCGGATTCCCTGCGTCCCGAACGCCAAACGGCGATCTGCGTATCAACGGCACAAACGCTTCGGAAGGTCTCGTGGTTGAGGCGTTCGGCGACTACGTGGACGTCAGCTACGACGCTGACCTCACCGATCCCACCAACGTCATAGTTGTCGCACCGATCGCGGGACCGTTCCGGGATGTACGGGCAGATTTGCGAGGCGGTGACGACAGCCTTGAACTCACCAGAGTCTCCGTTGACCGAGACGTACGCGTGGATGGTGACAGCGGGGACGATCGGATGGCGTTGAACGAAGTTCTTGCCGTCCGAGATGCTCGCCTCGTTGGCGGTCCCGGCGAGGACCGGGTCGAGGTCCTTCTTACCCAAGTCGGTCGTCAGCTCATTGTCTCCACCGGAAACGATTCTGATCAGGTACAGATATTCGACTCCAACATGGAGAGCTTGTCGATCAATACCGGTTCCGGGGCAGACCAGGCCCAGTTTTCGGGAGGGGTAGTGTCAGGCGGTGCCACGGCGGTTCTTGGTTCGGGTTCGGACCGGTTGATCCTTGCCGAACTTGCCATGGAAGACGTGTTCGTGCGAGGCGGAAGTGGCGACGATCAGCTCTCGGTATTCGTCTCGAGCATCGACGACGACTTTCGATTTATGGGCGATGGTGGGGCCGATCAGCTGATCCTTGTCGATTCATCGATCAACGCGCGGAGTTTTTTCAACGGTGGGGGAGGCACGGATACCTATCTTCCAGACTTCTTGACGACCTTTGCCGAGCCACCATTGGTGATTTCATTCGAATAGCGCCGTGCCGAGACATAGGTACCTATGTTGGGGTGATGAGCAAGATGTCTCACGAAGGAACCGGTCATCGATGGTGAACTGGGATTCTGATGATTCGCGTGGTGTTTATGGGCCGCAAGCGGCAGGCCGCTTGTGCGTTGGAATGGATGGCGTCCAACCCCGACATTGAGGTTGTTGGCGCGCTCACAGACTTCCATCTTGCGGGCTCTCCCACCGCTGCGGTCGCCGAAAAGCACCGCATCCCGCTGTACCTCTACGACGACGCTCAGAGGGCTATCGACACCGGCGAACTTCAGTTCGATCTTGGCGTCTCTTTGGGGTACTGGCGCGTCGTGAAGGAGACGATGTTGTCTGCGCCGGCGCTGGGGATTATCAATATCCATCCGGCGCCGCTACCCGAGCTACGAGGCAGGGGCGGCTACAACATCGCATTGCTCGAAGAACACACCGAATACTGGGTCACTGCGCACTATATGAACGAGGGCGTCGACACCGGTCCCATTATCGAACGCCTCGAGGTACCGATCGATCCGAAGTCTGACACGGCACTGGAGTTGGGCAACCGGGCGATGGAAGCGGCCGTGGTACTTTGCAAACGGGTCGTAACCGATGCGGTCAATGCAGCTCCGACTCTGCTGGACACCACTGCCAACGAAGGCGGCCGTTCCTATTGCTGGAGAGACGTTGAACCGCTCAAACAGATCGTGGATGGCGACAACGTCGACCTGAAGGCCCGAGCCTTCTGGTTTCCGCCCTACGAAGGTGCATGGGTGGAAGTAGCCGGCGAGCGAGTCACCGCAACCCCCCAAGTGGTTCTCGACGACCTGGGCGGCGACGACACCTTTCTGACGCCGGACAGTCGATCGGTCTAGCTACACCGCTCGCTCGATGGTTCGGTTGATCAGGTTCTCGATCAGTTCTTGGCGACCACTAACCGGTGCAGGGTCGATGTTGTCTGCCAGCACAGCTGCATGGCAGTCGTTGAGCGTCATTCCACCGGTGAGAAGCTTCTGAGCGCCAGATTCGTTCCAACCGGCGTACCGGTCGGCCACGAGTGCCTCGAGTTCCCCATCTTCGATGAGCTTTGCGGCGACGAGGAGGGATTTCGCCATCACGTCCATCGCTCCGACGTGGCCGTGGAACAGGTCATCCCTCGCCATGCTCTGACGTCGTAGCTTTGTGTCGAACATGAAACCGCCGGTGGTGAATCCGCCGGCCTTCAGGATTTCGTACACACCGAGGCTCATCTGCTCCACACTGTTCGGGAACTGGTCGGTGTCCCACCCGAGTCGGTCATCGCCACGGTTCGCATCGACGCTCCCGAAGATCCCACACGCAGCTGCCTGAGCGATCTCGTGGTTGAAATCGTGACCGCTGAGAGTGGCGTGGTTAACCTCGATATTGACCTTGATCTCCTTCTCCAGCCCGTAACGCTTTAGGAAGCCATAGACCGTTGCACTGTCGTAGTCGTATTGATGCTTCGTTGGCTCTTGAGGCTTGGGCTCGATGAGAATGGTGCCTTCGAATCCGATGCTGTGCTTGTACTCCACCACCATGTTGAGGAAGCGTCCGAGTTGGTCGAGCTCCTGACCCATTCGAGTGTTGACCAAGGTTTCATAACCCTCTCGCCCACCCCAGAGCACGTAGTTCTCGCCGCCGAGGCGATGGGTTGCGTCGAGGCAGTGTTTCACCTGTGCGGCCGCGTGCATGAACACATCCGGATTGGGGTTTGTTGCCGCTCCGGCGGCGAATCGAGGTTGCCAGAACAGCTGAGCGGTACCCCACAGCACCTTCATCCCGGTCCGCTCCATGTTGGCGGAGGCGTACTCGACCATCGTGTCGAGGTTGGCGCAGCTTTCGGCGAAAGTTGCGCCCTCGGGAGCGATATCCCGGTCGTGGAAGCTGAAGTAGGGCACCCCGAGCTTTTCGAAGAACTCAAACGCTGCATCCATCTTTAGATGGGCTGCGTCCATCGGATCCATCGACGGGTCGATCCAGGGCCGATCGAAGGTTCCTTCGCCGAAAACATCGTTGCCGGGCCAGGCAAACGAATGCCAATAGCAGACGGCGAACCTGAGGTGCTCTTCCATGGTCCTTCCCATCACGACCCGGTCTTTGTCGTACCAACGGAAGGCCAGTGGATTGTCGCTTAAAGGGCCTTCGTATGCGATAGGACCGGACACCTCGGAGAAGAACTCACTCATGGTCTAAATCTAGACGGTAGAACCTCTTCGCAGTTCCTTGGAAAAGGTCTGACTGCGCCCGGTCGTCATCTTGCGCGGTGATGGTTCTCATAGCGGCGATGAGCGTGTGGTAGCTCGTGCTTACTTTGTCGACCGGGAAGTTTGAGGCAAACATGCACCGTTGTGGCCCAAACACGTCGATGCAGTGGCGGACCAGTGGACCGATCAAGTCAGCAATCTCTTCGGCCGACGCCGATTGACGACCAGGTTCTTCCAGTCCGAACCCCACAACTGGCATCAACAGTCCGGAGAGCTTCACCGAAACGTTCTCATGCGCAGCGACGGCCGAGATGCCATCCTCCCACTGCGCTGCGATCTGACCTCGTTCGGACTCGGTCACCCCGACACCTCCGAACTCGCCGCCGTACCCGACGGGCGTACCGGCGTGGCAAAGGGCGATGGGTAGGTTCGGATGTGCCTTGGCCACGTCGGCCACCCCGCCCAGCTGATGGCTATAGGCCCAGGCGTCGAAGCTCAGATCGTGCTGCTCGAGCTGTTCGAGGCCAGAGCGGAATGCGGCCCGCCCGGACAGACTGGCGTCTTCGGTGAAGTCCATGACTCCCTTCGAAGGATGGTGAGCCAGCATGTGCCGAATACCTCGCATGCGGGAACTCGCAGCTTTGTGGGCCTTGAGGACAGGAGTGACCGCTGTTCCTAAGGTGAGGTCGGCGTACCCGACGATCCCGGCGGGTGGGTCTGCGAGTGTGTCGAGCCATTCGGTTTCACCGACCGCGTCCATCGGTTGCTTGTTTTTCCATCCGGCTTGTACATGGACGTACGACCTGACGTTGCATGTGGTGCTGTCGCCTCGAAATTCGTTGGCAAGGTAGTCAGCCAGGATGTGATTGTCTTCACCAAAGAAGCCGATCGTCTCCTTCGGAAACGCCCTTTTGGCTACTGACCGCAGTACACGGTCATTCCAGCCAAACAGCTTCACTAGCGGGGTCTGTTCTCTAGGGGTTGAATGCACATCGAACAGATGGATGTGGGGATCGACGATCTCAATCGGACTGGCCATGGATCGAACCTAGTTCAGCGCTGTGGAGCGGTCGAAAGGCTAGACAGCCCGAAGGATGAGCAAGAATTGGCCCCCACCCGGCTCGATCGTGGCCTCGGCTGCAAGGCGGGGCTCGAGCCGTCCGACCCGAGACTCGATCCACGCTGCTGCTTCTTGCGCGTCGGCTTCGGTGGGGCAGCGAGCGATGGCTTCGCGGCCGCCTTTGTTGAGAAGTCGTTCGACCGTCGGAATAATCGGCGCCGGATCGACCACAAACAGATGGTCTGCCCAAGGGACCACCGCGTCGGTGTTCCCTTTGCCGGTGTTGCACGCACGATGAGCGAGCCGTTCGGCCACCGGTCCGCTGCCCTTCCGTTTCGACTTCGACTTCGCCTTCGATCGGGTAATTCGGCTATCGACGCTTGGCCCGCGGTCATCGTTCACCGAATACGACGGGTCCACGGCTTGGTCGCAAAGCCAGCAGCGCCAGCCGTCCTGTTCCCCGATCTCCTCAATACGACTCATAGGTACGTGAGGGTAGGTGATGCCACTACGGTGCAGCGGTGACCGGAGCCGACCTCGCCATCGTCTTGGCTGCTATTTCGGTTGGCGCAGCGTTGAAGTCACTTACCGGAATGGGGCTACCTGCAATCGGTATTCCCGCGATCGCGTTCTTCATAGGAATCGAAGAGGCCGTCGCCGTCGTGTCACTCCCGAACTTTGTTTCCAACGCCGCTATCGCGGCTCGAGAACGAGACAGCTGGCCGCAAACCCGCGACATGCCGGTTCTTGCAACCGCCGGGATACTTGGAGCTGTGGCAGGTGCGGTGTTGTTTGTCAGTGTGCCCGAGGAGCCGTTGGTCGCGCTGCTGCTCGTAGCGGTCGCTCTGTTTGTTGTGGCCTCCTTCGCTAAGCCGCAGCTCGCTATGAGTCCGGAAACTTCCGGTCGGTGGGCGCCGGTCATCGGTACCGTGGGAGGACTGTTTCAAGGATCGATTGGCATATCGGGTCCGGTTGTCGCCAGCTGGATCCACACCTTTCGCCTACCCAAGAGTGCTCAGGTGCTTTCGCTGACCGTGCTGTTCCTGACCACCGGTCTTGCGCAGTTCGTCGTGTTTCTCCTCAGCGGAGCAGTCTCGGGACTTTGGCTCGCGTCGATCCTGGGATGCATTCCCGCGCTGGCCACCGTGCCAGTGGGTGGGCGCCTTCGCGAAAACCTCAACACTCGATCGTTTGACTACCTGGTGCTGTGTGCGATCACGCTGGCCGGGTTGGGCCTGGGCTGGCGCACGTTCCTTTAGGCGAGACGATCCCGATTGACCGTCAACTTCAGAACATCGGGGCGCGAGTAATGGCCCGCCGGGTCGAAGTTCTGACGGTGACGGCGAACCTCATCCAGGTCGAGGTCAGCGATCAGAATTTCTTCGGTATGGCGCAGCGGTCCGGCGACAACCGTCCCGTCGGGACCGGCGATCATCGAGCCGCCGTTGTAGTACTTGGCACCGTGGGCGATCACTTGGTCGCGCAGCGGGAAGTCTGCCGGAATGTGTTCCTCTCGATACGAGGCGCCGACGCTGACAACGAACAGCCGACCTTCGCGGGCGACGAATCGTGTGATGTCCTCGGTAAGAGAAACAGAGCCGGGCCACGTGGCAATGTGGATTTGGGCGCCTTGAGCGTAGAGCGCACTGCGGGCCAGTGGCATCCAGTTTTCCCAACAGTTGAGCCCACTCACGCGAACGTCTCCGACCTTGTGGACAGCTAGGCCGGCACCGTCGCCGTCGGCCCACACGAGACGTTCGCCAAACGTCGGCTTCAGTTTGCGATGCACGCTGACAACGCCGGCGCGGGGATCGATCGCTACGAGCGAACAGTAGATCGATCCGCCCGATCTCGAGCGTTCGGCGACGCCGAGGTAGACGAATACTCCGTTGTCGCGTGCAGCGTCGACGACTCGGTGAAACTCTGGGCTGTCGATTTCCACCGATTGGTCGAGGTAGCGAGCAAATGCAGCTTGTTGTTCGGGGTCTTCCCACGAGGACGTGTTCGTGATGTCTACCCAGAGCGGGTAGCCGGGAACGAATGTCTCCGGAAAGGCCACTAGTTCGGCTCCGAGCGCCGCAGCATCGCCGATCTTCTCGATGACGATCTCCAGCGTCGCTGCCCGATCCAAAAACGAGGGCGTGGCTTGAACCGCAGCAATTCTCATGCGGCCAACGTAGGGCACGCGCGATGTTAAGGGAACATTTCAGATTTGGTGCCATATGCCACGGCAGGCCTGATTGAAGGCGCAGAGCGGGCGGCCTGAGCTAGCCTTTGGGCGTTGGCTCCGGGGAGGGGCCGTACGCGTGCCCACGCGGGTACGGACAAGCACAAGGAGACCCAAATGTTCACACCTATTCGCAAGCTGATGCTGCTGCTCGCAGTTCTCGGCCTGATCGCTGCCGCATGCGGTAGCGGATCCACCGCCGAGCCAGCCGCCGTCGAGGAGGAAACGACCACGACTGAGGCTGCCATGGAAGAAGATGACGCCATGGAAGAGGACGACGCCATGATGGAAGAGCACAGCGCCGTTGGCCTTGTGTACGACATCGGTGGTCGTGGTGACCTCTCGTTCAACGACTCCGCTGCCGCTGGCCTCGAAAGGGCCGCTGCCGAGCTCGGTGTAACCACCGTTGAGGCTTCCCCGAACGATGACGGCTCGAACCGTGCCGAACTCCTTCAGCTCGCCGCTGACGACAACGACATCGTCCTCGCAGTTGGGTTCCTCTTCGCTGGCGATGCCGCCGAGGC
>CALHFG010000050.1 GCA_938029215.1 uncultured Acidimicrobiales bacterium | reverse complement strand
TCGACCCCGCCGCGTACACCACCAACATCCTCCTGAACGGTGCAGCGCCGGTGGTGCTGGGGGCGTCGTTCCTCACCAGTGCCACCGCAGCCGGTTGCCCGGCCCACCTGATGATGATCAGCTCCGGCGCTGGCCGACGGGCCATCAAGGGATGGTCCAGCTACTGCGCTGGCAAGTCCGCCACCGACATGTGGGCCGCCAGCGCCGGTCTGGAGCAATCGTTCCGGGACAGCGCCATCACCGTCACCTCCGTTGCCCCTGGAGTGGTCGACACCGACATGCAGGGAACGATTCGAGACCAAGGCGCCGAAGGGTTCCCCGACCTCGCCAACTTCATCGGGCTCAAGGAATCCGGGTCCCTCCGCAGTGCCGACGATGTGGCGTCGACCCTGCTTGCGCTCAGCGCCGTCGATGCCGGTGACACCTTCGGTGGCGTCAGCATCGAAAACGGCGCCATCCTCCGGATCGATGAGTTCGAGTAAGCGATGGCCACTGAACCGTTCTCCGCAACCGTCGACCAAGCCCACCAGCGATACGCCGCTCAGCGACCCGGGAGCGCGGCGGCAGACCAACGAGCCCGCCAGGTGATGCCCAGCGGCAACACCCGCACCGTGTTGCATTTCGATCCGTTCCCGTTCCGCGTGTCCAGCGCCGACGGTGCCATCCTCACCGACATCGACGGCCTGCGGTATGTCGACTTCTGCGGCAACTACACCGCCGGCCTCCTTGGGCATTCCCCCGTCGGAGTTCGAGATGCCATCGGAAAGGCACTGGAGACTGGCTGGGCCATGGGCGCCACCCACGAGACCGAAATTGATCTAGCCGAATTGATCTGTGATCGCTTCGAGTCGATCGACCAGGTGCGGTTCACCAACTCCGGGACCGAAGCCAACCTGATGGCGATCGGTACTGCGCTTCATCACACCGGGCGATCATCGGTCGGTCTATTCGACCACGGATACCACGGTGGTGTTCTCGCCTTTGGCGATGGCGGTTCATCCGCCCCGCTGAACGTGCCCCACCGCTTCGTTCCGGCGCCTTATGACGACCTCGACGGCCTCGACCATCTCTTTGCTGACCCCGATCTCGCCTGTGTCCTGCTGGAAGCGGTGCAGGGCTCCGGTGGCGCCCGCCCCGCCTCAGCCGAATTTCTTCAGGCCGTCCAACGACGATGCCAAGAAAACGGTGTCGTGCTGATTCTCGACGAGGTCATGACCTCCCGCTTGGCCCCCGGCGGTGCTCAACAGTTGTTCAACCTTCAACCGGGCATGACCACTCTGGGCAAGTACTTGGCAGGGGGCATGACGTTTGGAGCCTTTGGAGGTAGCCATTCGCTGATGCGTCACTTCGACCCTGAGCAAGGCGGAGAGCTCACCCAGGCTGGCACGTTCAACAACAACATTGTGTCGATGACTGCGGCAGTGCAGACGTTGCGTTTCGAACTGACCGACGAGGCGTTGGCCGATGTGAACGATCGAGGCGACCGACTACGAATACGACTAGGCGAAGCGTTGCAGCCCGCAGGCATGTGGACCACGGGCGTCGGCTCGATGCTGTGTGCCCACGCCGATGACGGCGAGCGGTTGGAATTGTTCTTTCACAACATGCTGGACCGCGGGCATTACCTGGCTCGGCGCGGATTCATGGCGCTCTCGATGGCGGTCAGCGATGCCCACTGCGATGCCCTGGTCGCCGATGCTCGGGCGTGGGCCGAGACCCAGACCGAGTGAAACAGCTGGCCGACATGATCCACTACGAGGCCGCGCCCATAAAGGGATCCCGTTTCATTGTGACCGGTGGGCCGGTGGAGGATGAGCCGTCGGCTCAGGCGATGCTCCGATCGGTTGCCGGGGCCATGCCGGATGCAAACCATCACTGCTGGGCGTGGCGAATAGCGGTGCCATCCATCGAACGGGCCGGTGATGACGGAGAGCCGAGCGGATCCGCCGGTCGTCCGATTCTTGCCCAGCTCAGCGGGAACGACCTTGTGAACAGTGCAGTGATCGTCACCCGCTACTTCGGCGGCACCAAGCTCGGCGTGGGCGGCCTCGTGCGAGCCTACGGAGGGGCCGCCGGTGAAGCCATCGCCGGTGCCCGCCTCGTGCCGTGGGAGGTTCGCACGCACGTAGAACTAACGCACAGCCATAGCGACCTGACGAAGGTAGAGCGCGTTCTTGCCGACGCTGGGGCGACGACGATCACGATCGACTACGGAACTGACGTCTGTCGCGTCGTGTCGGTGAGCGCAAGCAAGCAGCAAGCGCTTGAAGCAGCGTTGGCCGATGCCACCGCTGGTCAGGTGTCGGTTCATGAGGTCACCGACCTCGGCCCCGCTACTGAGGATTGACAGCGGCGATCGCGATCCAATTGGCCTGAACTGCGTCAGCCTCGGCTGCGAGGGATCGATCGATCGATCCGGTAATCCGGGCGATCTCCAGTCGGGTACACATCGACTCGTACTGGTAGTCCAAAGCGGAGAATTTCGCGGCCGCCACCGCCAGCCTGGCGGGGTCTTGAGCCACGACACCTTCGCAGGCCTCCGCGTATGCGTCGTTCGCCGGCCGGACTCGATCGATGCGTTGAATCCATTCGGCACAGGGTCCGGTGTCGCCGGCGGCAACCTGGACTCGGCACGCTTCCAACACCGCTTCGCGAATAGCGCTGTCGTTGAGAATCTCTCCGAGCCAATCGACCGCCTGCCGCGCATAGCTGATCGCCTCCGGGCTATAGCCGCGGCGGCGGGCGTACTCTGATTGCAAAAGCAACTGGACTCCGGCGTATTGCACCGAACCGAACTGGTCGCTTACCTGTTCGTTGGCCTGCAAGAGGGTGTCGGCAGTGTCGAGATCGCCGGTGAACAATGCGACCCGCGCCTTGGACTGCCGCACGGCGAATACCGCACTGGGCTCTTGGCTGTGTTGGGCCATGCGGGCGACAGCCAACTGCGCCGACCGCAGGTCGGCCCGGGCCAGACACTGTTCGACCATGGCGAGGAAGGGATTGATCGGCCAATGTGGTTCGCCTCGCTGATCGGCCAACCACAACACCTGCTCGAAGAACTCCATGCACCGGTCGCTGGGCCCGAACTGAATACCCTCGAACGCTGCCCGCATGAACAGCGCCCGGTACGCCGACGCATGATCCCCCGACCGGCGGGCCTCAAGGTACAAACCCTCAGCTGTCAGGTCGGCGTCTTCAAACTCGCCATCGGCTGCCATTCCATACACCGTGGCGAAACGCACCGTTATGTCGACTGCCTCGTCGTCGGGTGCAAGCTCGGCCAGTTCCGATGACAGCGTCCGAATGGAATCAACATCCTGATTGCGAATCGCCAACGCCAACGCGGTCGAGTGGATCTCGACCTCCGGGTCAGATTCACTCGACAAGGCCACCGCTTCGGCCAAAAGCAGCCGCGTACGAACGGCGTTCCCGACGGCGTTCGATGCCGCAGCCTGCAGAGAGATGAGCGGCAACTGATTCTCTAGCGAATACCTACTGAGCGGGTTGCTCAACTCGTCCTGAAGCAGGGACTCCGCAGCGACCGGATCGCCCGACCGAAGAAACGTCTCTGCCTTCACCCGTACCAGTGCAAACCGAAGGTCCTGCACTTCGTCGGTGGCCTCTCCCAGCCGATGGAGAAGTTCGTCTACGAGCACATGAACTTCCTCGAACCGTTGACGGTTCCGCCAGATCATGCAGGCCTCGACCGCGGTCGCAACCGCGTGGTCGATCTTGCCATCGAGCGAGAGGGCTCGCGCTTGCTGAGCAAGCCGATCTGGGCCTTCGGATTGTTCGCCCATCTCCGCAGAGCCCGAGGCATTTTCGGCCGAATTCACCCCGTGATCATACGTTCAATCGACCAACGGAACGAGTCGACCCACTTTCTGCGACATACCCATGCACGAGTAGGTTTCAGGGATGGACTTCGACATGCCCAGCGACGACGATCCCCGCCGACTGGCCGTTCGCCAATGGATTGCCGACAATCCCAATCCGACCAACCAAACCCTCGCTGAATCCGGCTATGTGGTGCCACACTGGCCGGCGCCGTGGGGGCTCGATGCCGACCCCATGACCCAGCTCATCATCGCCGAAGAACTCGCCGCAGCCGATGTAACCATGCCACACAACGCCATCGGCATCGGCTGGGCGGCACCGGTTATTTGGCTTGCGGGCACCGACGCGCAAAAGGAACGATTCCTGCCGGGTATCTTCAGCGATGCCGAGCGCTGGTGCCAGCTGTTCAGCGAACCCGACAGCGGGTCGGACCTGGCAAGCCTCGCCACCAGAGCGGTCCGAGACGGCGACGAGTACGTGATCACCGGTTCCAAGATCTGGAGTAGCGGGGCACACAGCAGCCAGTTCGGCATTTTGTTGGCTCGTACCGATCCCGACCAACCCAAACACAAGGGAATCTCCTACTTCATCTTTCCCATGGATTCACCTGGCGTGACCCTCTCCCCCGTGGTCGATATGACCACCGCCCATTCGTTCAACCAGGTCTTCTTCGATGAGGTTCGAATCCCCGCGGATCTTCTGGTGGGCCAGGAGGGTGATGGCTGGCGGCTGGCCCGGGCAACGCTGGCCAACGAACGGGTCGGACTGTCCGAGGGAGGAGTGCTGTGGGGTTCGGGGCCGAGCGCCTCCGACTTTCTCGACATGGTCCGCGCCGCAGGACCGCTGCGAGATTCAACGCGGTCAGATCCAACGCTGCGGCAACGGCTGGCGCAACTACACATCAATGCCACGGTGCTCCGGCTTACGCAGCTTCGTACGCTCAGTGCCAAGTTGGCCGGCGAAACGCCAGGACCGGAAGCCTCGATTCAGAAAATCATGGCCGACGAACTGGGTGGTGAGGTGATGGAGCTGGCCAAGGACCTTGCCGGTTCACACGGGATGCTGGAAGGCTCCGGCGTGCCCGGCCTCGTCCAGTCGTCGCGTCGGTGGGGTCCAACCGAGATCAACTTCCCACGCGATGAGGCCAGCCAATTTCCCGACGTCGATCCCATCTGGCACTACGGATTCCTCTTCTCCCCTGCTCTCACGTTGGGCGGCGGAACGTTCGCTATCCAGCGCAACATCGTGGCCGAACAGGTGCTCGGCCTCCCCCGGGAACCAAACCTCGAGCACGGCAAAACCTGGGCCGAGACCCGCTAACGCAACGCCTGGTGACGGGTCTATTTGTGGCAGCGAGGAACGAGATGCAACAGATCGACCCGTCACCAGGCGTTGCGGTGACAGGGCGTTGCGGCTCAGCTGGGCAAGAAGTACTCGGCGTCGTCGGCTGGCAGCGGGTCGTTGCCAAGAATGAGGTCCGCTGCCTTCTCGGCAATCATCATCGTGGGCGCATAGAGGTTCCCGTTGGTGACCACCGGCAGGACCGAGGCATCCACCACCCGCAGACCTTCGGTCCCATGGACCCGCATGGTCTTGGGGTCGACCACCGCCATGTCGTCGGTTCCCATCTTGCAGGTGCAACTGGGGTGCAACGCCGTCTCGGAATCTCGAGCGACCCAGTCCATGATCTCCTGTTCGGTTTCCACGGATGATCCCGGTGAAATCTCACCGTCATTGAACTTGTCGAAGGCTGGCTGGGTCAGGATTCGGCGAGCGGTGCGAACTGCTTCGATCCACTCGCGGCGATCCTGCTCGGTCGACAGATAGTTGAAGACAACGGCCGGCTTCTTGCGCGGGTTCTTCGACGTGATCTTGACCGTCCCCTTGGAGTCGGAATACATCGGACCAACATGGACCTGGTAACCGTGCCCCTTGGTCGGAGCGCTGCCGTCGTAGCGAATGGCGATCGGGAGGAAGTGAAACATCAGATTCGGGTAAGGCTCAGAAGGGTTCGACTTCACGAACGCTCCCGCCTCGAAATGGTTCGTTGCCGCTGGGCCCTTACGGAAGAACAGCCATTGGAAGCCAATCCACGGCGCCCGCCACTTGGCGAGGTGAGGTTGCATCGACACCGGTTCCTTGCACGCGTACTGGATGTACACCTCCAGGTGGTCCTGCATGTTCTCGCCCACCCCGGGAAGGTCGACCACACAGTCAACACCGACGCTCTCCAGATGTGATCGGTCGCCGATCCCCGAGAGCTGCAAGAGCTGAGGACTATTGAATGCACCACCGCAGGAGATGACTTCTTTGGCTCGGACCGTGTGTTTGCGGAAGTTGCGTCGGTACTGGACACCCACGCACTTGTTGCCTTCCATCAACAGCTTGTCGGCCGTCGCTCGGGTGATGACGTCGAGGTTTGGGCGGTCGAGTACGGGATGCAGATACGCCCGCGCCGCCGAGAGACGCCGGCCGCGGTGAAGGTTCTTGTCGAACGCAGCAAAGCCTTCCTGGCGGTAGCCGTTGACATCATCGGTTCGCCGGAAACCGGCCTGCGGACCCGCTTCGAGCCAGGCTTCGAACAGCGGGTTGGTCGCCGGGCCACGTTCGAGCGTGAGGGGGCCATCGTCGCCTCGCCAGTCATCGCCGCCAGCCAGGCAGTTTTCCATCTTCTTGAAGTACGGCAGACAGTGGGCGTACCCCCAGTCCTCCATTCCCGGCTGCTCGGTCCACTTCTGATAATCGGCCGGGTTGCCACGCTGGAAGATCATGCCGTTGATGCTGGAGCTGCCGCCGAGCACCTTGCCGCGGGCGTGATACACCCGGCGCCCATTCATGTAGGGCTCGGGTTCGCTCTCGTATTTCCAGTCATAGAAGCGGCTGCCAATGGGGTATGCCAGGGCGGCGGGCATGTGGATGAAGACGTCCCACTTCCAGTCGGTCCGACCGGCCTCCAGAACCAACACCTTGTTGGCTGGGTCGGCGCTGAGTCGGTTGGCCAGGGCACACCCAGCCGATCCGCCGCCGACGATTACGTAGTCATACTCGAGTTCAGCCATCCGGCAACTGTAGAGCCGACTGTCTATTCCCGGCTTGCCGAGGAGTGGGAACTTGGCTCGTTCGATCCCGGAACCGAGGCCTACAGCGCAAACCTCGCAACAGCCTCGGGATTGAAGGTGAAACCGTGGCCGGGTCGGTCCGGGATCACGAGGTTGCCGTCAACCAGTTCCATCGACTCGTTGAACAACGGGGCGAACCAGTCCATGTGTTCCACCGTGACGCAGCTGGGAAGTGAGCCTGCCAGGCACAGGCTGTGTTCGGTGAAGATGTGCGACGACACCGGCGTGTTTTGCGCAGCCGCCGCCGACGTGGCGACACGGAATTCGCTGTACCCGCCGATGCGCTGGAGGTCCGGCATCAGTACATCCGCAGCCCCCGCATCGAGCATCGCTTGCATGCCGTGACGGGTGTACTCGGTTTCGCCTGACGCGATGGGCGTATCGAGCGCATCCCGCACTCGGGCATGTCCCTGTAGGTCATAGGCCGGAACCGGTTCTTCGAACCATCCGAGGTTCAGTTCTTCCAGCGCCCGACCCAGCCGGATCGCCTGTTTAGCAGTGAACTTCTGGTTGGCGTCGACCATCAGTTCCACGTCAGAACCCACAGCATCACGGACCGCCCGCACCCGCTCCACATCGTCGGAGAGCCGAGGACTGCCAACGCGAACTTTCATCGCCTCGAAGCCACTCTCGACGAACGCGCTGGCTTGGGCCACAAGTTCATCGAGTGATTGAGACAGCCAGAGGCCACTGCTGGCGTAGGTGGGAACCGACGCTCGGCAAGCGCCCCACAGTTTGTGCAGCGGCAGCCCGAGGTTTCGACCAACGAGGTCCCAACAGGCGACGTCGAGCGCGCTCATGGCCGAGATCGTGACGCCCTTATGTCCGGTCGGATTGATCTCAGACCACAGGCGCTCCCAGATCCCTGCGGTGTCGTGGGGATCGGCGCCGATTACGGCAACGTCAGCGAGACCCCTGACCATCTCATCGAATGACTTCAGCCGGTCACCGTTGATCGTGAAGATGTAGGACTGTCCGACCACACCGTCGCCAGACGTCACCTCGACCAGTACGCAGCCAACCGACCGAATCGAATGGATCGCCGTCCCAATCGGGTGAGCCAGCGGCACATCGACGAGCCGAGTGGTAACCGACTGGACTTTCACTGCTTAAAGCTCGGGTCCAACTGCTCCATCATGCGGAGAAGAGCTGGCCACTCGTGCTTGCCGAGCGGGAAATGGTCGTATTGACGCTTGGCCAGCTCCCAAATGTCGGTGGGACCGGGATCAACTTCCAGACCGCTGCCATGGGCCTTCAGCAGCGTGCGACAACCTCGAATGAGATAGTGCATGACCATGAAGGCCTCCCCGGCGGTCTCACCAACGGTCAGGAATCCGTGGTTGCGCATGATCAGGGCACGGTTTCCCCGCATGTTCTCCGAGAGCCGGTC
>CALHFG010000049.1 GCA_938029215.1 uncultured Acidimicrobiales bacterium | reverse complement strand
TCGCCCAGGTTGATGTCGGCGAACAGGTCTTCCATGTCGGCGAGGGTGTCGACGGCCACGCCAGCCCTGCCTACCTCACCTTCTGCGAAGTCATGGTCGCTGTCGTAGCCCATCAGGGTGGGCATGTCGAAGGCGGTGGAGAGCCCGCCGCCGCCGTTTCGGAGGATGTCCTTAAAGCGGGCGTTGGTGTCTTCCGCGGTTCCAAAGCCCGCGAACATCCGCATGGTCCACAGGCGACTGCGGTAACCGGCTGCGTGCAGGCCCCGGGTGTAGGGGAATTGGCCCGGGTAGGGCGCATCGCCATACACAGGCTCCACGGGGACCCCACTCATCGTCTCGAACGGGGCGTCTCGTTTGGGCGTGGCATCGAAGGCCTCTTGCCATTGCTGCTTGGCGGCTTGATCGTCGGTATTCTCCGTCACGACACTTCAGAGTACTGTCCAGTCCATGGCTCACATAAACGTTGGTGACAAGTCCTTCGAAGCTGCGGACGGTGTGCGGCTCGTGTTGGCGTTGGAAGACAACGGAATCGACATCCTGCACCGTTGTGGCGGCAACGCCGCCTGCACCACGTGCAAGGTGACCTTCACCGAAGGTGAACCGGGGAACATGACCGACGCCGAGCGGGAGTTGATCGAGAAGCGGGATCTGGAAGGGATGCGTCTGTCCTGTCAGATTCTCACCGCGGGCACGATGACGGTTGAGCCAGCGATGCTCGTCAGCACCTCCGAGGTTGACGGTCCGGGGGATCGCCCCACCGATGAGCTCCCGGCGTAATTTGTCTAACGGGTGATCTGAAGTAGGCGGACGATCGCCGGCACGAGGATGACTGCCGCGATCGCCACCACGATGGCGATGGCTGTGCCCACGTCGAAACGGTCAGCCAACGCGCCGGTGGCGATCGGCGTGACCAACACCCCGAATCTCATGCCGGTGCTCATGAATCCCAACCCTCGCCCCGCCGACATTCCCGGAACTCGGGTGACCCGTACATAGAGCTGGGGATACACAACCGATGTACCCAGGCCAGCGATCGCGAAACCGGCAAACACAGCAGGTGTGGCATCTACGAGAGCGGCGAACAGCGAACCGGCAAGGCTGAGCACGAGGCCCGCCAGCATCACGGGGCGAACACCCAAGACATGCATGGCCTGGTCACCGGTCATCCGACCAACCACCATTCCGCTGACGAACGCCACGAACCCCAGGCCGGCCGTACCGGGTGACGTCAGGAGGTCGCGGCTCAGGCGAAGGGTGGACCATTCTGCCGGGACAATCTCAATCACGATGGCCATCCAGCCCACCGCCAACAACATCACCAGCGTGAGCGCTACTCCACCCCGAGCTGGCACTGGAGTGGCGGTGCTCGCCTCGTCAGGCACGTCTTCGGTGAGGAGTGAACGAGAAGCAAACAGAACAACACCCAGGAGCACCACAGCTGCCAGCGACAGGTGAATCCACAGCGCCACGCCAGCTTCGGCTAATGCGCTAGCGAGGAGTCCTCCCGCCAAGGTTCCGATGCTCCATACGCCGTGGATTCGATTGATAACCGGCTTGGGTCGGGCGTCGTCGATCTGCGCCGCCTGAATGTTCATGCCAATGTCGGTGAAGGTGTCGCCCAACGCGATGAGCATGAGAACCCCGCCGAGCACCCAAGGTGAGGTGGTGGTTCCGATGATCGGGAACATGAGGACCAGGGCAATGCCAGCGGTGATGGTGACACGGCGAGACCCGACACGGTCCACGACCCCGCCAGCGCCGACGCTTGCCAGCGTGCCGGTAACTCCAGCGGCCGCCAGCAGTACCCCAACGCCTCCAAGGCTCAGCCCGGTTCGGGTTTGCACCTCTGGCAGGCGGGCAATCCAGTTGGCGTAGACCGCGCCGTTGGTGAAGAACATGAGCCCGACGGCGATAAGTGTTGCGTTGGAGGCGGCACCAACCGACGGTGAAGCGGACTGGTTCACCGTGTGCTTTCGTTGATCATCTCTACATACCAGCGTTGAATTTGCTCGGTCATAGGACCTCTTCCCCCGCTGGGTGAGCCACCCTCCATGGCAGCGCGAACGCCACCCATCTTGCGGCCGTCCACTTCGCCCACCGGCGCGACGCCAGCGAAGGTTCCGGTGACGAACGCCTCGGCGGCCGCGTACACCTCGGTGAGCGAAAAGTTCTTCTGGCGGACCGTGACACCCTTTTGCTTGCAGAGCGCGATGATGTTCGATCGAGTGATACCGGGCATGCAGTAGTCGCCGGTCGAAGTCCAAACCTCGGAGGTTCCGCCGACTCCGGTGGGTTCGGTCACGATGAAGAAATGGGTCGAGTTACAGGTGGATACAAACCCCTGGGGGTCCAACATGAGGGCCTCGTCCGCCCCGGCCTTGTCGGCCTGGATACACGCGGAGATGCAGTTCAGTTTGCTATGGCTGTTCCACTTTGGATCTTGGACGTCGGGTCGGCCGCGGCGGGTGGAAACTGTGTGAAGCTTCAGTCCGGTAGTCAGGACTTCGGCCTTGGGCGCTTTGAACTCGGGGAGAATGACGACCGTGGCGTCGCTCACCACGACCGATGGACTCTGGTAGGGCGTAGAGCGCAAGCCACGGGTGACCATCAGCCGGATGTGCACGCTTTCGTTGGCGTCTGGGTCTGCCTGATCGTTTGCCGCAAGGGTTTCATAGATGGCCTCGATGATCTCGGCCGCAGTCATGCCGATGTCCATGTCGATAGCGGCGGCACCTTCGAATAACCGTTGAAGGTGCTGATCAATGAACGCCAGCTTCCCGTGGTGCACACGGATGCCTTCCCACACGCCGTCGCCGAGCATGAAACCGCTGTCCAGCACGCTGACCAGCGCGTCGGCCCGGGGAGTGAGGGCCCCGTTCAACCAGACCTGGATCGTTTCGTTGCGAGGGTCCGCTTGGTATTGGTGTGTGCTTGCCATCCCTCCGCATCGTAAGCGGGCTTGGTGGGTTACGCGTCAGTCATTTGCCGCTTCGTTTGCAGCCTCAAACTCTGACAGCGACGCCCATTCGAGAGATCGAGCGTGCGTTGCCTCCAGATCGACCGCAGGAGCCGCACCGGCGTCGCGAGCCTCGGCCCACCGGCTGGCGCACAAGCACCACTTGTCGCCAGGCTTGAGTCCGGCAAAGTTGTACTGAGGCATCGGAGTGCTGAGGTCGTTCCCCTTGGCCTTGGAGAACTCCAAGAACTCGGCGGTCATGATGGCGCAGACGGTGTGCACCCCGGTGTCGTCGGCTCCGGTGTTGCAACAACCATCACGAAACCATCCGGTCATCGGGTCGGTGCTGCAGGTTGCGAGGTCGGTGCCCAGAACGTTCTTCGCCATCGATCGAGCCTACTGCGGGGTCTGAGGGCTCGGTCGTCGGTACGTTTGCTCCATGAGTCTTCGAATTGGAGTGATCGGTGCCGGCGGGATGGGCCGGGAGCACATTCGGAATCTTTCTGCACTCGAAGATGTCGAGGTAGCTGTTGTGGCTGACGCGGTCGAGGCGGCGGCTGTCGCTGGAGCCCAGATCGCGGGCGCCAAGTCCACGATCGATTCGATCGCAGTTGCGACCCAAGAGGGCCTCGACGCCGTAGTGATCGCCTCACCCGACGACACTCACGCCGAGCTCACGATCGCAGCGATACGGGCTGGCAAGAAGGTCCTCTGTGAAAAGCCATTGGCGGTCACGGTCGAGGACGCTCTCGCAGTGGTACACGCAGAACAGGCGGCTGGGCAGCCGATGGTTCAGGTCGGTCTCATGCGGGTCTATGACCCTGCGCACCAGCAGGTCCAGTCGGCGATGCTCGAACTGGGCCCGCTGCACCATCTTCGACTGGTCCACCGAAACACGAACTTTGACTGGGAGCGGCCCCTCGACGTTGTCTTCTCCCAGTCGCTCATTCACGACATCCACACCGCACGCTGGCTCTCAGGCAGCGAGTTTGTAACGGTGGTGGCACAGGTCGTTCGCACGGGTGCTCGCATCAACTACGTAAACCTGCTGGGCCAACTTCAGAACGGAGCAACGGTCACCGTCGAGTTCGCAGAGGCGACGTATGGCTATGACGTCGAGATTGAAGCCACTTGCGAAGAGGGGATGGCCATTGCAGCCCAGCCGGCCCATCCCGTCGTTCGTCGGGACGGCGCATCGCATCGCCACATCGGCGATGACTGGTTCGGTCGATTCACTGAGGCGTATCGCATCGAAGCGGCCGAATGGACTGCGGGTGTTCGGGTTGCACAGGTGCGAGGTCCAGGATCTGCGGATGGGCTGGCAGCCCAGCGGGTAGTTGCCGCCGCCATCGAGTCGGCCGAATCGGGTGCTCGGGTTGCGCTCGCCCCCCAGCACGAGCTCGGTGCCTGAGAGAGCGTGATGAACCGAAATTTCTGCCAGACTTCAGCCCGATGATCCATCGTTCCTCCTCAGCCGGATCGGTTCCGCCCGATCCCGTCGGAATGGCCGTTGCGGAGTTTGTTGGAGAACTCCTGACGCTGGCCACGATCAAGCTTCGCTATCGACCCATTGGCTGGGAGGCGGGTCCCGACGAGGAGCTCGACTGCAGTGTCGATCCGGTGGCGGCGGAGAGCCGACAGATCCTGGACGGATGGATCACCACTCTGATCGTGGACTTCGAAGATCGAATTCCGAACTCGATCGCGGAGGCGCAGTCGGCTCTTGGCCAAACGCTCGACTCGTTGCCAGCGGCAGCAATGACCGCCGCCGAACGGTTCCAGTCGGTGCATAGTGGCCCGTCGGGCGAAAGCCTCTCGCCGTCGTTGCTTCGTGCGCTTCGGGACACGGTGATCGTCGAATTCTTGGCCCAGCACCAAATCTGGAACGACGAGGACGGGGACCCTCGGCCACTGCTGGCGGACACGTTGGAATACCTCATCGAGCTCAGCGGGACCCGGGTGGAGTCGCAGGATCTAACCCACGGTGTCGTGATCACAAATGCCCTCGATGATGATCCTCGCCTAACGGTGCGGTATCCGTCGGGGCTCCGATTGGCGAAACGTAGCCCGCTCCTTTTCGATGGCCGCCGGTCGGTTCTCATCGTCGATGAGAGTGGCCGCGCTCGCACCGAACTGCAGGCCCACCGTCTCAATCAGCTCTTGCCCGACGAACCCAAGCTCTCACCGCAACGACGGTCGTTCAGCCAGAGCGGGTCCCTGGTGTCGCTAGCCACCGAAAAGATGGGTGGCATCGGGTTTTACTTGCGCTCGGACCGCAGCATCTGGGTGTTCGTGGACGGCCGGCCACTGGTGGTGCGCCGCAGCGAGCACTGGAAAGCCTTCCCGGTCTGGCTCACACAGGCATTGGAAGAGACCGTCGGGGGTGGCCCGGCCGTCGAGCTGGTGGTGCAGGCCGCATTGCTGGTGTCGGTGCAGGAGAAGGGCGCCATCTTCGGGATCGTCGGATCCCGAGACACCTTGGCAAGCACGGTGGCCAACAAGGATCGCTACGACCTACGGGATGAACTCGACCCGAACGCTATGCAGGCCGAGACCCGACTGCATCACCTGATCGAGACCACCGACATGGACGCGCTCACCCTGGCTCGACTCGCAACATTGGACGGGGCGACCATCGTTGACTGTGACGGTGAGCTGCTGGCCTACGGCGCCATCCTCACCAGCAAGGACAGCCAGCATGAGGGCGCCCGGACCGCCGCCGCCCGGACGCTGTCGCTCGTGGCCCTGGCGGTCCTCAAGGTCAGCCAGGACGGCGAGATCACGTTGTTCCGCGAGGGCCGAGTGGTCGCGTCGCTGCTCTAGCGCAACCGGTGGGCTGCTTCGATGAGCGCTTCGCTCATGGTCGGGTGGGGGTGAATAGTCGCGGCAAGGTCGGTAACGGTGGCCGCCATTTCGATCGCCAGCGCCAGTTCGCCAATCAGTTCGCTGACGCCCTTTCCCGCGAGCTGGGCACCCACCAGCGTCTGAGCTGAATCGGCGACGAGCTGCACGAAGCCGACCGGATCGCCCAAGGTTCGGGCTCGTCCGTTTGCGGAGAACGGGATTCGTACGCTGGTAGCGCTGGGGTCTTCCTCTTTTGCCTGGGCTGGGGTGAGGCCGACCGATGCCACCTCGGGATCGCTGAAGATCACCTCTGGAACAACCGCAGGATCGAATGCGGCCGGCGTCCCCGCGATTGAGTCTGCGGCGACACGAGCTTCCGCTGTCGCCTTGTGGGCGAGGGCTGGCCCCGTCGTTATGTCACCGATGGCGTAGATTCGTTTGTGCGCTCGTCGGTTGGGTTCAACCGGTATGAGACCGCGTTCGTCTACTGCGATCGCCGCCGCTTCCAGATGAAGTTGGTCAGTGTTCGGTCTGCGACCAACGGCTATCACCAACACATCAGCCCGGTGATGGTTGGCGACACCGGCCCGCTCGACCACGATGGTGCCGTTCTCGTCCACCTGACTGACCCGGGCTTCGGTCTGAACCGCGACGCCGAGCTCCTGTAGCCGACGCGACACGACCCGGGCCAAGGCGGGGTCGACACCAGGGAGGATTCGTTCGCCCATCTCGACGATCGTGACGTCCGAACCCAACTTGGCCCAGGCGGTGCCCAGTTCGACGCCGATATAGCCGCCACCGACCACCATCATTTTCGGAGGTACATGATCGAGTGCCAGAGCTCCCGTGGAGTCAACGATGTGAACCTGATCGTGAGACCCAGGTTCCAAGCCACTGAGCACGATCGGGCGGCTGCCGGTGGCTAACACACAGTGATCGAACTCCAAGTGCTTTACGTTGGCTCCGTGCTCGATGACCAATCGATCAGGACGAGCGAACCGGGCCGATCCGGCCCAGACCTCGACCCCGGCCTTGGTCAAGAGTCCCTCGACGCCAGAGATCAGGCCGGCCACAACCCCCTGTCGGTGAGCCAGCATTGCCGACCCATCGAGCGCCACCGAGACGGTGATACCGGACTCGGCCTCAGTCACAGGCTGATGGGCCAGATCGGCCTGATGGATCAGTGCCTTGCTGGGAATGCAACCCACATTCAGACAGACACCCCCGACCGACTCTCTTTCGACCAAGATCACGCGCTTCCCTGACTCGGCGAGCAGCAGGGCGGCCTCGTACCCTCCTGGGCCGGCGCCGATCACTACCGCGTCGGCTCGGTCGGCGATCTCCCCAACGACCATCGTCTAACGCGCCAGAAGCGAGACGGGATCGGTCAGCTGTTCGATCACAAACTCTTGGAAAGCGGTCATCAAATCACCATCGATCAGGCGGTGATCTACTGCGATCGATATCGGCAATGTGGGTCGTGCCATCAGTTCACCGTCTACGACGAACGGTCGTGGCTTTATCGAACCGAACCCGACGATTAGGACTTCGGGAGCTTTGATGATCGGCGTGGCGAACCGACCGCCGAGAGACCCGTAGTTGCTGATGGTGGCGGTTCCGCCCTTCAGCTCGCCGGTCGTGATGGTTCGGGCTCTGACCGCTTCGGAAAGGCGGGCGATCTCGGCCGAGAGATTGAAGAGTGACCGCTGATCGGCGTTGCGGATAACCGGAACCGATAGACCTTGATCCGACGCGACGGCAATCCCGATGTTCACATCCTGGTGCACCGTGATCGTTCCGGCTTCCGGATCGATCGAACCGTTGAGCAGCGGGAAGCGCCGCAGGCCATTGGCCACGGCCAACACAAAGAACGAGAGCGGCGTGAGGGTTGCAGCCCCCTCGGGATCGCGTTCCTTCATGCGTTTGCGAGCGGCCAACAGTTCGGTGGCGTCGGCTTCGTCATTGCCGTGAATGTGGGGAATCTCCCAGCTGCGAGCCATCGATTCGGCGGTGACGCGACGGATGCCTCGGAGTGGATGGGTGCCGCGTTCCAGCTGCCCCAATTGATTCGACGAAGCGACGGGTGCGGTTTGGATCGGCGGGGCTGACACGAGAGCTGTTGACTCCGATGCAACAGCTGCACCCGGCACCGAGTGTTGCGGCACCGAGTGTTGTGTTTGGTCGAGGTCGGCGAGAGTGATTCGACCGCCGGGGCCCGTGCCCGTGATGGTCGAGAGATCGATGCCTTGCTCCAGCGCCCGCTTGCGCACCACTGGTGCCGCCTTCACTCGCCCCCTCGACGCAACACCCGGTGCCGGGTGCGTCTGTTGCCCCCGCGGCTCCGGGGGCTGCGGAGTCGGACCTGGCGTCGAGGCTGCGGAACCAGCGAACTCAACCAGCACCTGACCGACTTCAGCCATGTCACCAACGGCGAATCCGAGGCGGCTGATGACCCCACCCTGCGGTGATGGCAGCTGCGTCTGACTCTTGTCGGTAAGGATCTCAACCAGCGGTTGATCTCGATCAACCTGATCGCCTTCGGCAACCAGCCACTCGACGATCTCGGCGCTCTCCAAACCCTCGCCCACATCGGGCAGTCGGAACTCGGTCATGCTTCCACCTCGACGGCTCGGCGTACGGCGGCCACGATCCGATCCACGTCCGGAACGAAGTGGTCTTCCAACATCCCTACCGGATAGGGCGTGTCATACCCGGAGACCCGTTGCACCGGAGCTTCCAGTGAGTAGAAGGCCTGGTCGTTGATGGTGGCGATGATCTCGCTCGCGAACCCGTTGGTCTCGGGAGCTTCTTGAACGACGACAACCCGCCCACATGCCTCGACCGCCTCGACGATGGCGTCGGTGTCTAGCGGAACCAGCGTCCGCAGATCGACAACCCGGACCGAAATTCCCTCCTCGGCCAACTGGACGGCGGCGCGGCGGCTGAGCTCAACCTGGAACGACCACGTGATGATCACAACATCGGTGCCCTCGCTGACCGTACGGGCCCGGCCGAATGGAACGGTGTGTTCACCTTCGGGCACCTCTCCCTTGATCATGCGATAGCCGCGTAGTGGTTCGAGAAACAACACCGGATTGGGATCGCGGATGGCCGTGGTCAACAGACCCTTTGCGTCCGCTGCGCTAGCCGGCAACACGATCTTGAGACCCGGGATGTTGGCGTACTGCGCTTCCAGCGACTCGCTATGGAGCTCCGGGGTTCGTACGCCTCCACCAAACGGCGAACGAATGGTGATCGGAACATCGAACCGTCCTCGAGTGCGGTACCGAAGCCGGGCTATCTGGCCGGCGATCTGATGGAACGCTTGGTAGGAGAAGCCGAGGAACTGAATCTCAGGTACCGGAACCATGCCTGCCGCAGCCAATCCGACCGCCGTCCCGGCGATTACAGCCTCGGCCAGCGGTGTATCCACAACCCGGCCCGAACCGTAGGAATCGAGCAGGCCTTCGGTCGCTCGGAACACCCCGCCATTGAGTGCCACATCTTCACCGAACACCATGACTCGGTCATCGCGAGCCATCTCCTGATGCAACGTGTGGTTGATGGCCTCGACCATGTTCATCTGGGTCATGATTTGGCCTCGAATTCGGACCGCTGGCGAACGAGCCGGGGAGTCGGCTGGTCATAGACGTGGTTGAACATTTCGCTCGGTTCCAGCGGCGTCGCCTCGGCGGCCACGACCGCCTTTTCCATACGGGCATCGGCCTGACTCACTATGTCGTCTTCCCATTCTTGGCGCCACAAACCCCTCCGCTGCATCTCGCTACGCATCACCTCGATTGGATCCTTAGCCGCGTTCAGTTCGTCCGGCGGCACATAGCGGGTGGGGTCATCAGCAGTGGTGTGTGGGCCCAATCGATAGGTAACCGCCTCGATGAGCGTTGGCCCCGCGCCCGCCACCGCTCGGGACCTGGCGTCGGCAACAGCTTCGTACACCGCAATTGCGTCGGTGCCGTCGACAGTGACCCCCGGGAACCCGAATGCATGGGACTTCTCCGCAAAGTTTTTGGCTCTCGTTTGGGAGGTAGTTGGCGTTGAAATAGCCCAACCGTTGTTAACGACAACCACGATCACCGGAGCGTCGAGGACACCAGCGAAGTTGCAAGCCTCGTAGAAGTCTCCCTCGCTTGTGGAGCCATCGCCCAAGAAGACGAGGGTGCATCCCTCTTCACCGGCCTGCTTCATACCCCACGCCAGCCCGACGGCATGCGGGACCTGAGTAGCCAGACTGATCTGAGGCGGCCAGACCCGGGTTGGCGCCGGAATGTGGCCGCCGTCGGGATGGCCAATGCAATACAGCACATAACGATCCAGCACATCGGACCCGAAACGCTCGAGGCCCACGAGCTCGCGATACTGCGGAAGGATCCAATCCAAGGTGGGGTTCAACGCGAATGCCGCACCAACCACCAACGCCTCGCTGCCATCGATCGGAGCGTTCGTGCCAGCCCGACCTTGCCTCTGGAGGTTGAAGACTCGCTGGCTGTAGAGCCGAGCTCCGAGCATGTCGACGAACATCGACGTCACCAGTTCGTCGGTCACACTCCCTGCCGGTGGATGATGAAGGGGAGAGGTCACTGCCTAATACTGCTCTGCGCTCCACTCCGGCGCAACGTGGCGAAAGAGTTTGAGGCGGGACGCTCTCTGAGCTCGATCGTTTCTACTTCTGTCGAGTCGCTCCGTTGGCCTGCGGGCTGCATCTCCGGGGTTTGTGGAGCTGCGTTGCTGCGCGGCCGCAACCTAACGGTGTCTGCGCTCCACTCTGGCGCAAAGTGGAAAACCACAAAGGCCGATCCTCGAAAGGATCGGCCTTCGCTATGAGTCTGTTAGCGCGTTGTTACTCGTCGGGAGTGTCGACCGGCTCGGCATCGGCGTCGCTTTGGTTGGTGCCGTCACCTTCAACACCTTCCACGAACGAGCCGGCCGCAAGATTCTGCCAGAGCGCCAGGGTGATGGAGTCGTCGAGCTGTCCGGCCGAGCGGGCGACGATTCGGTTTTCTCCATCGAGATACACGGTGTAGGGGAAGCTTGAGCCGCCGTAGGCGTTGAATGCCCGGTTGAACTCATCGTCTCGCATCACCTTGGGTGTCCAGCCCTCGCGATTCAGCCAGGTCTCCGGTGGGTAGTTTCGGTTCGGAGCATCCTGAACCGAGGTGGAGACTGCGTAGACCTCGACACCTTCGGGAACCTGACCGGCATCGATGAGCGCCTGAAGAACCGGAACCTCTTCCTGACAGAACGGACAATGGTGAGCGAAGAAGTAGACGGCCTTGGCGACACCGTCGGCCTCGATACGTACCTCGGTGTCGTCGAAATCGGTGCCGACCAGCGTGGGTGCCAGCTGACCTACGGCGCCGTCATTGGCTGCACTTGTTACTGCCGCGCCGGCATCGCGGGGGAACTCGATGATCGGAGCGCCCGACACCTCGACCGCAGCGGTTTGGGGTGCGTCGGAAATGTCGCTTTCGCGGGTGCTCGCCAAGAAGGCGATCGCGCCGAGGCCGATAACGACCAAGGCGAGGATCCCGATGGTGAAGCCCCGATTGGAGCTGTCATTCGCAGAGATCGTAGGAGCGGCTGTTCCACCATTCTTTTTGGGAACGTTGGTGGTGAAACCCTGTTTGTTCTTTGGTTTGTCGTCAGAAGCCATCAGGCGGTCTTTCGTGTGTTGAGGATGATCATGGCCATGACTCCGGCGAAGCCAATTCCAGCCATCGTAGGGATAGTGATAAAGCCGAACTCTTGAACATAGGGGAGACCACAGGGGTTCAGCGGGTCACAGAACCCGCCCTCGTGCCCTGCGAGCGGGTCATAGACCACTTGTTCGTAGCGGTGGAAAACCGCAATACCGAACCCGATAGCGGACAGTCCAAACGCCACCCACTTCAGTGCTGCGTTCTTGATGAATAGGGCCGCGATGAGGAGCAGCGCCGACGGATACATGAAGAACCGCTGGTACCAGCACAGTCGGCATGGGTTGAAGTTGGCGATTTCGCTCATGTAGAGCGAACCGAGCATGCATGTGGTTGCGATCGCCGCTGCTGCTTCGGCCGATACCGGTCGCAGAAAGTTGATCACGCCGAGGTCTTTTGCGGTGAGCGCATCGGCGATGAGCGCGACGATCCCGACCACCACGAGGAGGCTGAGAAGCGCAAAGAAGAGTGACATCGTTTGAACGCTCATGCGGGCACCATTGTGCTACACGAGCAGGGCAAAGAGCGCGCACAGCTGGAGCGCGTAAGGAGCCTGCAATCTGCCTCATGCTGCTGGTTGCCCACGTCGGTGGGCGCGACAGCTCCAAGCCCGTTTCGCCAAGAGAGCAACGCTTGAGAGATCACCACCCCTTTGCGGTCGTCTTAAACGGTCCTGCGGTTCCCGCCCACAAGGTTGTTTTCCGCCTTCTAGGGCACCTCCAGCCATTTCCACTACCCTCGCAGCCGTGGTTGATTCTCCGCTCCAGGCCAAACTCGCCGACCTAGCCGAAAAGAAGTCCGAGGCCCTCAAAGGGGGACCGGATCGTGCCATTCAGCGCCAGTACGACAAAGGCAAGATGCTGGCACGCGAACGCATCGACTACCTGCTCGACGACGGTTCGTTCCACGAGCTCGACCTGCTGGCACGTAGCAAGAATCCCAGCTCCAAGAACCGGCCCTACACCGACGGTGTGATCACAGGGTGGGGAACCATCGATGGGCGCAAAGTGTTTGTATCGAGCCAGGATTTCACGATCATGGGTGGATCGTTGGGCGAAACGTTCGCGTCGAAAATGCACAAGCTTATGGACCTTGCCATCAGCGTGGGTGCCCCGGTCATCGG
>CALHFG010000048.1 GCA_938029215.1 uncultured Acidimicrobiales bacterium | reverse complement strand
CTCAACCGGCAAGGATCGCGTCGATAGCCGCTGCTTCGGCAAGCCTCGCGGAGGCCTCGGCGTTCTTGGCGGCTGCCTTTTCACGACTCACCTGGGACTCCCGTCGGAATGCATCGGCTTCTCGTTGAAGACCATCAGCCTTGGCCGTGAACCCGTCACCCTTGGTGCGTTCGTTTTCAGCCTTGTCTGGCTTACCGTTCGCGTCGTGATCATCGGCCTTGGCATAGGCCTTGGCGGCCCTCGACCGTTGCGACTGGGCCGCCGTCTCCTTGGATTTGGCATCTCGATCGGATGCCGCCGCCTGCTTTTCGAGCTGGGCCGCGTCAGCCTCGAGGCGCGCCGCCGCCTTGCGGTGGTCGTTTGCGATGTTCACCAGCTGTTGGCGCTGGGCGGCGCTGGTTGTGGGTGCCGGCGTCGTTGGGGGTTTCGTTGTGGTCGTTGTCGGTGCGGCAGTGGTGGGTGCCGCCGTTGTGGGTGCTCGGGTCGTTGGAGCGCGGGTCGTTGGAGCGCGGGTCGTTGGAGGCTGCGTGGTCCGGCGGCGCGTGGTTTGGGGAGTTGCTCGAGTGGTGGGCGCCGTCGTTGCAACGGTCGGTGCTGTGGTCGTTTCGATCGCTGTGGTCGATGTCGTCGGCTCTGTCGTGGCCGAAGCTTCGTCGGCAGAGGTAACCGATGTCCCCTTCACGCTCACCGCCGACGTCTCCTCATCGGACGGCTCGTCAGCAACCGTTGTCGAGGTTGTACTGGTGATGAGAGAAGGTGACTCCTCCGATGTGTCCACCAGGGCAGAGGTCTGTCCAGAAGGCGACTGCGAACGAGAAAGTCCAATGCCAACGACAACCAAAGCGCAGATAGCTACCAGAGCAGTCAACACATTAATTCTTGCCTGGTATCCCATGCTCCACCACCCGATACTGCTCGGCCTAGCCACGCCCGCTTAAACCCTAGCAAGCTGCCTACCCGGGTTGGTGGCCCCGTTGAGGGATACACCATCTGTGGACAGGCAGTAGGGAAATTGGCCTAGCTTCTCAAGCCGAGAACAATGCGGTTCGAACTAGTTATATGGCAGAAGTTCAGGAAACGGCGGAGTCTTCGGCTCGAAACATCGGACCGATCCAGGTACTCATAGGCATCGGGGTCACCTACGTAGTGTGCATGATCGCGGTGGTTGGGTTTTACTCTGTCAGCGATCACGAGTTCCCCGAACGATTGTCCTTCGGGCTTGGGTCCGACCCGGCGACCGCCCGGATCATCGACGAGGGAGCCACCGACACGGTTCCGTCCGACTCCGACGAGAATCTGCCCGACAATGCCGCTACGGCGGCAGATCAGGATGAAGAGCAGTCCACCCGAGACGACGATCAGGCCACAACATCCACCTCGACTACTGTCCCGTCGACGACGAGTTCAAGTTCAACATCGACCTCGACCTCAACCACCATCAAGCCAACCACGACGACGACCGAGGCTGCGGCTCCGGTGGAGCCCTTCGTCGAGATCCTCTCGCCACTTGCGGGTAGTGAGCAACTTGAACCGAACGTGACCATCACCGGCAAGGCGGCACCTGGAACGCGAGTTTTTGCCGGACCGTACGAGGCTGAAATGGACTCGAACGGCAATTGGTCGGTAGACCTCATCCTGTCGCCGGGTGAGAACAGCGGGATCATCAAGGCTTACAACGAATTAGATGAGGTAGTGGCTTCAGCCCCTATTTCGGTGACCCTGATCGTTGAGTTCACGGCCGACCAGAAGAACGGTACGAGTTCAGCGGCTGAACCGTGGGACAACTTCTTTGGAACGACCGAGCCGGGTACGGAGGTAGAGATCCTGTCTGCGTATGGCTCCGCAACCGTTGTGGCCCAAGATGACGGTCGCTGGTTCAAGAAGGTCTACTTCACTGGCGCACCCGCCAACGAGGGTTTCATCGTGACGATCAAAGCCGTCAACGGATCGGCCGAGTTGGAGTTTGTGTACTCCCCACCCAGCACTCCTGAAAGCGTCGACTTCTCTGCGGCGCAAGAACTCGGGGTCAATACCGACGGCTGGGCGTATGAGTACTTTGCCGGCACAACAAACCCGGGAAGCACCGTCACAATCTCGAGCGACTACGGCTCGGTCTCAACCGTCGCAGACCAGTGGGGTAGCTTCCGCAAGAAGCTGATCTTTGAGAATCTGCCTCCCAACAAGACCATCGAGGTTCTTGTCCAGGCCGAAAACGGCGACGCCGTGTTCGGCTTCACCTGGGAACCTCCGGCGGAGTAGGGGTCCCCTAGCCCCCGTGCCCGTCGCCGTGGTCCATGTCTTCCATGTCTTCCATGTCGCCACCGGCAATTGCACGCACCTCGGCGTCAAAGGAACGTGATGTTCCATCGTCAAAGGTGATGGTCACATCGACGGTGTCGGTCGGATAGGTCGCAGCGTCGATTCCCATCATCATGATGTGTGGACCACCGGGCTCAAAGACAAAGGTGCCGCCCGCGGGAACCACAAAATCCTCGACCTCCTGCATGGTCATCGCGCCTTCGGCCGTCATCAGCGTCTCGTGCAGTTGGACATCCGAGCTAGCCGACGAACTGGCTGCAACGATCCGGACGTCGGAGTCGCTTCCGTTGATGACCGTTGCATAGGCCACGCCAACAGTTTGTCCCTCTGCGGGTTGACGGGACCAGCCGTCGTTGATCGCCACCGCATCGGACGCAGGGCCGCTGTCCGCAGCGCCACAGGCTACGAGCAGGAAGGCAACGCACGTGAGAACACAAAACTTGATGGGCACCTATGACAGGTCGTTTGGCCTGTTGAGACAGTTCCTAAAAAGACCGATGATCAGTGAGAGTGGCTGCATTTGTTGTTGTAGCCTCTCTAGCAGAGACGAACCTCCTGCTCCGCCTACCCGGGCCGTGCCGGAGCCAAGTGTTAGGACGACAATTTGCAAACCCTTCGGATCTTGTTCGCTGATGCCATTGCATCAGACCGACTCCAACCCCTGACCGATCAAGGGATCGAGTGTGTTGTCGAAGCCACACTCGGCGCCGAGGACCTCCCGGCGGCAATCGCTGGTTACGACGGTCTCGTGGTTCGGAGCACCAAGGTGCTCGCCGACACAATCCAGGCAGCGGACAAACTGCAGTTCATCGTGCGCGCCGGTGCGGGCGTCGACAACATCGATTCCGATGCAGCGTCCGCCGCTGGCATCTTCGTTTGTAACGTCCCAGGACGCAACGCAGTTGCGGTGGCCGAGCTCACGATGGGGCTTCTTCTGGCCTCGGATCGAAAGATTGCCGACAACACCAGCGACCTTCGAAACGGTGTCTGGCAGAAGGGCCTCTATAGCAAGGCCGAGGGCATTCTGGGCAAGACCCTAGGGATTATCGGTCTCGGAGAAATTGGACTCGAAGTAGCCAAGCGAGCAAAAGCCTTCGGCGTCACCGTGATCGCGGTGCGCAAAGATGGCCGCTCGCCGTCGGTTCAACAACGGATTCGGTCGATCGGCATTCGGATGGTCGACACCACCGATGAACTGTTGTCCGAATCCGACATCGTGTCCCTTCATGTGCCCAAGTCTCCAAGCACGACCGCCATGGTGGATGCCGACTTCCTCGCCAAAATGAAGCCGTCGGCCGTGTTGCTCAACACGAGCCGAGGCGAGGTGATCGACGAGGATGCGCTCCTCGATGCGCTGAACAATGGGCTACGGGCCGGCCTCGATGTATATGCGGGTGAACCGAAAACCAAAGACGGAAGCTTCGACTCCCCCATCGCCTCTCATCCCAATGTTGTAGGCACTCATCACATTGGTGCCAGCACCGAGCAAGCTCAGCAATCTGTAGCCGACGGCACCGTCGAGACCGTGCAGGCGTTCGTCAAGGGCGCTCCCGTCAACGTCGTCAACATGAACAATGCGCCTCGCGGGGACGCCAACCTCATTGTGAAGCACCTCGACCGAGTTGGGGTTCTCGCCGGAATCTTTGCTCTTCTGCGCGCCGACGACGTCAACGTACAGGAGATGGAAAACCAGCTCTTCAGCGGCGACAACGGTGCTGCCGTTGCCACGATCCATGTGAGTCGCACGCCAAGCGACTCGACCCTGGAATCGCTGACCGAATTGGACCACGTACTCAACGTCTCCGTCACCCACGCGTAGCAAAGCCAAACTCAGAACAACCGTCGAAGGATCACACGTGAACACTGCAATCGATACCATCGCCCCACAATTTCGGGCCTACAACTTCTGCGCCGGACCGTGCGCTCTACCCGTGTCGGTTCTGGAAGAACTGTCGGCTGAACTGGTCGACTACAAGGGCACCGGTATGTCGTTGATCGAGATGAGCCACCGTGGACCCGAGTATGACGCGGTGCACCACGATGCTCTGGATCGATTCCGGAGGCTGTTTGCTGTTCCGGAGGACTTCTCGATCCTGCTGCTTCAGGGCGGGGCAACGTTGCAGTTCGCAATGGTCCCCATGAACGTTGCTCAGCCAGACGATCACATTGGTTACGTCGTTGGTGGTACATGGGGGAAGAAGGCGGTGGCTGATGCGAAGATCCTTCGGCCCAATACCTACGAAGCCTGGAGCGGCGCCGACGAAGGCTTTAGGGCCATGCCCACTCTCGATCAGCTTTCCATTCGCGACAACACTCGCTACCTGCATGTCACGTCGAACGAGACCATCGGCGGTATCCGGATGTCCGACTTTGAAGATCCGGGGGTTCGAGTTGTTGCCGACATGAGCTCTGACTATCTGTCGCGTCCGATCCCGTGGGATCTGTTCGATGTCGTGTACGGCGGAGCCCAGAAGAACCTTGGTCCGGCTGGCCTTGCGGTTGTGTTCGTTCGCAACTCGATTCTCGATGCCGCCCCAAAGAACCCGGCCTACCTCACATACAAGACTCATGCCGATGCGGACTCATTGGCGAACACCCCGCCGGTGTTCCCTATCTGGGCAACCGGCAAGATGTTGGCCTGGATGGAAGCCAATGGCGGAGTGGAAGGGATGCAAAGCCGTGCGGTTCGTAGATCCAGCATGGTCTACTCAGCGATCGAGTCCAGCGACGGCTTCTACAAGAGTCCGGTCAACCCAGCCGATCGCTCCCACACCAATATCGTTTTCCGCCTGAGCTCTGAAGAACTCGAGAAGCAGTTCCTCGCAGCGGCCGAAGCCGAGAACTTCCTGTTCCTCAAGGGCCACCGATCCGTTGGCGGTATCCGGGCAAGCGTGTACAACGCAACCCCCGATGAGTCGGTTCAGGCGTTGACTGACTTCATGGCTGGCTTTGCCAGCAAGGCTGGCTGAGTTGGCTCGCGTTGCGCCGCTCCAGCTGCGGCTCGTCGATCCCGGCTGGACCGATCGGGTTCCATCCCCTGCTCACGATGCGCTCAGCCCATCACAGCGGATCGCCCACCTTCGCGCCAATCCGGCCTCCTATCTTGGTGTCACTCGTGGACCCGAAGACTTTGAGGGAGATCAACCCTCGACGCCCCGAGAGCTTGTGCAGGCCGGCCGGGAGGCCCTCGACGGACTACTGGCCGCTGGCGCCTTCGGCGATGTGGGTGGTGACTCGTACTACGGGTACCGGCTAGAACTCGACGGCTGGTGCCAAACCGGAATCGTCGGCGGTGTTCACATGGATGACTATGCGGACGGCACCATCCGAATCCACGAAGAGATTCATGACGAACGGGCCGAGCATCTGGCGCTTCATGCCGAGGTTGTCGCGGCCCAGAGCAGTCCAGTCGCAGTCGCGCACCATCCCAATCGTGATATCGCGGCGGTGCTCGAAGGGCTCGACAACGAGGAACCTGTCCTCCAGTTCTCGATGCCCGATGGGCTCGAGCAGACCGTCTGGCAAATAGCCGAAACCCACACCGAGACAATCCGATCGGCCCTCGAGGGGTCCCGGCTGTACCTCATCGACGGACACCATCGAACAGCCGCAGCCTCGCTTCGGTGGAAGCAGGGCGGTCCACCGTGGATGTTGGCCGCACTCTTCTCCACCGATCAGCTGTCAAACCGAGCATTCCATCGGTTTGCGAAGCCAACGGTGGAGGATCCACTCGGTCAGCTGCTCACATTGGACGGGGCCGATAGAGGCCGGCTGGGTGATGGGAAGGGTCAGATTCAGGTCTACTTCGGTGGCCACTGGGTGACGATCCCCCACCAACCTGCGCACCGGCCGCTGGAACGACTGGACATGTGGCAATTCGAAAATGTCATTCGTCCTCAGCTAGGGGAAAACGCACGCGTGCGATACCAGCGCACGGTCGGCGACGAGGAACAACTCCTCGCTGATGTCGACGCAGCCGGAGAACTGCTGGCGTTCATGACCGCGGTGACCATGCCCCAGCTCTTTGCTGTGGCCGACGCGGGAGACGTGATGCCACCGAAGTCGACCTACTTCGAACCGAAGGTTCGAAGCGGCATTTTCCTACGGCATCTGTAGTCGGACGCTCCACATTCCGTCGGACTGATCGTCGGGGACGCTGACAACCGGATCGCCATCCATCACGAGGCCACTGGAGGAAACCACATCGGTCGTCTCGGCCGCTGTGAGCGTGCAGACGCTGTAGACCAAACGACCGCCTGGTTTCACCAACGTTGCAGCGGCGCGTAAGAGGTCTGTCTGGATCGTCCCGAGTCGAGCTGGAGCTGCGCGGTCGATTCGCCACCGAGCGTCGGGTCGACGCCGAAGCGATCCCAGGCCAGAACACGGTGCGTCGAGTAATACCGCGTCGGCCTGCCCAGGCCGCACCGGAAAGGCGCGTGCGTCAGCCGCAATTGACGCCAATGATGCGTTCAGTCGACGAGCGTTTTTCGCCATCAAGCCCGACCGCTTCAGATGGAGGTCACCACCGATTACATTGGCCCCGGCAGCGGCGAGGCCCGTGGCCTTGCCACCCGGAGCGGCACAGAGGTCCAAGATCAGCTCGCCTGGTTGGGCGTTCACCATTGAAACGACTTCTTGGCTCGCCGGATCCTGAACATATCCATCCTGCCGGGTGTTGGTTTTGGCTGGGCGGTTCATCGCAGCGAGCGCGTCGAGGGCTACGGGCTGACCAAGGTCGGTAACCAGCTGGTCGACGATCCAATCTGGGTAGCTCAGACGAACCGCTTCGGACGGATAGTTGGGCGTCGACTTCGCAACCTTCCTCAAGACCGCGTTGACCAAGCCTCGAACCCGCTTTTTGGCCGAACTCACCGTTGCATCGACGGCTGCGTGGGCCGGAGTGTCCATGAAGTGCAGTTGGTAGGCGCCCATCCGCAACGTGGCGAGTGTGTGGGGGTCCAGATCTCCCTTCACGTACGGTTTGAGAATGTGATCAAGAGCTCGACGCATCCGTGTAGTCCCGTACACAAGCTCGGTCACGAATCCTCGGTCTCGATCGGACAAGCCTGCCCGATCGAGCATCGGTCCGAGCGCGAGGTTGGCGAACGCTCCCTTTGAATTCACCCGCTCCAGGGCCTGACCGGCAACCTTGCGTGATTCGACGCCGGCGCTCACTGACCGAGCACCATGGCATTGGGTTGGCTGCCATTCCACCAGGCCAGCGCATCCATCCTGGGCTTGCCCGCAGGTTGGACCTCCCGAAGTTCCAGATCGCCGTGCCCGGTGGCCACTGTAGGGAAATCGCCCACCTTGTTCAGTTCGCCGGGATCCCCTGTGGACGTGTGCTCCGTGAGTCTCGCCGCCCAGATGATAAAGCGATCGCCGCGAAAGGTGGTGTGGGCCCGCCCGACTCGGATGACTCGATGGATCACGAATGCCGGCTCAGTCCAGTCGATTCGACGATCCTCGGACTGGATTTTCGATGCGTAAACGCTGATGCCGTCCTGGGGCACCGGAGGATCTTCTATGCCTCGCTCCAGTGTTTCGACCAAGAGTTCGGTGCCAACGGTGACCAGACGGGAGCGCAAGGTCTCAGCGGTGTCATCGAGGTCGATCGGGACGATCCGTTCAGCATGAAGCGGTCCAGTATCAAGGCCGGGTTCCATCTGCATGATACCGACGGCTGTTTCCTTGTCACCGGCAAGAATCGCTCGTTCTACGGGTGCCGCACCTCGCCAGCGAGGCAGTTTGGAAAAGTGGATGTTCAACATGGGAACACGATCCAGCAGATCGGCGGGAATGATGCGTCCATAGGCCACCACGATTCCCATCTCCGCACCACAACGGTCGACGGCATCGAGCTCGTGAGCGACCTCAAGTCCAAGCTCCTGAGCCGCAATCTTGACCGGCGAAGGTTCTTCTTTGCCTCTTCGTCCGCGCCGAGCGTCAGCCCGGGTCACAACGAGCACAAGGTTGTAGCCGGCAGCATGCAAGGCTCGAAGCGGAGGAACCGCCTCTTCGGGAGTCCCCAGGTACACGAGTGGGGTGGTCTTCATGGGAATCGAGCTACAGCGGTCCGAGGAACATTTCGCGAACGGTTCGCATTGCAGCCTTGCGGGTTTCGCCCTCGAGGTGATCAATCAGGAGCTTGCCGTCCAGATGATCCATTTCGTGCTGGAAGCATCGCGACAACAGTTCATCGGCCTCGAACGAAATCTCGTTTCCGTCGAGGTCATACCCCGTGAGATGAATCTCCTTGGGTCGGACGATGTCCCAGGACAGACCGGGCACGGAAAGGCAGCCTTCTTCAAAGACCCACTCGCCGTCGGATTCTTTGATTACGGGGTTGACCACCGCGTGAGGACCATCGCCAATGTCATACACGAAGAGGCGTTTGCTGATGCCTACCTGGGGCGCCGCCAAGCCGATACCGGGTTCGGCATACATGGTTTCCAGCATGTCGTCGACAACGGCAACGAGTTGGCCGTCGATGTCATCGACGTCAGATGCGCGGGTCCGGAGCACAGGATCGCCAAACTTGCGAATGTCGAACGGCGCATCATCCTCGGAGCTGGTAAATCGGCCTCTCATGTCCCTATCAGTGTACCGAATCCGGTTCACGGTGGATTGATCCGCCGGTGTGGCAATCGCCGCTTCCCTGCCGTGGCTAGAGATCGTCGAACACGCCCTTGAGCCAGGCACTTACCGGCTCGACCTCTACTACCGCGGTCCATTGAGTGCTCCTGGTCATCGCTACGAACAGCAGGGCCAGATCGGGGGCTGAGGCTCCGAAGGCCTCCGGCCCGAGCACGATTGAGGCGTCGAACTCGAGGCCTCGGCACTCCGACGACAGGACCGCCTGGAGCTCGTAGCCAGAGCCCATGGCCAGCGCCTCAAGCCTAGGCATCAACGAAGAAACGAGGTTGGCGTACACCTCGGGATACATGATGGCTGCGACCCGGGCTTCACCCTCAGACCGACGTTTCGCAAGGAGATCGGGAATGACGACACCAAGTTCGGTGGCCATGTCGGCGACTTCCACGAGCTCGGTTTCGATCCCCGAGAACCGGATTGCTTGAGGCATCTGGAGGTTCGGGGCGTACCGGGCCAGTACGCCCGCAGCAGGAGCCAAGACCTCCGCCGGAGACCGATAGTTGATGGTCAGATGCATTTCGTTAACGGGACCGATGGCCGGCAGGATGTCGGCCCACTTGGTGACCGGCGAAATGGTTCGTTGCGCCAGGTCACCAACGGCGGTGATGCACCCCGGCTGTGCACGACGCACAATCATTCTCCACTGCATCGAAGACAAGTCTTGTGCTTCGTCGACGATCACATGCCCAAAGCGGAATGACCGCTCCCCCGCAGCGAGCTCGACCACCGTGACCTCATCGAGGGAAAGGTCATCGACCACGTCCGGCGTCAGTTCGGTGGGGTCGACGTCACCGACCATCGCAGCCCGATCACCCTGGAATCGGTCGACCAAGGTTCCGGGATCCGGCGCTTCTTCCTGTTGGGGCTCGACCGAGTCAAGATCGACGACCGCTGGTGCGGCCGACGCGTCGAGGTCGAGCGTCCCTGCGACTCGCTGGCCGCGACGCACCGTTCCGTCGTCTCCCATTACTGATTCTGCTTCGTCCAGTGCCTCCGCCAGCTCAAACTCGTCTTCGACATCACGTTCCCGGCGCCTGGTGCTCTGGGTCAGTTCGGTGGCCCTTTGTCCGAGCAGTGCTTCGAGCTCGTCGAGGAGAGGCATGTCTCCATCGGACCACCGTCGTCGCATGAGCTCGGTTTCCCTTGCTCGTTCACGAAACAACAGTGCACGTTCGGATGCCCCTAAGCCTGCAGCCTCACAGGCAGACCTGAGCAACCCGCGAGAGCCCAGAACATCGTTGAGGCACTGCTCGGGCGTCAGCGTGGGCCAGTGGGCGAGTAGATACTCCCTCACATCGTCGTGTCGTACAAATGACTCGGTGGCCTCTTCGACTGAGAAGAATGCAGGGTCATACACCGCATCCACGAGCGCATCGATGAGGCCAAGTCGGAATTGCTCTGCACCATCGTTATGGGTCGCCGTTCTGCGGGCCCGGTCGAAGATCTGCTGGCAAAGACCATCTGGCAGGGCGACTCGTCGCGATCCATAGAACAGCTTCAGGCCGACCTGTGGACGTCGCTGTCGGTCATTGACGGCGGCACGAAGGAAGGTGACCATTTCGCTTTGGCCCTTGAGGTTGGTCAGTTTCGAGGATTCTTTGTGGCCTCGCATTGCAGGGAACAGCTCCGCGGGAATCGCGCTCACCACCCCGGTCTCCCCGAGGCTTGGCAGCACATTGCTGACGTACCGCAGGAAGCGGCGGGTGGGTCCGACAATGAGCACGCCGCGGTCGGACAGTTCGTCTCGCTGGTCATACAACAGGTACGCCGCGCGGTGCAGCGCGACCACCGTCTTTCCGGTACCGGGCCCACCTTGAACGATCAGTGGGGTGTCAGCGCTGGCGCGGATGATGGCGTCCTGCTCTGACTGGATCATCGCAACGACCGGCTTCATCTCTCCTTTAGTCGGGGCGTTGACGGCGGCAAGAACTGCGGCCTCGCCGCGCAAGGCGGTGGTCTCGGCCAACAGGTCCAGATCGAGGACGTCATCGGAAAAGCCCACGAGTGGGGCGTTGGCTTCGTCGGTCTGGGAGCCGTAATGGAACTGCCGGCGTGCTCGTACGCCATGCCGATCGAGCGGGGTGGCGCGGTAGAACGGGACCGCCGCTGGTGCTCGCCAGTCGATCAGGAGTGTCTCATCGCCTTCGAACACCGACAGGCGTCCGATGTATGAGTGCTCGTCGGCGTCGGTAGAGAATCGGCCGAACGCCAGCGCCGTACCTTTGCCCTCAAGCTCTCGAACACGATTGGCCGCATGCATTGCTCGAATTGCGGTCTGGCGAACCTGCGCCGCCCTCACGGCCGTATCGGCTTCAGCGTCTTCATCGACGATGTCGCGAATGCCTTCTGCTGCAGCGTCGGCGGCCTCCACACCAAGGAGGCGCGCCGACTCTTGGGCGCGATCTAGGTGTTCTAGGTGAGCGTCTCGAACCGAAGCGAGATATCGACGCTCGGACTCAAGTTCTGCGTCCTCACTCATCTTCCCGTCAGCCTACGGGATGAGGTATCGGTTTCGATTTGGCTCAATCGGCCGCATGGCGGTTCGCCGCTAGCCGGCCTGACGCAAGACTTTCGAAACGCCCGGGTTTCCGCCCAACGAGGCAGTGAGGCCCACCGGCAGTTCGTGAGCCAGCACATCCCACATCCGGTCGAGCAACTCAGCTTCCATGATGTCGATCTCGGTGCCGTGACCGGCCACGGATCGTCGTAGTTGGTCGGCGACGGCGCGCACGCCGATCAACGTGGCCCCGACTCCCAGGTCCAAGGGGGCGACTCCCGCCGCTCGGGCGGCTCGCACCCGTGCCTCGGCGTCAGACGCGATTCTGCCGACCAGATCCTCGACCAACTCGTCGTATTCGGCTCGAACGGCCCGTCGGCCTTTGAGCAGAAGCGTTTGTGTCGCACTCTTACCGGCTCGTGATGACAGGTGCACGATCTGGGCTCGAACACCGAACACCCAAGCCTCCCGGCGAGACCGAGCAGCTTGCGGAGCGGGTTGGTCGGGCACCGGGGCTCGGTGGGATTGTTGGCTTGAGGTCACTTGCCGGAGCTTCTCTGCCTCCAATTGAACGTCGTAGGTGGCCCGCTGAGCCGGGTCTCCCAATACCCGCCATGCCGTGGACAACTGTGCGATGGTCTGACCATTCCCGTCGGAGCCAGCAGAGTCTGGGTGGAGCGACCGCATTTTGGCCCGGTAGGCGCGTCGAATCACGTCGAACGAGGCGTCCACGGGGACTCCGATGATCTCGTAGTGACTTAACGGCACGGGTTCTATTGTGCCTCATCCATCGATCCCGGGTCTGCACTTACGGCGCACTGATTCTTCGTTCGAGTTCAGGCTCTCTGTGGGTCCGGGTCAGCCACGGAGTCCAAGAATTGTCCACGGCGTGCAGAAAAAGAATTCTGCAATAGTTGTCCATATTGCTTCATGTTGAAGCATCTAGATCCGATACAACTAGTGGCGGATGCGAAAAGCATCCACGGCCCACATCAGGCGGCATCCTGGGGCCGAGAGTGAGGAGTCAGCGGTCGCACGGCGACCGCTGACTTCGTTTACTGGCCGAACCGCAATGAACTCCGGCCGAACAGGACCTATCCCCAAGCGTAGTAAGGTGCTCAACAGTGGATGTGAAGATGATCGTTTCTGACCTCGACGGAACGCTGCTGAACGAAGAGTCAGTCATCTCCGACGAGACCGCTCGCGTGCTGGTCGAAGCCGCAAGCCAAGGCGTCACAGTTGTGGCCGCCACCGGGCGTAGCATCCACTCCGCTCTGGACTTACTGCGGCCGGTTGGTGTCGTGAGCTGGGCTCTGTGCTCCAACGGAGCCACCAAGTTTCACCTGGCCGAGGAACGACTCGTAAGCAACCGCCTCATTCCCAGCAGCGTGGTCGACGCATTTCTCGATCGAGTCCGAGCCCAGTATTCCGAAATTGGTCTGGCATGGGAAACCGAAAGCGCGTTGCAGTGGGATGAGTTCTACCAAACCCATCGCGACAATCTGATTCCACGTCCCAAACGGCAAGAGGGCAGGATCGCACCGTTTCCCACCGACTCCGACCTCGTAAAGCTTCTGATTACTCATCCTCAGAAGTCCCACGACGAGTGGCTCGCCGATCTCACGCCGATCGTTGACAGCGAAATGACCGCGTCGACATCTGGAACCGACTTTGTCGAGATTACGCATTCGAGCGCCACCAAGGGTCAGGCGGTCGCCGACCTTTGCGAGGATCTGGGGATTCACGCACGCGAGGTCGTGGCGTTCGGAGATCAGATGAACGACCTGGACATGCTGAAGTGGGCGGGCCGGGGCTATGCCATGGAGAACGCGTCAGCGGAGGTGAAGGCGGTGGCTAGCCACATGGCACCACACCACGCCGAGCATGGCGTAGCTCAAATCGTCACCTCGCTGCTGGAGACACGTTAAGAGTGCGCCGACTGGCCACAATTGCGGGGGTTCTCAGCTTCGTCGCCGTTCTCAACGCCCCGGTGGAAGCGGCGCCAGTGGCGGTGGATGAAGGCTCCCCAACCATTGTGTCCTCGATGGTCAGGTTGTCGTCCATTGGGCGAACGGTACTTCCCGCGGCGGGAGGGTTTCTGGCAATGTCTGAGGCAGATCTTGGCCTGACCGCAGTCACGTTCATACCGTCGCAACCCACCAATCCAGACAGTGCGCCGGCTGAGGTCATCGTGCTCGGGGAAGTGGCTGCTCAAGGTGATCGCCTTGTCGCCATCGACTCCGCGGGTGTCGGAGCTGTAGAAGACGGATCGGTCGATGATCCCCAGACCCCCGTTGTGCGCCTGTTTCGAGTTCCGTCCGGCAATGGCGAGTTCCAAGAAACGGGCTACGCGGTTCTGCCAGAGAGCGTCCGGTCCGATGTCCGGCGATTTGGCACCGACATCTCCATCGGAGGAAATGCCATCGCGGTCGTAAGCGAGACGACGTCTCGCAGCGATCGGATCGACGTGTTTCGAGTAACTCCCGACGGGACCGCGGAATGGTCTCAAGAACTCCTCCCTCGGACGCTTCGAACCCAGGTCGCAATCTCCACGTCGGGGGCGACGATCGCCATAAGTGGTGTTAACCGACTCGCAGCCTCCGGAGAGCTGATCGTGAATCGGATCGGCCCTTCCGGTTGGATTCCTACGCAGCGATTCCTTCGGATTGGCGGCGGAGCAGTTCAAATGGAAAACGATCGGATCTTCGTGCAACGAAATAGCTTCTTCGCTCGTTCGTCTGGCCCGTGGACCGTCATCGACTCATTGCCCGGCCGTCCCTTCGAGGTCAGGTCGGAGCTGCCGGTAGAAGGCAACTCGCTCGCCGCTGGATCCGGAGTTGTTGTGGTGGGTGACTCGGCGAACAACCTTGCGTACGTATTGGAAGAGGTCGGGAACGAGCTGCGTTTCAGCCAAGCGATCCGACCACCTCGGACTGGCCCGACGGGCGAATCGTCCGCATTCGGTTCCTCTGTCGCCGTACTTGCCAATCAATCTTTGGTCGTCGGAGCCCCCGGCTTGGGGGCCACCAATCCAGCTGGGGAGGTTTTCCAGTTCTCTCTCACCGACGGCCCAGTGGGTTGCACGGTCGTCGGGAGTGACGGCGACGATGAAATAACTGCCCCTTCGAGTCCGGACCGCCAGACGGTCTGTGGACTTGGAGGCAACGACATCATTGTCGGGGCGTCGCCCGACGATGTTTTGATCGGCGGCTCGGGCGACGATGTACTGGTTGGCTCCACCGGGGGCGGCACCTTGAACGGTGGCCCCGGGAGCGATTCATGCAGTCAGGCAGGACCTGCAACCGGAACGATCATCACCGTCGATTGTGAACAGTAACGCTGCTAGAGGTGTTCGATCTCTGTTCGATTGCCGCCAGACGCTAAGGCCTTCTGGCCGACAGCCTCGACCTTGGAGACGATCCGGTCGATAGAGGGCGGCTTCGGTCCGATCGTTGCCACGAGTACCGAGCTGGTGAAGCTCACCAACGTGCTGTCGTACTCGACGGGGAAGGACACCTCATCACGAAGACGGTCAGCGACTGTCTTCAATTCGTCGGTATCGCTGTCACTCACGAGCAGAGCGAGAAATGATCGGTCGTCCATTCGGCCGAGTAGGTCACTCCCCCGCAGTCTTGTGCTGAGCCGTTCCGAGACCTGTCGACAGACTTGCTCTGCCGCTCGCGAGCCGCGTTCTTCGATCACGGCGTCGAGATCATCGATCCAGACGGCGATGAGGGCCATCGGTTGAGCCCCTCCTCGGTGGAGGCGCCGGTGGAGCTCTTCGAGAACGAAATATCGGTTGGCGAGACCCGTCACCGAGTCGTGGGTCAACGATCCTCGAGCCGCCGCCGACAGCTGATGTTCGGTCTCGGTGCTACGGGCAGAGATGACAACGAGCCGTTCGCTGATCCTGCGCATGATGAGCTGAATCGGTTGGAAGTTTGTGGCCAAACGAACCGCGCACGCATCGGAAGCTTCTAGTCGTTCAATCGTCTGCGCAAGGCCGGCCTGCTGTTCAGGGACAATAAGGTCCGTAAGGGGAACGCCAGCGATTCTCGCTCGCGGAATTCCGAAGAGTTCGGGAAGCTCCGCATTGACTGCTTTTACCTCTTCACCCTCGAGGATCATTGCTGCTCCGGGCATGCATCGAAGCAGCGCGGTCAGCCATTCTGGGTCTTCAGCCATAGAGTTCTCCGTTCACCAGTCCATGGTGCCGATACAAGCGGGTCCCGAGATAGTGCAGAGTCGCCCTGCGGAGTAGTCGTTCCGGCCCATTTGTTGCTTGGGCGGAGTGAATATCGATCAGGGCTCGTCGATTCGTAGGCCACAGAGCATCCAGGGCTCTTTGGCAGCTTCTCCGGCATACACAAGCTCGGCCCTGAGCGGATTTGGCCGATCGTTGCCCAGGTCGAGAACACCGAACACGAGGACGATCTCATCGGGTTCGAAATCCGACCGCCGCAACGGGTTGAGCTCGTGGCCTTTGTAGCTCGCGAGCACTGGTTCGAAGCCGGTCTGCAACGCCTCCACCGAGAACGCTGCACACTCAGTGTCAAAACGTCCGTACGCCCCGGCCCAATCGCCTGCCACCATCGAATTCAGTGTTTCGTCCACCATGAGGAGTGGGCGTTCGACGGCGGGACTGGATCCGGTAGCAGTTCGCAGGTTCCAGGCAAGAACTCCGAGCCCGAACGCCATCACACAACCGGCAACGATCATCAAAGGGGCGTAGTTCGGCGTGCTGGGCGCTGGCGTAGGCGCATCCACATCGGGAAGCTGAGGCGGCATCCACGCCGGAGTCGTCATGCAGTAGGTTTCGGCCGACCTCGCTGTTTGCTTTAACCGAGAGCCGCGTCCCTAAAGCTGCTGCAGGCCTTCGAGCAACGCGTTTTCGACCACCTCGGTGAGAGCCGGGTGAATGTAGTACACGCCGTTGGCAATTTGGTCAGCTGTTTGCCCCAGCGCCTTCGCCTGTATGAGCGGCTGAATCAGTGATGCCGCCTGAGGACCGATGATGTGTGCTCCAAGGATCGAGCCGTCACGTCCCAAGAGCACCTTCGCGAATGATTGTTCGTCGGCCAGCGCCCACCCATAGGCCGTCCCGGCGTAGTCTCGCTGGCCCACGACGTACTCGGTGCCTGCGATTTTGAGCTGTTCTTCGGTGGCGCCGACCGAAGCAACCTGCGGGTGCGAAAAGACCGCGGCTGGAACCGAGCTGTGGTCCACGGCAACGGTCGTTGGCTCGCCATCCTTACTCTTGGCAATATTCTGGAATGCAACCTTGGCTTCTGCGTTCGCCACGTGCTTCAACTGAAACTCGTTCGTGACGTCGCCGACAGCCCAAACGCCCGGAACCCCGGTTGCCATGGTGTCGTCGGTTTCGATGCGACTATCGGCGGTGACCACAAGTCCGCCGGCCTCGGCATCCAATGTGTCGCCATTAGGGGTCCGACCTATCGCGACGAGGAGCTCGTCAACCACGGTTACGGTCTCCCCGTCTGCGTGGGTGATCTCGATTCCGGCTTCGGTCTGGGCGATTTTTGTGGGGACGTTGTTGAGCTGCAGGTCGAGACGCTGACCAAACACCTCAGTGAACCGACGGGCTATCGCTGCATCTTGGCTGCGCAAAAGAACACCGGACCGGTTGAACATGGTCACTGCTGACCCAAGCCCAGAGAAGACGTGACCCATTTCGGCGGCGATGTATCCGCCTCCCAATATTCCGAGCCGAGCGGGTAGTTCGTCTAGACGCATAATTGAGTCGCTTGTATGGTGACGGGCCGATTGGATACCTTCGATCGCTGGAATCGTGGGCCTGGAGCCGGTGGCCAACAACACACGGTCGGCGCTAATCGTGGGCGAGGCCGAGCCGTCGTTCATGTCGACCACAAACGTTCGGTCCCCGGTGAATCGTGCGGTTCCGCGATAGAGCGTGAGACCCTCGGTTCCGCTGGCCCGGTACGCCTCGCCGCCTTCGCTAATCGCATCGATGCGGCCGAAGATTCGGTCACGCAGGCTCTTCCAGTCGACGCCTTCATAGCTCGTTGACAGATTCAGGCCCGACTCCCGTGCCTCGACTGCGCGATCAGCGGGCAGGACAAACATCTTCGATGGGATGCACCCGACATTCAGACACGTTCCGCCAAAGGTCCCCCGCTCGACCATGGCGATCTTCCATCCGGTGAGGTACTCGGGGATGCTATTGCCAGAACCACTGCCGACGATGATCAGGTCGTAGTGGTTATCGGTGGGGGCAGGGTGGGTGAGAGACATTCTTCCTCATTCGTGGTGTATCGAAGACAGGCCATCGGGTGAAAGGCGTTATGGACCAGGAGTATTCCCATCGGCGGAATTCATTGGACCTGCAGCCGAGTTGACTCCAACCGCGTCGGGGTCAACGACGGTCCAGTCGACCTCTGTTGCCTCCAGGGGTCTCATAGCAATATCGATTGCGGTCCAGAACGTTCGAGTAAAGGGATCGATAAGTGGAGGGATCGTGAGGGCAAGGATGCCGAGGCCGATCGCAACGTACCACTGAGGAATGTCGCTGTTGATGAAGAGCAGTAGCGAGACGATCAGAGCGATCAGCACCAATCCGAAGGTGATGATGGTGTTCATTCCTACCGAGCCGATCCAATGCCCTTCAATCCGCTCGAACTTGAGTCCACAGCGCGGGCACTGTTCGGCGATCGAGAACCATCGGTGGAATAGCTTCCCTTGACCACACGCTGGGCACCGCTTGCGTAACCCTCGTACCAAAATGACGGGTACTGACGGACCGACGCGCGTTGGCTTCGGCTGGTTCATTGGTCGGCCATCCACCGAACGATTCTTCGGCCAGCCTCGTCGATGTCGGAACCGCTTCCCGCAACTGACAGCCGAACATAGCGCTCGCCTCGAACCGGGTCGAAGTCGATGCCGGGCGTCGCGGCGATATTCAGCTCGCGCAGCCAAATGGCACACAGCTCGCTGGCACTGATTCCCGTGGACTCGATGTTCACCCACAGATAGAACGCCCCGTCTGCGGGGGCGATCTGATCCAATCCAGCCTCCGCAAGACTGCTCAGCAGGCTGTCGCGGTTGCGGCGGTAGCGAACAACGTTGGCTTCGCATTCGTCGATTCCGTCGAACGCTCCGATGCCGGCAAGCTGGCTGATCGTCGGTGCTGCGATCGTGAGATTTTGAGCTAGTCGCTCGATGGTTGGCATCAGCGGCTCGGGAGCGACGATCCAACCCAGCCGCCATCCGGTCATGCTGAAGAACTTGGAGAAGCTGTTGAACACGACCACATTCGGGTCCAACGCAAGAGCCGATGGAGGATCGATGCCGAAGGTGAGTCCGTGATAGATCTCATCGACCACGACATGGACCTGATTCCTTCGAGCCCACGCAAGAATCGGCCCGAGATGTTCTTCGGCCAGCACGACTCCGGTTGGGTTGCTCGGTGACGCGATGATTAGGCCGTCGAGCGGACCGGCGTTCTCAAGGTGGGCGACGGTGGGTCGAAAACCTGTCGATGAGTCCACGGGGATCGCTACCGCCTCCACACCAAAGGTGGTCAGGTCGTTGCGATAGCACGGATAACCGGGTTCGATGACGCCGACCCGGCTGCCCGCATCCCACAGCGCCAGGAAGGCCAGAACACAACTACCGGATGCCCCGGTGGTGACTGCGATTCGGCCGGGGTCGATGGTCAGGCTGTACCGGTCGGCATACCAGTCGGAGATCCGTTGTCGTAGAGCCGGCAGCCCCAGCGCACCGGTGTATCCAAGGACGTCATGCTCCAGGGCGTTGCGGGCAGCCTCGAGTGCGGTGGTGGGAGCGGCGGTCGATGGCTGCCCAACCTCGAGATGGAGCACGGTATTTCCAGCAGCCTCGTGGGCCGCAGCCGCGTTCATCGTCTCCATCACATGGAACGGCGCGATAGCACCACGTTCTGAGTAAGCAGGCACGGGCCAATCGTACTGATCCACCTGGTGGCGCTCGTTCGGCTGGCCGGAAAAGAATGAAGGCCCTCACCAGAAGGTGAGGGCCTTCGTATCGAGAACATGACTCATAGAATTCGGCTGCCGCTGCCCGCCAGTGGCTCAAGCCGAGAATCAGTTCCCGGTACCCGCATGTATTAGTGAACCGGTTGTTACCGCTAGTCGCAATAGGCCGGTCGATCTACTCGCTTTAGGCAGATGGTTGTTCGTCACATCAGAGGCCAAACGACCTGTTCAGAGGCCTGAACAGGGCAGAAACGGGCCTACTAGGGGAAAAGAACCTAGAGCAGGCGAATCAGGCTGCTGGTGTCCCAACGATTGCCACCCTGGGCCTGAATCTGCGCATAGAGCTGATCTACAAGGGCCCCGACGGGAACCGACGCTCCCAAGGAATGTGCTTGGTCGATCGCAATCCTGAGGTCTTTCCTCATCCAGTCGACAGCGAACCCGAAGTCGAACTCGTCTGCGACCATGGTGCTGCCACGGTTGTCCATCTGCCAGGATCCGGCTGCGCCCTTGGAGATCACATCGAGCACGATCTCCATGTCGAGTCCAGCCTTCATTCCTAACGCGATCCCTTCGCTAAGTCCCTGTAGCAGTCCCGCGATGGAGAGCTGGTTGACCATCTTGCAGAGTTGGCCCGAGCCGGCGCCACCGATGCGGGTAACAGCGACTGCAAACGGCTCGATTACCGATGCGACCGCATCGAAGTCTTCCTGATCACCGCCACACATCACGGTGAGTTTGCCGTTCTGCGCACCCGCTTCGCCGCCCGAGACTGGCGCGTCGACGAAGCCGAATCCCCGTTGTTTACAGGTGGCGTGCAGAACTCGGGCTAGATCGGCCGATGCGGTGGTGTGATCGATCAAGACCGCACCTTCCTTCATCCCCTCCAGTGCTCCGTCGTCTCCAAAGACCACTGCCCGCACATCGTTGTCGGCCCCGACGATTGTGATCACGATGTCTGCGCCGGCTGCCGCTTCGCGCGGGGTCTCAGCCTGTGCTCCCCCGTACTCGGCGACCCAGGCGGCCGCTTTCTCCGTGGTCCGGTTGTATACCGTGACCGAGTTACCTGCTTGCTGCAGATGCCCTGCCATGGGGTAGCCCATGACGCCGAGACCAATGAACCCAATCGTTGCCATAGCAGGAACCTATCTGGCGCCTAGCCTGTCGAGGTGACGGATCAAACGACTCCGGGGTCGGCGAACGCCCTGAACGTGGCGCTCGGCGTTCTGGCCACTGGCCTTGCCCTCGCAATCGTAGGAGTCCTCTTTGTGGGCCGAGACGACACCAACCCCTCTGCGGGTGCCGAGACGACCGTCTCCTCAGACATCGTTACGACCTCGACGGTGCTGCCTACGACCGAACCGTCCTCCGCTGAGGAAACGAGCACGACCCAACCGAATACTCCGTTCGAGATGCCAGCCTCGATCCAGGGTGAATGGAGGTCCGAAGACGGCTCCACCGTTGTTCAGTTTGGACCATCCTCGATCGACGCACTGCAGTCCGAGACGCAAATCGAAGGAAGTCCTGCGGTGGTCGGCTTGGTGGAACCCAGCGCACTCGGGGCGCTGCCAAGTGCGACTCAACCCGTACAGGCTGTTCTTTTTGTCACGGTGACTGCCGACGCCTTCCAGACGAGGCCGGAACCGGTTCTGGCCGAGTTCCTCGCAACCGATGAAGGACTGCGCCTCATCTTTGAGATTGCAGGGACGATGGTTGAGGACCTTCTGCGGCCAACGTCCTAGAGAACGGGTCGACTGGCGAACAATGCAGAGTTCAAAATGACACGGGGAGATTCATGAACCAAGATACGAACGTGACCGAATTTAGCCCGCTGTTTGATCTGGGTACTCGCCCGCAGGTGTTGTCAATCGTGCTGGCCGGCGGAGAGGGCAAGCGCCTCATGCCGCTCACGGCTGATCGGGCCAAGCCGGCTGTGCCCTTTGGCGGGCCCTATCGCCTCATCGATTTCGCACTCTCGAACCTTGTCAACGGCGGGTACCGAAAAATCGTTGTACTCACCCAGTACAAGAGCCACTCGCTCGATGTGCACGTCAGCAGAACCTGGCGGCTTTCGACCATTCTTGGCAACTATGTAAGCTCGGTCCCAGCCCAGATGCGACGAGGCCGAGACTGGTTCCGCGGCTCCGCAGACGCGCTGTTCCAGAACATGAACCTGATCGATGACGAACGGCCGGCGTACATCTTTGTGTTCGGCGCCGATCACATCTATCGAATGGATCCTCGGCAGATGCTTGACCAGCACATCAGAAGCGGTGCCGGCGTAACCGTCGCCGGACTGCGAGTGGACCGGTCCGAGGCGAACCAGTTTGGTGTAATCGACAAGCTCGCTGACTCGACGCAGATCAATCAGTTTCTGGAGAAGCCAACCGATCCCCCAGGTCTTCAGGACGACCCCGACCGAGTGTTGGCGTCGATGGGCAACTACGTCTTCAACACCGACGTGCTGGTCGACGCGCTAAACGCCGACGCCGAGGAGCCCGAGTCGGCTCGAGACATGGGAGGCGACATCATTCCTCGCCTCGTCAACGATGGAGCAGCCCACGTGTATGACTACACCACCAACGTGGTGCCGGGTGATCAGGAGGACCAACGAGGGTATTGGCGAGACGTCGGGACGCTCGATGCGTATTTCGACGCACATATGGATCTGGTCCAGCCCCTTCCCGCCTTCAGCCTGTACAACCAGCACTGGCCGATCTTTACCCTTGGTCGCTCGCTGCCTCCTGCAAAGCTCGTGCGAGATGGCGTCCGATCTCCCGATGTGTACAACACGGTGGTTTCCAATGGAGCGATTCTCAGCGGCTGCACGGTGTATGAAAGTGTGATCGCCCCGAACGCTCGAGTCGAACGCGACGCAACCCTCGAGGGAGCCGTTCTGTTCGATGGCGTTCACGTGGGCGCCGGGGCACAGCTCAAGAACACGATCATCGACAAGAACGTCGTCGTGCCGGCTGGGACCCGAATTGGGTTTGACCTTGAAGAAGACAGTGCCCGTTTCACCGTGTCCGACGGTGGCATCGTGGCGGTTCCGAAGAACTACAAGTTCTAGTCAGTTCGCCAGCTCTTCATAGAGGTCTCTATGAGTTCTGGCTGGGAGCTTCCAGGACCAATCCGTCTGCATACCGCGCTTGCGGATTCCGTTGAAGCGTTTGTCGGATCCAAACGCTCGCGTCGCTCGATGCAGCGCGTCAACCAGGCCGGGAAGATCATTGGTCACGGTCAGAAAGCCGTTGCCGTTCGTTAGGTCGGCGTCGGCATCGGTGATCGTGTCGACCAATCCTCCGACCGCGGTAGCGATCGTTGGAGTCCCATAGGCCATGGCTTGCATCTGCGCCAACCCACAAGGTTCAAATCGGCTCGGCATACAGAACAGATCTGAGCCGGCGAAGATTAGATGTGACAGCGGCTCGTCGTATGCGTCGAGTTCGGCCGCGATCTGGTTGGGGTGTGTTGCTACTGCGTCCCGCACGATGTCGGTAAGTTCTTGAAGACCACTACCAAGCATCACGACTCGAGCATTCAACCCGGCCAGGTACGGCACCGCTTGCACCAACGTGTCGATGCCCTTTTGGTCCACCAGCCGGCTTACAACACCAATGAGGGTCTCCCCACCGTCTTCCCAGCCAAAGCGCGACAGGAGTGCCTCACGAGCCGCCTGCTTGCCCTTGCGCACCGTCTTCAACGAATAGGTCTGCGGAAGCATGGTGTCCGACGCGGGATTCCAGACCGAGGTGTCGATGCCGTTCAAGATGCCAATGAGAGCGTCTCCCTTTGCGGCAAGCTCTTCATGCATTCCCATCCCCGCCTCGGGGGTCAAGATTTCTTGCACATAGTTCGGTGACACGGCAACGATGCGATCAACGGTCCGGATAGCTGCAGCCAACGGGTTGGCGACGTCGTACCAGCTGAAGAGCCATGAGCGATGTGGGATACGGCTCATCCACCAAGCGTCTGCAACCCCCTGATAGCCCAGCGTGTGAATGGTGAGCACTGTTGGTGGCGGCTCGGCCATGAACCCGACGCTGGCGGCGGTATGCCAATCGTTGAGGTGTAAGACGTCTGGCTCGAGTCCTCCGTTTTCGATCGTTCCACAGAGGGCGGCGATTGCTGCACTAAAGGCGAAGAACCGTTCGGTGTTGTCGGGCCACCCGTTTCCCGATGACGGGTCGACGTAGGGGTGGGGTCGCTCAAGCCCCGACCGGCTCACGAGAATCACCTTGGCGAAACTTGGGCTGGAGCCGCGACGGGCCCTTGTAGGTCCACACCAGTCGGGTACGTCGAGGGCCCACGAAGTCTCTTCTTCAAAGTCTCGTATGAGCGGTCCGTAGTCCGGCAAGACGACGGTGACGTCGGATCCCTGCGCACTGAGTTCTTTCACCAGCCCACTGGTGGCGAGCGCAAGTCCGCCTACCGCCACCATCGGAGACAGTTCGGCGGTAGCGAAGAGCACCCGTGTCATGCTCGCCGTTCCTTAAGCACCACAACCGACCATGCTTCGGCATCGACCGTACCGACCACAGGCCGATCTGGCGACTTGGGCTGTGCTGTATCGATTTCGATACGCCAGAAGCGCTCCGACAGCGCGGTTGGGATCGAGAACTGGACCGGAATGCTGTTGGCGTTCATCAGAATCAAGAACGAGTCGTCGACGATGGGCTCGCCTCGTTTCGATGCGGTCATGAGTTCGTCTCCGTTGAGAAACACCATGATCGCCCGATTCAGCGGTTGCACCCAATCGTCGTGAGTCATCGCTGTTCCATCGGTGTCGTACCAGCCGATATCTGCGATGTCGACGTTGTTGTCTGTAGGTTCGCCATCGAAGAAGCGTCGACGGCGGAACACCGGGTGGCTCATACGGAGCTTGATCATGTTGCGGGTGAAGTCCAGTAGTTCATCGTCCGCATTGGCCCAGTCGGTCCAGTTGATCTCGTTGTCCTGGGCGTAGGCGTTGTTGTTGCCTTGCTGAGTCCGGCCCAATTCGTCTCCACCCAGGAGCATGGGAACGCCCTGTGAAAGAAGCATCGTGGCAAGCATGGCTCGAACTCGACGTTGGCGAATCTCGAGAACCGACGGGTTTGCGGTGGCTCCCTCGTGACCGCTATTCCACGACAGGTTGTGACGGTCACCATCCTGATTGTTCTCGCCGTTTGCGTGATTGTGGCGATCGTTGTAGCTCACGAGATCGTTCATCGTGAAGCCGTCGTGGGAGGTGATGAAGTTGATCGATGCAGACGGTCGGCGCCCGCCGCTCTCGTAGAGGTCGGAACTGCCGGTGAAACGGCTGGCGAAACTGCCCAAGGTTGCCGAGTCTCCCTTCCAGAAGCTTCGAATGGTGTCGCGATACTGACCGTTCCATTCGCTCCACAACGGGGGGAACCGTCCCACCTGGTAGCCACCATCGCCGATGTCCCACGGTTCGGCGATGAGCTTGGTTGTCCGCAGGACCGGGTCCTGGTGAATGATGTCGAAGAACGCCGCGAAGCGTTCGAAATGGCCAGAGTCTCGAGCCAGAGCGGATGCTAGATCGAACCGGAAGCCGTCGACTCGCATGTCGGTAACCCAGTAGCGCAGCGAATCCATGATGAGCTGCAGGACGTTCGGGTGCCCAACGTCGAGGGTGTTGCCGGTGCCGGTGTAGTCGACATGGTGGCGTCCGTCCTGAGGAGAGAGTCGGTAGTAGCTGTGATTCGACAGCCCTTTGAAGGCGTAGGCCGGACCCCAGGTGTTGCCCTCGCAGGTGTGGTTGTAGACGACGTCGAGGATGACTTCGATCCCGGCGGCGTGCATGGTTTTCACGAGGTGCTTGAATTCCTGCACCTGTTCGCCCCGCTGTCCCCAGGACGCGTACTTGTTGTGGGGAGCCATGTAGCCGATCGTGGCGTAGCCCCAGTAGTTGGTGAGCCCCTTGTCGGCCAGAAAGCTCTCGCTGTAGAACTGGTGGACGGGCATGAGTTCCAGGGCGGTCACGCCAAGGTCGACAAGGTGTTCGACGATGGCCGGATGAGCCATTCCGGCGTATGTCCCTCGCAGATGTTCGGGAACGCTCGGATGACGTTGGGACATGCCTTTGACATGTGCTTCATAGAGCACTGTGTCGCGGCGCGGCCGTCGCGGTGGGCGGTCATCTCCCCAGTCAAAGAATGGGGAGATCACAATAGAGCGAGGAACGGATGCCTGACTGTCCGCAATGTCCATCTCGTCGATGTTGCCGGCGCGATGATCAAACACGTCGCGCACGAACTGTACGTCGCCCTCGATGGCCTTTGCATACGGGTCGAGCATCAGCTTCTGAGGGTTGAAGCGAAGCCCGTTTTGCGGATCCCATGGTCCGTGAGCACGGAACCCGTACCGCTGACCCGGGGCGACACCGGGTACGTACCCGTGGAAACAGTGGGCGGTGACTTCGGGCAGTTCCAACTTGGTCTCGTTGCCTGCATCGTCGAACAAGCAGAGCTCCACGCCGTGGGCGCCTTCGGCGAAGACGGAGAAGTTCGTACCGGAACCATCCCACGTTGCCCCTAGCGGATACCCAACACCGGGCCAGATCTCAGACATCTTCACACTTCCCTATCGGCACGTATCGACAAGGACCACAGTACTAACTGACCGGTTGTTCACGACGACCATGAGGTCAAGC
>CALHFG010000047.1 GCA_938029215.1 uncultured Acidimicrobiales bacterium | reverse complement strand
CCCACGGCATCGCTTTCTGTCGTGATTCCGGTCTACAACGAGGCAGCAACGCTCGTTCCCGCTATGGAAGCGTTCATTGCGGCCGAACTCGACGTTCCATTCGAAATCATCTGTGTCGACGACGGATCTACCGACGACTCGCTTGAAATTCTTCGCCAGTTCGAGAGCGACAGGATCACAGTTGTCGCGTCGGAACAGAACGGCGGCAAAGGTGCGGCGGTCCGTAAGGGATTCGAACGGGCAACCGGCGACTACGTCCTTATCCAGGATGCCGATCTCGAATACTCACCCGACGACTGGCCCGCACTCTTGCAGCCGGTTCTGCGGGGAGACACCGACGTCGTGTACGGTTCTCGCTTCCTCGGACGACGGTCCGGCATGAAACTGCATAGCTACGTCGCCAACCGATTCCTGACGCTTCTTACCAAGGTCATGTTCGGATCATCGATCACCGATATGGAGACCTGCTTCAAACTCGTGAAGACCGACGTTTTGAGGTCGCTCCCACTCACAGCCAATCGTTTCGACTTCGAACCCCAGGTAACAGCGTTTCTTCTCCAAGAGGGTCATCGGATCGTCGAGGTCCCCATCACCTATGAAGGACGCGACAAGTCCGAAGGCAAAAAGATCGGCTTTCGCGACGGCATCGAAGCTGTCACGATGCTGGCTCGCTGCTTTATTCAGGGTAGGAAACGCCGATAGCCGAGGGTGAAAACCCTGCTCCGAGTCGGACTTGTTGGCGCTCTGTTTGGCGGCCTCATCTTCGGCATGATGCTGCGCGAGGCAGGTGGCGACCCATTCATCATTGTCGCAGTCGCCGAAGACAGCGCTATCGAAGCACTGATCACTGACGAGCTCGGTCGGACCGTCACGAGCCGCCCATCGCCCGGCCACGACGGCCAGTTCTTCTTCATGCAGGCAATCGACCCGTTGGTCGCCGACTCGTTCACGGTCGAACACATGTGGCCGACCCGATATCGGGGTCAGCGGATGCTGTACCCACTGTTAGCCGGTGCGGGTGGTGTTCTCCCCTTTGCTGTCATTCCCTGGACAATGGCCGCCCTACAGATTCTTGCCTTTGGACTTGGGAGCTATTCGATTGGCGCCCTCGCTCTGCGCCGCGGGGTTTCCCCATGGTGGGGACTGGCCTTCGCCATCAACCCGGGTATTTGGGGTGCGGCTCAAATCGGTGGGGCGAGCACGTTAGCCATCGCCATTGGTCTCTACGGCGTGCTCCAGATGGACCGTGGACGTTTCGTCTTCGCGGGAAGTGTCTTCGCACTAAGCCTTCTGACCCGAGAAACGATGATCCTCATGTTGCTTGGTTGTCTGGCTCAGCAACTCGTCTCTGAACGAAAGCTCCGGGCTCAGATGTTTGCGATCGCCGTCCTACCTTCGGCCCTGTGGGCCGTGTTTCTTCGAATTCAAGTCCCCGACGCAACCGGCGACACCAACGGTGCACTCGGCCTACCGTTCAATGGGTTCGCCGAGGCGTGGCAAGTGTGGCAGCAGACGAACACTCTGGCCTTTGGGGTGACCACAACGTTGATGATGGCAACTCTTCTTGTATGCATTCTCTACGTGCGCGATCTAACCGTGTGGGCATGCGCCCCGTTCGCCGCGTTGTTCTTCATCCTGACGCCATCGGTTCTCAGGATGAGTTTCGACTACTCACGGGCTATCGCTCCTGCGTACATCGGGGGCGCCATGCTCGTTGCAATGGCCCTTCGGGCTCAGGCCGAGAAACGCCTGGCCGCTTCCGACGCCGAAGCCGTTGGTCTTTCGAACGCTTAAGCGCGTCCCACTATCCGGGTAACAGCAACTTCGATGACGACACGATCGTCTCGCTCCTTGGGTGGGCGATAGCGCTCGGCATAGCGAGACACTCCTTCGGCGACGCGCTCGGGCTCTTGGGTTGCAATCGCGGTTCCATATAGCGTGAGCCAGCGGCCACCATCGACCGAGCTGATAGCCACACGGCTGTCATGCCCAGCTCGGATGTGTTTGGTCTTCCAGCTGTCAGCCCACGTGATCACCCGGGCCAGCCGACGTTCAGGCTCGTAGGTGAAGCCAACGGGTGTCACGCGTGGGCTGCCGTCAGGAGCATTGAGGCTAAAGGTTGCCAAGTGGCGCTCGGTCAAGAACGACAGAACTTCGGCGGGAATGTTGTCCAAGTCGATTGCGGCCACGATTACCCCTTCGCTCCCCGACCACCCTCGAGCAACGGCTTGAGGAACCGACCGGTGTGGCTGCTGCTGTTGGCCGCAACCTCTTCGGGCGTGCCCGTAGCAACAACGGTTCCGCCACCACTACCCCCTTCGGGGCCCAGGTCGATGATGTGGTCTGCCGTCTTGATCACGTCGAGGTTGTGCTCGATCACCAGCACGGTGTTGCCTTGATCGACCAAACGAGTAAGCACCGTCAGCAGCCGCCGAATATCTTCAAAGTGCAAGCCGGTCGTCGGCTCGTCCAAAAGATAGATCGTGTGTCCGGTAGAGCGCTTAGCCAACTCGGAGGCGAGCTTGACCCGTTGTGCCTCGCCGCCGGACAGGGTGGGAGCAGACTGGCCCAGCCGCACGTACCCGAGCCCGACATCTACCAACGTCTGCATATGACGAGCGATCGGCGGTTGGTTGCTGAAGAACTCCAACGCCTCGGAGATCGGCATGTTCAGTATGTCGGAGATGTTCTTGCCCTTAAACAGGATCTCTAGGGTGTCGCGGTTGTACCTGGCACCCTTACAGACCTCGCAGGGAACGTAGACGTCGGGCAAGAAGTGCATCTCGATCTTGATCGTGCCGTCGCCCGAACATGCCTCGCATCGGCCGCCCGCCACGTTGAAACTGAACCGGCCAGGCTGATAGCCCCGGACTTTGGACTCGGTCGTCTTGGCGAACAGTTTGCGGATGTGATCAAACACACCGGTGTAGGTGGCCGGGTTCGACCGCGGCGTACGCCCAATCGGTGATTGATCGATGTCGATCACTTTGTCGAGGTTTTCCAAACCTGTGAGTGAGGTGTGCAGACCCGGGGGCACTTTGGAGCGGTAGATCTTCTGCATCAGGGACTTCAGCAGAATTCCGTTGATCAGCGTGCTCTTGCCCGAGCCGGACACGCCGGTGACGGCCACGAACAATCCGAGTGGCACCTCGACGTCGATGTTCTGAAGGTTGTGTTCGCGTGCCCCCTTGATGGAGAGCACCTCGGAACCAAAGGGACGTCTTTTCTCAGGTACCGGGATGTTCTTCTTGCCGCTGAGGTACTGGCCGGTGAGGCTCCCACGCCGTTTGAGCAGTCCCTTAACCGACCCGCTATAGACCACATCCCCGCCGTGCTCACCCGCACCCGGGCCGATGTCCACCACATGGTCGGCGACCTTGATCGTGTCCTCATCGTGCTCGACAACGACCACCGAGTTTCCGATGTCTCTCAGGCGCTGCAACGTTTCGATGAGCTTGGCGTTGTCCCGTTGGTGGAGACCAATGGACGGCTCGTCCAATACATACAGAACACCTACGAGACCGGAACCGATCTGGCTCGCCAACCGAATGCGCTGAGCCTCGCCACCAGAAAGAGTCGAGGCCGCCCGTCCGAGGCTCAGATAGTCCAAACCGACATCGAGCAAGAAACTGAGGCGAGCGTTGATCTCCTTGACCACCCGCTCGGCAATCATGAGATCTCGCTCGGACAATTGCAGGCCCACGAGGACCTTGGCCGCTTCACCAATGCTGATCCCACATATGTCGGCGATCGAATGCCCATCGACCGTGCAGGCCAGCGAGAACTTGTTCAGGCGGGCGCCGTTGCAGGTAGGGCACGGGATCTCCCGCATGTAGCCCTCGATCTGCTCGCGCTGACTATCGGACTCGGAATCGGTGTGACGACGCCGAAGATACGGGACGATACCTTCGAAGCTTGCGTTGTAGGAGCGGCTGCGACCGTAGCGATTCTTGTATCGAACGAGCACCTTGCGGTCTACTCCCCCGTACAACATGAGTTCGCGTTGCTTCGGCTTGAGCTTCTCCCACGGCTTGTCCAGAGGGATTTTGAACTCTTCACACACCGCCTCGACCAACCGACCGAAATAGCGACTACGACCTCCGGCCCAGGGTTGAATTGCGCCATCGCCGATGGAAAGGGCGGGGTTTGGGACGACCAGGTCGGGATCGACCTCGAAGGTGGTTCCTAGCCCGTCACAGGCGGAACACGCTCCGTACGGCGAGTTGAAGGAAAAGCTTCTGGGCGCAAGTTCCTCGAAGCTCTTGCCATCGCTCGGACGAGACAGATGCTGGGAAAAGGTGAGGATCTTGGACTCGGTGTCTGGATCATCGCGACCGGGAACGATCTCGATTTCGGCGACACCGTCGGCCAGGCCGAGAGCGGTCTCCATCGAATCGGTGAGACGCCGCTCGATGCCGTCACGTCGAACGAGCCGGTCGATGACGATCTTGATGTCGTGCTTGTCGTATCGGCCGAGTTCGGGGAGCTCTCCCCCAAGTTCCACGGTCTCACCGTCGACAACCGCACGGGAGAATCCTTTGTCGGCCATCTCGCCGAGCAGCGTCTCGTAGGTTCCCTTGCGGCCGCGCACGATGGGCGCCAGGACCTGGAAACGAGTCTGATCGGGAAGCTCGAGCACCTGGTCCACGATTTGCTGCGGGGTCTGCTTTATCAGCCGTTCCCCGGTCTCAGGGTCGTGCGCAACGCCGACGCGGGCGAACAGAAGCCGGAGATAGTCGTATACCTCGGTGACGGTCCCGACCGTGGACCTCGGGTTTCGTGACGACGACTTCTGATCGATCGAAATCGCCGGAGACAGGCCTTCGATGAAGTCGACGTCGGGTTTGTCCATTTGCCCCAGGAATTGTCGGGCATAGGCCGAGAGCGACTCGACATACCGACGTTGACCCTCGGCGTAGATCGTGTCGAACGCCAGCGATGACTTTCCCGACCCCGAAAGCCCAGTAAAGACGATCAGCTTTTCTCTTGGCAGATCGAGATTGACGTTCTTGAGGTTGTGTTCCCTGGCGCCCTGGACGATGATCCTGTTACCCACCGGGTCAGGCTATCGGCGAACCTCTGTTCGTATGACTACCGATCCGGCGGTTGCGACGATCTGCCCCGCACGCGTCTCTGCCAGCTCGCCAAGGTCGACCCAGAGAACTCGTTCTGGTCTGATGAGCTGGTCAAACTGACCCTCCGAGGCCGTCGGCACGTGAAACGAAGGTCCTCGCAGACCACGGTCATACAGAAAGCGAGAGAGGCGCTCGTCACTGACCGCAACGACTAGTGCCGGGTCATCACTCAACTCGCGCTCGATCGTTTGTCGAACCGAATCGACCGTCTCAACGGTGCTTCCGCGACTCAGGATCCCCTCAAGAATTCCTACTTGTACCGAGAGTCCGCAGATCAGGGCCGCCACGATGAACGGCGTCGTATTCTCGACACGACGAGCTCGTTCGATGGCAGGAACAACCAGTAGCACAAGCAGCGGAACTCCGATGAACAGATAGCGGGCACCCCAGTCCCCTCCGCCTGCATTGTCGTAGGAGGTGAGAACGACGGCGCCCGCAAAGGCGACGGCGGCAGTCGCAGCTCCTCGGGTTGCGGCGGAACGAACGGACATCCAGGGCACGGCTGCCGCCATGATCGGCATGGCGACGAAGAGCCCGGGAATTGGCGACCCCAACGTCCCTACCGCATACATGACTGCCGCGGCTCCGAAAATGACGGGGGCCGAGGTCGGCCGCAGTCGGCCTCGCCGCAGGGCGATGCTCCCGCCTACGAGTAACAACAAACCCACAAAACGTGCCTGGCCTAGCCCGGCTTCAATCGACGGTTCGATGAACATGACCCGCAGAACGCCCAATCGGCCCGCCACAAAGGATTCAGCCGCGGAACTCGCCACCGGAGCGGTCAACGGGCCGGCTGAGGCACCAAACCAAACCTCGCGGACAGCTGGTTCGGCTAGGTAGGCGACGACAGACCCTGCCAGCGGAAGAGCTGATCGAATTCGGGAACCGACGTCGTGGGGCCGGGTGGCCAACAGTCCGACCGACAGTGCAGCGCCGAGCAGGAGACCCTCGCTTCTCAGTAGCGAAACGCCGACCACGGCGACAGCGGCCAGGAACGCACGACGGTTTGAAATCGGTTCGTCACGCCCGAACGCAGCGAGACTGGCCACGGTGGCGATGACAAGCGCGGGAACGTGCGCCCATACAACCGACAGATGGAAAAGCGATGTGGTTGCCAGGACTGGGACCCAGAACGCGATCGGTGACCACCGGAACCGGTGGGCAAACAAGATCGCCGTTCCCAGCAGCGAGAACAGTCCGGCAAAGTACAACCCCCGGTCGCCGGCTACGCCCTCACCGGCAGCGAAGAGCACAGGAGCTATCGGGTGCTTGGTATAGGGCGCGACATCGCCATCGATACGATCCGACCGAGCGAGCAACGAAAAGAGGTTCTCCGGATCGAGGAGCGACGCCTTGAGATTTGGTTCGGCCGTCCAGGTTCCTGCAAGAAGCGAGTCACTCTGCTGCCGCATGACAACTTCGTCGGCAGAGAACCACCCGGTGGTCAAGACGACGACGATCAACATGAGAACCACAAGGGCCCCAACGTGTGGACGAATCGTTTCAACACCACCGCCGGACCGCTCGATCCCAGGGGTGAGGGACCTATCGATCGTTTGCGACATACGCGTACCGACTCATCTCGAAGGAGCCGTAGGAGAGGTCGCTGAGTCGCCGGTCAACGACGAAGCCCTCAAACTGCAGCTCACCTTCTTGGGGATAGGCAACCAGCGTGAAACCGGAGGCTCCAACGTCAGCGAGCACGGCAGAAGCTGCGTCTCGCTCTTGGTCTGAACGTGCCGAAAGCCAACGTTGGTCCCAGCCAAGCGGCGCAGCTTCACGAGCGAGGAACGAATCACTGAAGACGACGACCCCTTCGGTCGCGGCGACCGCCCGATTTGCCTCACCGAAGTCGTGAGTTCGCATAGTCAGCCACGTAAGGCCAAGCGCTGAAAGAACAACGTTGGCGCCGACAAAGCCGACGACAACTCGTGGGTGCTTCCTGGCCACCGTGACCCCGCCGAGAACCGCCAGAAGAACGCCGGATGTGAGGATGTACCGCCCCGCCCACTGGGCCTCGGCCGCTCCGGGGTACTGAGTAGCCCACACCAGCGGCAGCGGACCGATTGCGAGCGCAAGTACCACACGGTTTTGGAAGTGAACTGCTGCAGCCAACCCCAGTCCAGCCGCTGGAACAGCGGCGAACATACCGGGAACAAATGACGGTCCAAGCACAACCGTTCGCAGAAAGATCAACAACAGCACGAGTCCACAAAGGACGAGCGGGCGCTGGCGGTCAGTCCCCCGAAGAACGGCCAGGCCCAGCCAGACCAGGCCCACCGTCACCATCACCGCCATGGCCATGGACAGCGGATGCACCAAGTTGATTGGACTGGCCGTAATCAGAACGCCTTCCTGCAAGCGGCGCCAAAAACTTGTTCCTGAGGCAGCCGAAACCACCCCGACCGCACGGCCGGTCCGAAGGGCGTTTCCATATACCGCCGCTTCCAGGAAGTGGTTCAGGACTAGAGGCATCAGGGCTGCTACCGCCATACATGAACTGCGACCCAACCGCAACGCAGGGCCCTGGGGAGCACCCGCCAGCAGACAGACAAGGCCAGCAACGAACCCGAAGACCAGTGCTTCCTGCCGCATCGTTGCGGCGAGCCCGAAGGCTAGGCCGGCCGATGCCATCAGCCCACACGATCGCGCCGATGGAGCGGAGAGACCTGCCTGCAGGCCGACGACTCCCCACAGCATGAGCGCAAGACCCATCGAGTGCTCCCAGAAGTCCAGCCCGTACATCCAGATCGGTGAACAACTCGCCGCGATCCAGAACCCAACGTTCCAATCGGTTGCGCCAAATTGCTTGCCGAGTTCGCCAGCTGCGAGGCAGGCGAGAACCGAACCCAAAAGCGGAACGACAAGTAGGGCGCTGTCGCCGAGCGGGCCTGCGAGCAGGCGAGTCGAGAGGATCATCGGCAAGCTGGTCACGTTGATCCAGCCATTCTCCGTTCGCCTCGTACTGAAGAACGGGTGAGCCAGTCCTGCGGGGTCAGATGCCTCCGCCCAATAGCCCAGTGAGGGGTTCCAGTCACCTCGCTCGGTCATGGCATCAATCGTTGCGACTTTCCCACCTGTATCGGTTCCCAACGATCCGTGAGCATCGAGGACGGCAGAGAAAGCGAAGAGGGCCAAAAGCAACACGAAGCTCGACGTGGCCCTGCCGAGAGAGCCCATCAGTCCCGCCGTCCTCGCCAAAGGATGAACCACCGCAGAAGTCACCCTGTCCAATCGGCTGAACCGGCCCCAGATGAAACCGGATCACCAAGTTAGATTCGGCTACAAAACGCAAAGAACGCCCCGCCAAGGCGGAGCGTTCTCAGAGTTTCGTTAGCGCAACGGATCGTTGATCGAAGAGAACTGGGTCGAAACCGAGCTTCCCAAGATCGTGACCGCAGAGAAACAAACGAGGGCGATGAGTGTCACAAGAAGTGCATACTCAACAAGGGTCGCCCCCCGCTCGTCTGCATCAGTCCGGCGGAACCGAAGCGCTAGAAGCATAAGCTCCTGCATTCGGTGCCTCCTAACGAAGCAGCAACCGCCCCGGGCGAACCCGGGGCGATCAAGCTGAATTAGCCGATGGTGTCGGCGACCGAGCTGAACTTGGTCGAGGCGGCGGAACCCAGGAGGGTTACGGCTGCGATGCAGACCACGGCGATGAGGGCCACGAGGAGGGCGTACTCAACGAGGGTGGCGCCACGCTCGGTGTCGGTCTTGGCCTGGAGCCATGCGCTGATGAAGTCGAAGTGAAGCATAATTGTTTCCTTAAGGTTTGTTTTATTTGTTCCCGGAGTTGGGCTGACACTTAATGAATCGGCGAGCCAGCCATCGTTCTGTATGGGCCCAACGCCCCATTCGACGCAGGAGGCATGCCTACTCCCTGCGCTTCGCTCCGGCTCGCACTACGTGGCGAACGCTTTTTGGGTAGACGTTCGGGCTGCAAGGTGCTGCGTAAGCTCACGAAGCCTGCGCTGTCCCTCCGGGGGCCTGTGTATCTGCGCTCAGCTCCGGCTCGCGCTGCGTGGCGAACGCCCCAGAGCTTCTGAGCGTTCCTGAGGGATCTCTCTACTGACCAGCCCGCTCGTCGCTCCGCTGGCCTGCGGGCTGCCTCGCCAAGTCATGCGAGCTGCGTTGCTGGCGCGACCGCAACCTCAAGAGGTTGCTGAAAGCACAAGACCGGCCGCTGGGGGCCGGTCTCATTCGTTAGGCTGCCGCCGCGCCAGCAAGGCTGCTAGAGCGGCATCAAGGCTGTTTGAGCGAAGCGAGTCCGAAACGACCCGAAGAACTCACCGGCGACCGAGCCCCTAAGGAGCAAGAAGTACCGTTTCGTTCGCCACGCACTCCTCAGAGGCGAGTGGAGGTCATTTCAAGGTGACGATGCCCATTCGCACGGCCTGCAGAACTGCCTGAGTGCGGTCTCGGGCGTCGAGCTTCTGATAGATCGAAGCCAAGTGGTTCTTCACCGTCTTCTGGCTGATGAAGAGTTGCTCAGCGACCTCGGGAGTTGAACATCCGTCAGCGATCAGCTGCAGAACTTCCTCTTCCCGTTTGGTGATGACCTTCTCGGCCTCGGCCTGGGAGTCGCCCCGACGGACCTCTGCGAGCATCGATGCGGCGAGACGGGGAGACAGTGCTGTCTCACCCAGCGCAACGCTTTCGATCGCAGAAGCGATTTCGTCGGTGCTGCAGTCCTTTACCAGGTAGCCGTTGGCACCGGCTCGGATAGCTTCGGCCAGCACATCTTGATCGGCATGCATCGTGAGCATGATGACCTTGATGTTCGGATAGCGCTCCCGCACAACCCGGGCTGCTTCGACACCGTCGAGCTCTGGCATGGTGACATCCATGAGGATGACGTCGGGTTGAAGGGCTGCTGCGAGATCAACGGCTTCAGCTCCGTCACGGGCTTCTCCGACTACGTCGAAGCCTCGCTCGGTCATTGAACGACGGAGACCTTCGCGAAGCATGCGATGGTCATCGGCCAGCATGAGACGGATCGCTCCGCTCGACTCTGGCCTTTTCTTGGCCACTGCTGGCTGATTTGTTATGAGTTTCGTGCGAGGATGCACCGTACTGTCGTCCCTTCTCCGGGGCTGGAATTGATTTCGAACGTGGCACCAACGCTGGAGGCACGCTCTCGCATGCCGCGGATTCCATAGCTGTCGACACGACCTGCGGCAGCGGGAGTAAACCCCCGCCCGTCGTCGGTCACCTCTACTTGGGCGCCGACCTTGCTGCAATGCCACGCAATGTCCACCCTCTTTGCATCGGCATGACGCTCACAGTTAATGAGCGCTTCTTGGGCAATTCTCCACATCTCTCGTTCTTGAAGAATGGGCAGACGGTTCTCCGGGTCCGCAGAAACGTGGATCGCGATCTCCATTCCGGTGCGTTCAGACACCCGACCTGCGAATTCTTCCATTGTTTCGGCAAAGTCTTTGTCGACGCCCACGTCGGTTCGAAGGTCATACAGCGTGTCACGGACCTCGCCTACGACGCCGCGAAGATCACGTCGTAGGTCCTCCAATTGGTCCGCGATCGGCTCACCTTCGTCTTCTCGCTTTACGATTCGGTCCAATTCGAACCCGAGATAGGCCAGCGATTGACCGATGCTGTCGTGCAAATCTCGGGCGATTCGCGTGCGCTCTTCGTCTGCAGACACCGTTTTGATGCGAGCGAACCACCGGGCGTTGTCGATCGCCAAGGAAACCGGCTCGATAAAGCCCTGCACGACCTCACGATCCCGCTCATCGAATTCGTCCTGATTGCGGCTCTCCACTACGAGCAGCCCCACCAGGCTCCCCCGCGCCACGAGGGGTGCGTAGATTCCTGACTGTGAGCCGGTGTTGAACCCGGGTCCAATACCACCGAGATCGCCCTGCCGCAGCACTCGTCGAGACGTCAACGCAGCCTGGGCCGGCACGGGGAGCTGCCCGGTTGTCAACGATCCGGTCACAGCCATCGACTGTTTGCGAGCAACGGTCCACGTTCCGTCGATGTCCTCGCGGGTCAGGATCACGGCCGAATCGGTCTTCACAAGCCCTCGCAGCCGAGCCAGGGTCGAATCCAGTACCTCGTTCAGATCGAGCGAGGCTGGCAACGTTTGGGCCACTCGATGCAGATTCGAAAGCAACGCATTGGCATCGGCGAGACGGCTGAGCCGGTCGAGGGCCAAGGTGTGCTGGCGGGTTGCCTCGCCAGAGATCCGTCGGGCATAGCCCGCAACGACGCCGATCAGAACGAGGACCGTGCTCCACCGGGCGGAATCAAACAGCGCCACTTCGGTCCATTGGGCGTCGTACAGCGCTGTGAGCGAAACGGTCATGGCGGACGCTGCGGCAACTCGAATGCCAAACGCGAAACCCCGAGCAAACCCGGCGATGATCGTCGCCACCAGCAGGGTGAACACAAGGGGTGAAGACCAGAAACCGGTGAGGCACACCGCCAGGACGGTCAGCCCGACTTCGAGCAGGAGATCGATCAGGCTGCGAATCGAGCCGGTGTAGGACAGTGGGCTGAATGTTCGAATGACCGTGTTGGCCACCATGCCCATCACCCACGGGATCACCGTGTAGTCACGTTCCAGGAACGAATTCACAGCCAGCGTGACACACACCATCGTGGTGGCCCAGCGCACCGCAAGAATCGCGGGATTGAACGGAATGAGTCGATCCGTGTCGCCCAGCAACGCCAGCGCGCCCGTACCAACTGACAGGTCGGTGCTTGCCGCGGAGGGCGAGGTTCTTGGTATGGCGGGCGCGGTCATGATCAAGAAGATTCAAAGAAACCCGCTGGTCGGGCTACGAACTCCTGTCGGCCAAAGAGGCGGCCTGATCAAGTGATTACGAGCTGCGATTCGGCATATCCTCGCCAGATGCGTGTTGTTGGATTGACCGGTGGCATCGGTTCGGGGAAGTCCACCGTTTCGAGCCGCCTCGGTGAGCTGGGAGCGGTAGTTGTCGATGCCGACGCGGTTGTACGCGAGCTACAAGAGCCCGGAATGCCCGTTTTCGACGCCATGGTTGACAAGTGGGGGTCTTCGATCGTGCAATCCGATGGTCGGCTGGATCGGGCGGCGGTCGCGGGGATTGTTTTCTCCGACCCCGACGAGCTGCGAGCGCTCGAGGCGATTGTCCATCCGGTTCTTCAAACCGAGATCAAGGCCCGAATCGCCGCACAAAGCGACACCGAGAAAACTGTGATTCTGGACATGGCACTGCTTGCGGAGAAGAACAATCCTTACGGAGTCACCGAAATCATCGTCGTCGACCTCGCACCGGCCGAACAGGTCGACCGTCTTGTTCGGTACCGGAACTTTTCTACCGACGACGCCGAAAAGCGAATCGCGGCCCAGGCCACCCGAGAGGACCGATTGGCACTGGCCGATTTCGTGATCGACAACTCGGGAACGCTGGCCCAGCTGCACGAACAAGTTGATGACCTCTGGGCGACCGAGCTCGCACCGAGGTAACCGAACCAAGCTCTGTCACACCCCATCGGTAGGCTGAGCTCTTGAGCAGTCTAGGTGAGCGGAGGCAATGACATGGGAGAAGCAGTCGGGTTCAAGATGGTGTCGGACTTCGAGCCGGCCGGGGATCAACCCAAGGCGATTCAATCTCTGACCGAGAGCCTCGAACGTGGGAATCGGTACCAAACCCTCCTCGGGATCACCGGATCAGGCAAAAGCGCCACGATTGCCTGGACCATTGAGAAAGCTCAGCGACCGGCGCTGATCATCGCACCCAACAAGTCCCTCGCAGCCCAGCTCGCGAACGAGTTCCGGGAGTTCTTTCCCGAAAATCGGGTCGAGTATTTTGTGAGTTACTACGACTACTACCAGCCCGAGGCGTATATCCCGAGCTCGGACACCTACATCGAGAAAGACAGCTCGGTCAACGACGAGATCGATCGGCTACGCCACGCGGCCACCAGCGCCCTGCTCACGCGGCGAGATGTCATCGTGGTGGCCTCGGTGAGCTGTATCTATGGCCTGGGCTCACCCGATGAATACAGGGCAAAGACCCTCATCTTGCATTCAGGAACCGAGATCGACCAGCGAGAGGTTCTGGGAAAGTTGGTCGATATGCGGTACGAGCGAAACGACATGAACCTCGTTCGCGGCAAGTTCCGGGTCCGCGGCGACACGATCGAAGTGCATCCGGCCTATGAGGAGTTCGCGGTCCGGATCGAACTGTTCGGCGATGAGGTCGAGAGCATCATTAGCTATGACCCAATCACCGGCGAGAAGCTCGAGGCGCTCAACGAACTTGTCATCTGGCCAGCCACTCACTATTCCGCTTCCGACGAGAAGATGAGCCGCGCGATCATCAGTATCGAGGACGAGCTTCGCGACCAGTTGCAACTGTTCGAAAAGGAACAGAAGCTCCTGGAAGCACAACGGCTTCGAATGCGAACCCAGTACGACCTGGAGATGATCCAGGAGATGGGTTTCTGCAACGGCATCGAGAACTACAGCCGGCACATCGATGGCCGCCAGCCTGGCGAGGCGCCGTACACCCTCCTCGACTTCTTCCCCGATGACTACCTCACCATCATTGACGAAAGCCACGTTGCAGTCCCCCAGCTCAATGGCCAGTACGCCGGCGATCGCTCACGGAAGGAAACGCTGATCGAGCATGGGTTCCGGCTGCCGTCAGCGGCCGACAACCGCCCGATCCGCTTCGAGGAGTGGACTGAACGGGCCGGCCAGGTCGTCTTCCTCTCTGCGACCCCGGGTCCCTATGAGTTAGAACATTCAGCAGAGATCACCGAGCAGATCGTCCGTCCGACCGGTCTCATCGACCCCGAGGTCAGCATCCGGCCGACCAAGGGTCAGATCGATGACCTCATGGAAGAAGTCACCAACGTCATCAAAGCCGATGGCCGCGTCTTGATCACGACGCTCACCAAGAAAATGTCTGAGGACCTCACTGACTATCTGCTCGAGCAAGGGCTAAGAGTTCGTTACCTGCATTCTGAGATCGACACGATCCAGCGGATCGAGTTGCTACGGGGTCTTCGGCTCGGCGAGTTCGATGTGCTCGTCGGCATCAACCTCCTACGAGAAGGGCTCGACCTCCCCGAGGTGCAACTCGTGTGCATTCTCGACGCCGACAAGGAGGGCTTCCTGCGAAGCGAGACCGCACTGATCCAGACCATTGGTCGTGCAGCCCGAAACGTCGACGGTCGAGTCATCATGTACGCCGACAAAGTGACAGACTCGATGCAGAAGGCCATGTCGGAAACCAACCGGCGGCGCGCGCTGCAGCAGGCCTACAACGAAGAGCACGGGATCGACCCTCAGACGATTCGTAAAGCGGTCACCGATATTCTTTCAATGCTCCGCCCCAACGAAGAAGCGCAGAAGGCTCCCGTTCCCGGCGAGGGCAAGCGGTCACGGCGGCCTGGAGAAGACAAACGGATCAAAGACATGGCCGATCTCCCCGAAGACGAGCTACGCCGTCTCATCCAGACCCTTGAGGAGGAAATGAAGGAAGCTTCGGCCGACCTTCGCTTCGAATATGCGGCCCGAATTCGCGACGAGATCAGGGATTTGAGGCGAGAACTTCGGGAGATGGTGTAGACGTAGACGGGCGAGCGATAAACCAGTCGCTTGTCTCTGTCTCATTCGTATCTTCGTTGAGAATTTCCATCGGCTCGTAAACAACCCACTCCGGGCGAGCCATGAGCCAGGCCTCGAACCCGCCGCCGGTCTTCCAAAGGATCGCGTCGGGTTCGTAGCGATCGATAACCGCTTCGTAGTCGCCGCCATACAGCATGACGTCGAAGTCATCCAGAACCTGCTGCGGGTAGAAATCGAACCGGTCGTCTACAAAGACGTTCGCGTCCGTTCCCTTCCAAAGGCCGAGGTAGTTGCCCACGATCTCGGTGTGGATGATTCGGTGCTCGCCGTCAAACAGTCCGTCGGCTTCCAGCGCCTTCAATTCCTCTACGGGATACCCGTCGAGCACGATAGGAGCTGAGAACGTTGAGACGATTGCCAGCAGTCCGAAGCAGAAGGAACTTGCTCCCAGAAGTCTCGGCATCATGCCGCGGTCGGAAAGCCGGAGCTGGCCGAAACCCATGTGAAGATTCGGGGCGGCCCCTGCGGCCAATACAACGCTCGCAACGGCAATGTTGCGAACCGCAAGAAGTGCCGCGAGTGTGAACACCAGCGCCGGCACAACCGATCGCCATTCGACCCGGTGGACAATCGAGACAATGAAGGCAACGATCAGTCCCGCAAAGACCCACGCATTGAGGCCCTGCAACTGGAACGGGCGCCACTCGACGACGTTGTCGAGAGCCTCGCCCCGACGAAGAAGTTGAACCGGAAACCATAGCAACCTTGGTCCCAGAGGATTGATGCCTCCCAACAGCGTCCCAGCTGTGACCCACCCAAGAATGCGAGCGGTGTCAACGGGAAACTCGCGTCGGTCCAGCCACTCACCAACTCCGACTGTGCCGACGAGGACTCCAGCCAAGGGAAACGATCCGTGGGAATTGACCCACACCCACATCACGGGGAGCAGCCAAACCGGTTTGATCAGGCCGTCGAGAACCGCCAAAACGAGAACGAAACCGAGAAGACCAAAGAGCAGTGGTCGGGCTGACCACATGGTGGCGCCGATGACAAGCACAGTGCCCGAGAGACCGAGGGAGATAAAGAGCGTCCCGTTTCGCTTGCTGATGACCTTCCAGAGCACTGCCGCCGTCGCCGCGGTGAGAAGCCCGTTGAAGAGTCGAATCCCAAAGCCGCCGGTGAGGCTGTCGAGGCCGGCGTAGATGACGCTGGCCAACCAGCTCTGCACCACCCATGGTTCGCCTTGGGCCGTGAAACTGTAGGGATCGGTTGAAGGAACCGAGCCGCTTTCGAGGATCAGCCGACCGGTGGCGAAGTGGGTAAAGAACGAGTTATCCCCGAGCGCCCGTCGACCAATAAGAAATCCGACAGCCGCTAGGAAGAACATCAAAGCGGTTCCGAGCCGTAGCCCTCGACCAGAGTCCTCTTCAACTGTTAGCGACATGATCGAGCTAGCTGAAGTTCGCGACGATACTGATCATTGCCGGCCCGATGATGACCACGAACAACGATGGGAAGATACAGAACACCATCGGGAGCATCATCTTGACCGGGGCCTTCTGAGCGGTTTCCTGAGCCTTCTGACGACGCTTGATTCGCATCTCGTCGGACTGAGACCGAAGGACTCGGCCGATGGATACACCGAACTGATCGGCCTGGATCATTGACATCACAAACGACCGGACCTCGGGCACGTTCACGCGCTCGTCCATTGCTCGCAACGCATCGCTTCGAGATGCGCCGGCCCGGGACTCGCCTAGAACTCGAGCGAACTCATCGGAGAGCTCACCGGGAACGTTGTTGATTACACGGTCGAGCGCCTGCTCGAAGCCGAGCCCTGCCTCAACCGAGATGACCAGCAGATCGAGCGTGTCGGGCAGCTGACGAGTGATGGCAATCTGCCGAGCCTCAACGCGCTTGCTCAGCGAGTTCGTTGGTCCGAGCGCACCGATCATGACGCCAAGCGCTAGCGCGCCGAGCAATAGCAAGCCGCTCAGGTTCAGCGGATTCCACACCAACATGACCAAGAGCCACACGGGAATGAACACGAAGCCAAGAATTCGCAGAGCGAGGAATCGTTCGACCTTGTCGGGGTCGGTAACACCCGCCTGGAGATGCTTGCGCCGAATCGACTCCACGTATTCGGGTGGGTTGAATCGACCGCCGAAACGGCCGAGCAGCGCAACGAACGGGGCGACGAGACGCTCGCGAAGCGGAGCGAGCAGCTCTTGATCGCGGATGCTCTCGACCTCGTAGTCATCAAGCTGACGCAAGGTGTTGCGAACCGCAGCTCGTTCTTCCAGCCCGCCGACGAAGGCGAACACGAGGAGTCCGATTGACATCGCGATTCCACTGACGAAGACCGCGGGATGAATGGTGGTGAGAATCTCAAACATTGATCGTGATTACCTTCTTCATCCAAGCGAGGCCAATGCCTCCGGAGATGATGCCTGCGATAACAAGAATCTGGCCCATGCCAGTTGTGAACAACGATTCGATATAGGCGGGGTTCATGACCCACATGATCAGGCCCAGCATCGGCGGAAGACCACCGAGGATTGCGGCGGAAAGCTTGCCTTCCGCAGTCAGCGCCCGCACCTCTCCGGCGAGTCGTTCTCGAGCGACCATCGTGTCCGAAACGGTCATGAGCAGCTCGTTCAAGTTGCCGCCGACCTCGCGCTGAATACTGATTGCCATAACAGCCCAGGCAAAGTCGGGGCTGTCGAGTCGCTCGGCCACGCCCTCGAGCGCTTCTTCGATCTCACGACCGAGGCGAGCCTCAGTCATAGCTCGGGTCATTTCATAACCCATCGGTTCGGCGATTTCGTTGGCTACCGCTTCAAGGCCCTGTGGGAGCGAGTAGCCAGCGCGGAGCGTGCCGGCCAGCAGCTGGAGCATGTCGGGCAGCTGCGCCTCGAACGCCTTAATGCGGCGACGGGCTTTGAACTGCACGGCCCAGGACGCTACGAAGGCGGTGAGGGCTGCAAGGATCGCTCCCCGAATAAAGGAGCCACCGGTGAACACGAACCCTAGACCGAAGCCGACAAGGGTCACGATTCCGAATATGCCCATCGCTTCACCAGCTCGGAGCGGGATTCGAGCTTGCTCGAGCGTCTCTTCGACTCGAGCCAGGAAACCACGATCTTCGGCGAAGGACTCCGTCATTTCGACGGCCTTCTTCACCAGGGCCGTCTGAACGAGAGCTGTTTCTTCTTCGTCCAGCTCCGCGTCTTCTTCACCGGAGTAGCGACGAAGCATGCCTTCAAGAGTGCTTTCGCCGCCGGCAAAGATGTTCCCGAGGGACCAGACGGCAGCAAGAACGCCTACGGCGGTAAGCCCCATGGTGAGGAACAGGCCGGTCTTGGTGCGAAGAATGTCCAGCGGCGACGCTGGCGGATCAGTGATCGGTTCCAGTGCCAACGGCTTATCGGTAACTCGACCACCGCGGTAAGACAGCGAGATCGATGTGTCACGAATAGTCATCGTGAGATCACCGCGTTCGGTGAGCTCGGTCTGTCCTTCGTAGGCAACGATGAGTCGATCTGTGCCGATGCCGATGGCAAGGTCCAATGCGGAAGCGAACTCGACCGAGTTCGTTGCATCGAAAAGTGCTCCACCGGTCACATTGGCGAGCGAGCCAAGCCGACGGTCACCGACGGTGCCACCAACTTCCCCCTCATAGCGAGCGCCGAGGATCTGGACGTTGCGCCGAACCAGCTCGGATCGGACGGATACGGGAGTGACGACGGAGTCCTCGTCGGTGAAGGCCGAGGTCACGATCATCGTGCGGTAGGTGTCGGCCTCTTCGGTGAACAAGTCAGCACCTCGAAGCATGGCGTTGAAGAGTGCCGAACCGTTTGAGGTCGACATCGACCGAACGGTCCGCGCAGCTTTGGCTTTGTCAGCTGTCATCTCTAACCGAACCTGATCTCTGCTGCCGGCGGAAACGACGCCTACAGAGACACCGTCGGGAAGACCCTCGATACGGCTAGCGATCTGCTCGATGGTGGCCGCAAATTGGTCGGCGCGCTGGAGCTTGGCGTCCGAATCGACGACAAAGACGACTTCAACGTTGTCGCCAGCCTCGATGGCAGACTCAACGCTCGTCGGAGACACCTGCTCACCTTCAGCAACGAGGTTGACGTCGGTTGTGGTCACGTCGTAGTCACCGGTGAGTACGGTGAGCTCTACCGGATTGTTCGTGGCGTCGACGTTGTGAACAACGAGGAACTGTGGCGACTCTGACTGAGCGAATGCCGGAGCCAAGCCGACAAGCGCGGCGAGGAGCAGCACGGCCCCGAGCGCGGACGCCGTCAGAAGGCGAAGGGTCTTGAACGTCATCGTCGACCTCGAGCCGGAGCGGCCGCAGCCTCGCCGCCATTCGGGCTAAACATTTCTGGGCCAAGCCGGATGCCGTGATCGGCGAGCTTCTGCGCGAACTTGGGTCGGACACCGGTCGACTTGAGCTGGCCCTTGAAGCGACCTTGCTCGTCGACGCCTGCGGAGAAGTCAAACAGGAACACGTCCTGCAACGTGACAACTTCGCCTTCCATGCCCGCAACTTCGGTGATGTGGGTGATTCGGCGAGAACCGTCACGTAGACGTTGCAGCTGCACGATCATGTCGACCGCCGATGAGATCTGCTCACGGATCGCTCGCACCGGCAGGTCATAGCCCGCCATAAGTACCAGGGTCTCCAGACGGGACAGGGTGTCTCGTGGATTGTTGGCGTGGAGGGTGGTCAACGATCCATCGTGGCCGGTGTTCATGGCCTGGAGCATGTCCAACGCCTCTCCGGAGCGACACTCGCCTACCACGATCCGGTCGGGACGCATACGAAGGGTGTTCTTCACAAGATCTCGAATGCTTACCTCGCCCTTGCCTTCCACGTTGGCCGGGCGGGTTTCCAGTGACAGAACGTGGTCCTGGTGAAGCTGAAGTTCCTTTGCGTCCTCAACGGTGATGATTCGTTCGTCGGAGGGGATGAAGGACGAAAGCACGTTGAGAGTGGTGGTCTTACCGGTACCGGTACCGCCGGACACGACGACGTTGAGCTTGCCGACAATGCAAGCCTGCAAGAAGCGAGCCGAGTGCACACTCAAGGTGCCGAAGCGAATCAGGTCGTCGATTCGAAGCGGGTCGGCGGAGAACTTCCGGATCGTGAGGAACGGTCCGCCAACGGCGAGGGGGGAGATAACCGCATTCACACGGGAACCGTCGGGAAGGCGTGCGTCGCAAAGGGGCGACGACTCGTCAATACGACGACCGATCTGGGCGACGATCTTGTCGATGATGCGTCGAAGGTGTAGCTCGTCAACGAAGGACACCTCGGAGAGGGTGAGCTTTCCG
>CALHFG010000046.1 GCA_938029215.1 uncultured Acidimicrobiales bacterium | reverse complement strand
TCGGCGCGCGAACGAACAGATTTTGAGCCCCACACCCATTTCGTCACCGTATCGAAATGATCTCCCCCCGCCACCAACCCCCACCCATGGTGGTAGTTTCACCGCTTTTGGTCCCATTTCCCGCCCGTACCGCGCTTGCCCACCGCCCTCCGTCGCTGTTTTGGGTACCTGCGATCTCCCCTTCAGGGGGACTCCGCGGAACCGGAGGGGTTCTTTTGCGCTACGTGGCGAACGCTCCGCGGATCGCCTGAGCCAACAGGGACTCGATGCTTCCCGGAGGGATGAGCGCGTTGCTGTGTGAAACGGTGAGAACCCGCGGTTGGTTAGTGTCGCGCCGAAGGCAAAGCAGCCCCCGGCGTTTGAGGGGCCCCCGGAGGGACAACGCAGGTTTCGTGAGTGGACGCAATACGTTTACCCACAGGCTTGCAACGATGTTTTGGGTAGACCTGCGTTCTCCCCTTCAGGGGGACCCCTCCAGAGCCGGGGGCTGCTCTTTTGCGCTGCGGGGCGAACGCACCGCGGATCTCAGAGTCTTTGGGTAGACGTATTGCGACTTACCCAAGAAGCCTGTTTTGTCCCCTTCAGGGGGACCCCTCCAGAGCCGGGGGCTGCTCTTTTGCGGTGCGTGGCGAACGAGCCGCGGATCGCGCCACCCAACCAGGGCTCGGTGTTTCGCGAGTGTGGGGAGACCGCTAGAGGCTGTTGATGATCTCGGCCCGTTTGGCGTCGTATTCCTGCTTGGTGAGCAGGCCGTCGTTGAACAGGTCGGTGAGCTGTTGCAGCTTGGCCTTCACGTCGGAGGCGCCGCCTCCCGAGCCGCCTCGGCCGCGGCCACGGCCAGCTTGCCCACCACCTGAGGGTGCGCCGGGGGCTCCGCCACCGCCACCTCGGATTACTCGACCTCGATACATGAGGACGTTGTCGTCCTTGGGGTTGGGCGCTCCGGGCGCACGACCACTTCGACGAGCGGCTTGTGGCGCCTCGGGTGCGGCGGCATCGCGATCTACCAGTTCCTGAGCCTGCAGACGCTCTCGTGCCTTGCGGACTACGTCGATGTTTTGCTCACTCATGGGTGTTGTCCAATCATTCTGCGGCGATTAGTTCATCGAGGAATGCGTCGAATTCGTCGTGGTCGTTTACGTCGACGTTGCTGTAGTCCACGTAGTCGTCGTTGTAGGCGGGCGTTGCGTGCTCGGCGATGTCGAGACCGATCATCTCCTCGGCGGCGGTCACCCGGAGAGTGTTGGTGGCCTTCATGACGCTGAACATCACTGCGGTACAAACCGTGATGAAGCCGAAGATGGCGGTGGCGCCGGTGATCTGGGTGATCAGAAGCGAGGGGGAACCGCCATAAAGCAGGCCCGCGACGCCTTCGGCCGTAGTGGACGGGTCAGCGAAGATTCCAACAGCGATCGTTCCCCATAGGCCACCGAAGAGGTGAACCGGGATGGCGCCGACGGGATCGTCGAGACCGAAGCGGTCGAGGAGAAGCACGCCGTTTGCCGCAAGCACACCGGCGACGAAGCCGATCATGAGCGCACCGATGAGGGACACATTGAGGGCTCCGGCCGTAACTGCTACGAGGCCACCCAACACCCCGTTTCCGATGAGTGTTACGTCGGGGGTCTTTAGCGTGATCCAGGAGGCCACGGTTGCGCCAATTCCGCCGGCGCCAGCGCTGATGGCGGTCATGGTTGCAACCCAGCCAATGGTGAGGTCTGCGGTCAGAACCGAGCCAGCGTTGAAGCCGAACCAGCCAATGGTGAGGATGAACACACCCAGGATGGCCAGGGGCACGTTGTGGCCGGGGATCGGAATTGAGTTGCCCGACTCGTCGAATCGTCCGATCCGGGGACCGAGGATGAGCACACCGGTCAGAGCTGCAGCGCCACCGGTGATGTGGACAACCGCGGAGCCGGCGAGGTCGATGAAGCCCATTTCGGTCAACCAACCGCCACCCCAGACCCAGCTCACCACGATCGGGTAGAGCAGACCGGCGATGAAGAATGCGTAGAGGAAATAGGCCCGGAACTGGACCCGCTCGGCAACCGCACCCGAAACGATGGTTGCTGCCGCGGCGGCGAAACCGAGGTTGAAGAGGAGGTGAACCGGCATCGTGAGGTTCGGCGCCACCGTGGCGGACTCGAGCGGTCCGGTCCACAGCCATTCAAACCCGATCCACTGGTTCCCGTTGAATGCGATGTGGTAGCCGATCAGTGAGAAGCCCACGGCGCCGACCACGAAGTCGAGGAGGTTCTTGAGCATCATGTGAGCCGCGTTCTTGGAGCGGGTGAGGCCCGCTTCCACCATGGCGAACCCGGCCTGCATGAAGATAACCAACGCAGCGCAGATGACGATGAACGCGTTGTCCACGAACACCTGCGGGTTGCTCGTATCGACCGCTTCTGCCGATGCCGGGCTTGCGTACAGCATGAATCCGGCTGTTGTCAGTCCTGCTGCTAGTGCGAGTTTGCGTTTCATTTTCGGGTGGGATGCCTTTCTTGCTGCCAAGGGGCACGCGCCACCGGGCAAGAACACTTGGTGGTAATTACGACCTGTGAGCGTCTTCACTAAAGAGAAACTTGCACCTCCGTTGAAATTGCCTATTTGTGCGCGACCATGAGGCGGATGACCGGACCATGCTTTCGACGCTCGCGCGGCCTCTTTTTGATGGCTAGTTGCGCAGTTTTCGCGGCATGCGGCTCGTTGGGTGAGCCGTACCTTGGTTCGTTTCCTACGTCGTCGGTTCCTAGCGAGGCGTCGGGGCAGTCCGACGATGGCGGAGCGGGCGACGGGCCCGCTGGTCTGATCGGCGACATTTCGGGTGAGGCCCTCCCGCCGCGGCCTGCGGAGTACATCCCTTCGATCGTGATCTTGACCGACAGCAATGTGGGTGTCATCGAGCGCATCACCGGTGGAGGGCCCGATCGATTCTCTGACTTCCGAGTGATCGACCTTGCCGACGGGTCAGACGAAGCGGAGGAGCTGCCAACGACCACCGTTGCCGACGATGACGAGACGCCACCGCTCACCGTCGAAGAGTCTCGAATCTGGACTGGCGTCAGCGACGATTTGTTCGGAGGCCTCGTGCTTCAGGCGGTCTCGGGCGAGGTGATGTGGTTCCCGGGAACGGGTGCCGAAGCCCGCCAAGTCAGTGTCGAGGGTGAGTTCTTAGAGGTCGGCTACCGGGGTGGCACCCCTGAAGCGTTGACGATTCTGGCGGATCAGGTGAGCCGAACCCGGCTGATCGACAACGATTCCTCCCCTTTTGCGACGATCGAGCCTGAAGAAGAAGTGATCGACCTCTCGAGCTCGGGTGGGCTGGTCGCTGTGGTGAAGAGCGATCAGGCCTGCGGATCCGTAGTGTTCCTCGGGGGAGACGGGGCCACGTTGGCGCTCGATCCCATCGCCGAGCCGGGCTGTGTTCTCCGGTCCCGGCCCACCGTTGGCGCTGTCGCGTTGAGCCCCGATGGCGAGGCGGTGGCGTTCACGCTGATCGAATACCGCGAAGACGGTGTCGAGCTTGTCACGAACTTGGTGGCGGTTGAACTGACCTCCGGGGCTGAGATCTTGGCGACCGAAATCGGAGGTTCGGGAGACGTCGTGAGTTCCTTGGCCTTCGATGGCTCGAGCGCGGTTGTGCTGCGACGCTCCAGCGCGCTCAGTGAAGTCGTAGTCGCTGATGCAGATTCGGTTGAAGTGCTCGATCTCGGTACGCAAACCGGCCCTCGAGCCGTGACGTTTGCTCGTCTCCCGCTGTCGGAGAACCTCGGCTAGCTGGGACTGAACGTGCCCGTCCCAGGCGGGGTGTACACCACTGAGCGCTGCGCGAGCACTACGCTCGTCGGTCATGGCTCCCGAGTTTGGCGACACACAAGTAATCGCCCCGCAGGCATCCTCGGCCCCCTCCGTTGTTCAGACGGTGGCCGTCGAAACGCGGGTCATCGACGACCGAGCGATCGAAGATGCCCATCTTCCGAGCATGGAAGACCTGGATGGCCTCGTCAGTGAACTCGATCTGATCGACGCAACGCTCGCCGAGCTGGGCTAGACCCGGGCGGTGTCGCCGCCCGTGCGGTGCGAGCCATCCAACAGGTCAAACCGGTCACCTATCTCAATGATGTCTTCGGTGACGGAGGCGCAGTAACCAGACAGGTTTGGCATGCGCCCCGTTCGGTTGGCGAGTCGCCCGGCCAGCGTGTTGATGACACCCCCGTGGCAGACGACCAGAAGTGTCCGGTCCTGGTGGCGTTGCGCCAGGTCAACCAGTGCGTTGTTTACTCGATCGAACAGCGGATCGTCGAGTTCATACCCCTCGGGTCGTTGTCCGGTCTCCAGGTATCCAGGGTAACGCTCGTCGATTTGGGTCTTGGTCAGGCCACTCCAAGGCCCCGCCGACCGTTCCCGAAGGTCCTCGAGTCGCTCGATTTCGACTATTCCGTGTGTCGCTGCGCTGGTAGCTACCAAGATGTCGGCCGTTTCGGCGGCCCGGAGTTGCGGAGAGCTGGCCACCGCGTCGAAGGCCTCGACCAGTTCAGACAACTTTGGTGCTGCCTGAGCGGCTTGTTCCCGGCCGAGATCGGTGAGCGGCGGATCCGCCTGCCCTTGCCACCTCGCTTGTGCATTCCAGGTTGATTGTCCGTGCCGGACCAGGACCAAAGAGGTAGTCATCGGGACCGAATCTACCCAATCCCCGAAGCCCGGCGTTGACGAGGCCGCTCTACACTTGCCGGGTGGCTCGTTTACGACTGTTCGCACAGGCCCGAGAGGCCGCCGGTATTGGGCGGGTGGAGGTCACCGACGGCACGGTCGACTCGATTTTGCGAGCAGCCGAGGTGTCCTACGGTGAGCAGTTCGCCGCCGTGGTTGCGGCTTCCCAGGTGTGGGTGAACGGTCAGCCGGCCGAGGGGTCCACCGCGGTCGGGCCTGATGACGAAGTAGCGGTGTTGCCGCCGGTTTCGGGCGGATGACCGCCACCAGCGGTCATCAGGATCGTTCCGAGGCACGGGTGGAGCCCCAGCGCGATCAGCGGGTGGCTCGGCGCGCTCGTCGCCAGGCCGGGGTGAACTCTCGAGTCGCGCAGCGAGAAGAGCGGTGGAACAACTTCCGGTACGCGGTGCCCTACCGGACCGAGGGGCCCAAGCTCACATTGGGAGTCCTGTGGTTCGTGTCGGTGGTCGGTGCCTGGTGGTTTGCCGGACTGCTCACGATCGTTCCTATTTCGGTTGCGGTCACCATCGGCGGGTTCCAGGTTGGGCATTCATGGCTCACCGACCCCGCTGCTGGTCCCATGGCTGCGTCGGTGCGGCGGACCATTACCGTCGAGTCGTTCCGGTTCGTTGCTGCGGTCCTCGCTCTCGTCACCGCCATCGGCGGATGGGGCGGTGCCTTCGGGCTCGGCCTATCGACCATCGTGGCAACCCTCTTGGCGTTGCTAGCCGGTGCCTGGTTTGCGAGCGGGGTTGGAGTAGCGAGAGCACTCGAGGTGGGATCGCTGCTGGTTCGGTCGGCGGTGCCGGTCGGTGTGGCTGGCGGAGCTCTGGTTGCGGTGGCCGTCTCGGAACCTCAAGCCTTCATCGTGCTGTTCATCTTGATTTCGGCCTATGAAGGAGCCGACTTTCTAGTGGGGACCGGTTCGTCCAATGCGATCGAAGGGCCGGTCGCGGGGATTGTCAGTGTTGGCGTGGCGGCCTTTGCATTACGCCTGGTCCCGCCGGAGCCGCTCACCCAGGCCAGCCTTACTGCCTTTGCCGTTCTGACGGCGCTTTGTTGCGTGGTCGGTCAACTCCTCGCGGCCGCAGTGCTACCCCGCGGTGGGGCCTTTGCCCCCGGTCTCCGACGTCTCGACAGCGCCCTGGTAACCGCACCGCTGTGGCTGGTTCTTCTGCCGGTGCTCGCAGGTTCGTAGTCCCGCTGCAGCTCATAAGACTGATCGCGGTCAGCGAGAAAGCTATCCTGACGGGGTGACTCCGATGATTGATGGGCTTCTTGCCGCAGATGTTGTAGATGGCATTCGGACCCGTCCGTTGACCGAAATGCGCAACCTGCGGCTTCAGTGCGCGGCCGTAGAAAGCGATGTTTCAATGGCCCGACGCCTCGCCCAAGGTCGGCTCGACATCGTGATCCACGAAGGCCGTCGTCGGAGCGCCGGTGATGGGGTCGCCGGTCTGCTGTATGACCTGCCCGACATTCTTGCCGACGAAGCGGGTCCCAGCCGGACGCCGGGTTCCCGACCCGATGTTCGGGTAGACGCTCCCGGTGAGGTGGGATCGGAGCTGGTGGATCGTTTGGAGGCCATTGCCTCACCCACCGTCCTCAGCGGTGTCCAGCACCTTGAGCAAGGTCAACTGGATGAACTTTTTGGGCGGATCAGCGAGTTCGAGCAGCAGCTCTCGACGACCCGACGGGCGTTGCACGAGCGTATCGACGCCATTCAGGCCGAAATTGGTCGTCGGTACCGAGATGGAGAAGCAACGGTCGACTCGGTGCTCAACGCCGACGACTAGTCCAACGGGCGCCAATGGAAGAGATCTCGATCCCGCGGGGTTAGCACGCGTCTGAGCTGAAGGGTGCTCACACCCTTTACCATGGAGGGTCAAGGTTTGCTGGAACGGCACACCATCCAGAATGATGCGTCTGGGCGAGGAATCTCATGAGCGAAACCAAGAAGCCAGATCTCGGCGAATTCATCCGAGAGCAGCGTCGGATGGCGGAAATGTCGTTGCGCAAGCTTTCTGAGGTTGCCGGGATTTCCAACCCATACCTGTCTCAAATCGAACGTGGCCTTCGCAAGCCCTCGGCGGACATTCTCCAGCAGATCGCCCGAGGCCTCAGCATCTCGGCCGAGACGCTCTATGTGCAGGCCGGCATTCTTGACGAACGCTCGGAACGATCCGATCTTGTGGCATCCATCCGAAGCGCACCAGAGCTGAATGACATTCAAAAGAAGGCGTTACTCGAGGTGTATCGGTCATTCGTTGGAGAGGTTCCAGCGGCCAACGATGCTGCTGAGGTCGAGGACTAGCTCGTGCAGAAGCTGGCCATTCTTTCACTCCACACAAGCCCCCTGGCCCAGCCGGGCACCGGGGATGGCGGAGGAATGAACGTTTATGTCCGCGAGCTTGTGGGAGCGCTCGCCCAGGCGGGGGTCGAATGCCGGGCTTACACCCGCCGCTGGGCCGATGATCTTCCTGAGCGTGTCAGCGTCGAGCCGGGGTTCGAAGTGGTTCACGTTCCGGCAGGGCCAACTCATCAAACCAAGGAAGAGCTTCCAGATCACGTTCGGGAGTTCAGCGAGTGGGTTCGAGATGACATCTCCGAGTGGGGGGCCGACGCAGTCCACGCGAACTACTGGCTTTCCGGAGTCGCCGGTTTGCAACTCAAGCAAATGCTGCAACTGCCTTTGATCACTACCTTCCACACGTTGGCCCGAGTCAAAGCCGAGAGCGGCGATCCCGAACCTGAAAGCCGTGCTCGAGCCGAAGCAGAGGTTATGGCCTGCGCCGACGTCGTGCTGGCTAACTGCGTTCCCGAAGCCGACCAGCTGGAAGAGTTCTACTTCACGCCGCGACAACGTATCGAAATCGTTCCTCCCGGGGTCGATCACGCATTCTTTTCTCCCGGCAGTCAGGCCGGAGCGCGCAACGCCATCGGCGCGGGACCGAACCCGATGTTGCTGTTCGTGGGCCGAATCCAGCCGCTCAAGGGTCTGGATGTCGCCGTCGGGGCGCTGGCGGCGAGCGAGCACACCGACGCTGAATTGTGGGTTATCGGCGGCGCTAGTGGTGTAAAGGGTGAAGAGGAACTGAGTCGGATCAACGCCCTGATCGACGACCTTGGCGTGCGCAGCCGAGTCAAGTTCGTTCCACCCCAACCCCATCACCTGCTTTCCACCTACTACCGGGCCGCCGACATCTCGCTGGTCCCGAGCCGGTCGGAATCTTTTGGTCTGGTGGCGCTTGAGGCGTCGGCCTGCGGGACGCCGGTCATTGCAAGTGCGGTCGGCGGCCTCCTCACACTGGTAGATAGTGGCGTCACCGGTTTCTTGATGGAGGAACGTGATCCAGACCGATGGGCCGCCCACGTCGATCTCTTGCTCGATGACCCGCTCCTGGCTCGTCGGATGTCGATCAGCGCCGCCGCCAGGGCCCGCACCTACACCTGGTCAACATCGGCGGGACGGCTGCGCAGGATTTACGCCGACGTGAGCAGCCGGGCACTTCAACCCTGTTCATAACCCCGGACCCGGCTGAGCCGTTCGGCGAACCCACTAGCCTGTCGGGTGATGAAACTTCAGATCGTTGGCGGTGGAAAGATGGGGCAAGCCCTGCTGGGGGGCTTGATCGACACCTTCGCGCCAGCGGCGGAATTAGGAGTGGTTGAGCAAAGTGAGGTGGCGTCAGCCGCGGTGACCAAGACGTTCCCGGGCGTACATGTTTCATCGCAGGCGACCGAGGGCGTCCCCACGGTCTTGGCGGTAAAGCCTCACCTCGCGATCGAAGTTGTACGTGCGCTTCCCCCCGTTCCTCAACTCCTTAGCGTGTGTGCTGGCATCACAACCGAGTCGCTCGAAGCGGTCACGTCGGCTGCAGTGGTCCGCTGCATGCCCAACACGCCGGCATTGGTGGGTATGGGAGCGTCGGGTGTTGCAATTGGAGCTTCTGCCGACGACGACGATCTTGCCTGGGGGCTTGCTGTGCTCGGCGCTGTTGGTGTCGCATCGCCGGTTAGCGAAACACAGATCGATGCCGTAACCGGGTTGAGCGGTTCAGGTCCGGCGTATGTGTTCTTGGTCGCCGAAGCGTTGACCGACGCGGGCGTGGCGGCTGGTCTTCAACGCCCGGTGGCCCAACAGCTGGCCTATCAAACCGTGGCCGGCGCTGGCCAGATGTTGCTGGCCGACGGAGCCGAGGCTGCACAGTTGCGTGCCAATGTCACCACACCCGGGGGAACGACCGCGGCGGGTCTCGGAGTCCTCGAAGGCAACGGCATACGAGCTGCGTTCCAAGATGCGGTCGCCGCAGCAACAAATCGCAGTCGCGAACTGGGGAAGAGCTGATGAGTTTCGAAACGATCTCCTTCATCAGCGACTTTGGCCTAACCGACGAGTCGGTGGGCGTCACCAAGTCCGTCATTTGGTCGATCTGCCCCACGGTTCGAGTCGTCGATATCACCCACGGCATCGACGCTCACGACGTTCGGGCGGGCGGCCTCGCCATTGCGCGGGCAGCTCAGTATCTCTTGCCGGGCGTCGTGCTCGGGATCGTCGATCCCGGTGTTGGAACCGACCGCAAAGCCGTGTGTATCGAGGTTGGAGACGGACAGAGCTATCTGGTGGGCCCGGACAACGGTCTCTTTGCTCCCGCGGTGGGCATGGTCGGTGGCGCCACGAATGCGTGGGTCTTAGACAACAAAGAATTCCATCTCCCCGGGATCGGATCCACCTTCGAAGGGCGCGATGTCTTCGCCCCGGTGGCAGCTCACCTCACCCGAGGCGTTCCGCCAGAGGCAATGGGAACTCAGATCGACCCCGCACTGCTGCTTCCCGGCGTTCTTCCGGTCTCTCAGTTGAACGATGAGGGTGAGATTGAAGCCCAAGTGCTTTGGATCGATCGCTTCGGAAATGTTCAGCTCAACGTCGACCCCGAGGACGTACGTTCCTGGCCGGCCGTGCGAGTTGCGGGTGACAACCTTTCCCGAGCCGCCATGCCGGTGCACACCTACTCTGCGATCAGCACCGGGTCGATTGGCGTGCTCGGGGACGCTAGTGGCCTGCTGTCGTTGGCGGTTGATCGCGGCTCGGCCGCCGAAGAGCTTGGACTCGTCGAAGGCGACGAGGTCAAACTCTCGAGGTCCGATGCTGCTGGCAAGCAGGTGGTCGTGAAACTTGGACCAACGAGAGAGAATCCTGAGTCATGAGACCATCAATCGTCATCACCCTTGCGTTGCTTCTCATCCTGATCTTTGGTGCTGCGGCGCTGCAGCTGTTTGTTCTTGCCCGCTAATGTCGGAGCTCTCGACGCCGCAGGAACTGGCCGAACACGACGCCTTTATCAGCGCGGCCCTGGCCACCCAAGTCTTGCAGAATTCGGCTGTTGTAGCCGTTGAACGGATCGGTGAGACGCCTCCGTCTTGGTACATCCGCCTGTCGGGCGAGGCGAAGGAGAATTTCTCTGCCGAGTTCACCTTGGGTCAGCGATCGTTGCAGTTCGAGAGTTATTTCATCCCTGCTCCAGAAGAGAATGTGGACGTCTTCTACCGGCACCTTCTCGTGCGAAATCACAAGCTGTACGGCATGGCCTTTACGGTGCGTGACGACGGCGGTATCTACCTCGAGGGCCGTCTGCCCAATCGCATGATCCCGGAGCCGGACGAGATCGATCGGATTCTCGGGTCTCTGTTCACCTACACCGAAGATATGTTTCTCGCCGCGGCGAAGATCGGATTCGCAAGCCGCTTTAGATAGTGCGGTGCTCGGCAAGCGAGGCTAGTCGAAGAACTCGGGGTTACAGAAGGGCGTTCGTAGCGCCAGCGAGGCGGTGTCGACGCTTTCACAGAGCACCTCGGCTCCAACCCCGTCGACGGTCCACCTGGTAATAGTTGTGCTGTTACCGTCGAACTCAACCTCGACCTCGCGCCCGGCCTCCCGCTCAGTGATCAGGTGCGTTGCCAATTGCTGGGGGTGGACTCGCCATGGCTCAGAACTGTGTTCAACTTCAAAGCCGTTTCGCCACGTGCCCATGATCGACTGGTCAGGTGCGAACGCATACGTGATCTCATCGTCGGCTTCGCAACTTGGGCAGATCGGCGAAATTGTGGTGTACCAGAACGGACCCAACGTTGCGTCCAGTCGGGCTTGGGCCTGTACGAGTCGATCCGGTGGGATGGGGGCGCTTGCGATCGTGACGTCGCCGCAGTCGCTTACGGTCTGAGGCCAGCGGTTGTTGTCGCTGATCACCGAGTAGTTCAAACGAACACCGATGGGTGGATCGGCGTCGAACAGCCGGTTTTCGCCGACACCGGGAGGGGTGCTCAGGGTGATCGGTTCGCCATTGCGCCGGTAGGAGCGAATCCCGAAACCTTCCGCTAACAGCAGGCTGGGGTATCCGTCGATGATTTGCACCTCGCAAGAGGGCGCGGGCCAGGTTTCGGGAACCTCGATCACCCCACAAAGGTCGCCCTCTGCTGGGTCGGTTCCAGTGGAGGCGACATAGCGCACCGATGCGCCCAGCGGGGGAGCGAAGTCGGTGTGGTAGGCGGTTTGATCGAATTGGGTCGAATCCCGATCAGCCAGTTTCGGATCCATTCCACCGGGTTCGGGGGTCACGGTGACCTGAAGTTCTCCATCACGAAAGACATTGACCTCTTGCCGGACGTCTCCGACATTGGTGACCAACAGCTCGATTCCACCGATCGGGCTTTTCTGTGGCAGCGCTAGGCATCGGGCGTCGTTTTTCGCTGCCACGTGCTCGTTGGCATCCCGTGGCGATGCGTCGCTGCTGGTGGTTTGAGAAGGCTCAGCGTCGACTTCACCGCTCGCGGAACTGGGAATGTCGGGATCGAGTGGCACCACCTCGGGATCGGTCGGACTGCCCAGTGGTTGATCGGTCGAGCACGCGGCCGCGAGCAGGCTCAGCGCCACCGCCGCCACACGTACCCCCGGTCCCATCAAATCATGGTATTGACGCTCGTGGTTCTATTGGTCGCGGTTGGTGGCCTGCAGTTTCCGTAGGATCGTTGTCAGTACGTCCGCCTCGTCCGGGTTGGTCACCGCCATTGAGTACTCGATTCGATCTAGAAGGTGACCGAATCGCTCGGTGAGCTTGGTGGCCATGGTGTCATAGGTGCCGAGGGTCGCCACCGTGTGCAGCATCTCGTCGTGCACAAGCGACGGCAACTCGTCCCACTTCTTGGCTTTCGACAGGCGGGCGGCCTGCTCGGCGATTTCTCCCCAACCGTGTAGCTCGAAGGTCCGCCGATACGAAGGCGTCGACAGATAGAACGCCACTCGGGCTCGAACGGTCTCGGCGACTTGGGCAAGTTCGGCGTCGTTGGCTGCGGTGCCGACCAGTGGCTTGAGACAGACCTCTATCGCAGAGGAATCCCGTCCTGTTCGCTTGGCTCCACGATCAAGCGCTGGCATCACGGCCTCTTCGATATAACGACTGGTGCAGACCGGGTGAAGCCGCACGCCGTCGGCGAGCTCACCGGCGAGGGCGCACATATTTGGCCCGATCGCAGTGATGTGAACTGGAACCTTGGGATGATCGATCGGTCCGGGGTCAAAAAGCGGGACCATCAGGTTCAGGTTGTAGTGCTCGCTTGTGAAATCGAGCGGCGTTTGATTCTGCCACGTGTCCCAGACCGCCCGCATCGCGTTGATGTAGTCCCGCATCCATGGCGCCGGAGGATGCCACGGGATACCGAAGCGGCGTTGAATATGCCCTCGAACCTGGGTGCCGAGCCCCAGAGTGAATCGCCCATTGGACAACTTTTGTAGCGACCACGCCGACATTGCCGTGACGGTTGGACTGCGCGGAAAGGCCATGGCAGCCGAGGTCGCAAACCCAACCGACGTGGTAGCCGCAGCCCCCAGCGCCATGCACTGGTATGGGTCGTCTTTGGTTTCCTCCACCAGTACGGCGTCATATCCCAGTTCTTCGGCCTGCACGGAAAGTCGACCAAAGTCAGCGATGTGGAGAGGGGTATCTGGCTCACGCAGCCCGGGGTCGAGTTTTCCCAACGGCAAGAGCGTCTCGGCCAGCATCGGCCTATTGAAATCGGTCGCGCCGTCGTTTGGCAAACTGCCGCAACGCTCAGGCGGGTCTAGCCGAGTTCGACGCCCAGGTCTTCAGGACTGATGTCCATAAAGCGTTGTGCCATCCACAGCTTCCCGTTCGCGTGGACCACGCCGATTCCGATCTTGTCGAAGGTCGGGTCGACCAGGTTTGCCAGGTGGGTCGGGCTAGCGACAAACGCTTCAAAGAGTTCATCAAGCTGGGCTTCGGGGGCAACGCCCACGTTCTCGCCCAGCTTGCGCCAGTCCGTCGACACACCCAAAGACAGATCCTCGGCGTGTTCTAGGTCTTGAGTCTGGGACATATGGGCTGCCCATGCAGTTGCTGTCAGCTCGAGTTCTGGGTCCGGGGAGAGGGGGTCGATCCCGCGCTCGGCTCGCAGTTCGTTGATCCGGTCGACGAACATCTGAACCTCGGCATCTTCGGTCGTGGCGAAGGCGAGGCGTTCAGGATTGGTGACGGTGGTCCCCAGGACCGAACTGGTGGGCGGAGTGGTCGTTCCCGCCATGAGGCCGAGCCCGATGAGGCAGAGTGCTCCTGCGGTCAAAATTGAGGCGAGGCGCAGGGGTTGTTGTTGGCGGCGAAGAGTCACAGGCAGGCGAAGATTTGTTGCGGGGCATCCCCCTTAGCGACTACATGTCGCCACTGGGTTGTCCTAAAGACTTCGGCCTGTGTTCGACGCCACTTGAGAGATGTGGTCAAATCAACAGGTGACCGATTCGGCCAACCTCATATCAATCCTGCTCACAGCGGAGACCAGCCGCATCATTTCTGGCGGGGTCTCGACGCCCATTTCCGCGGTTCGGGCGGAAACCGGCCTCTGGGCCGGGCATCTGGCGAGTCGCCATGCGAAAGGTTCGCACATTGGTGTGGTTAGCAAAAACGACGTGTCGTTCGTGAGTGGCTATCTCGCCTGTCTGGCCGCGGGGATGGTGGCCGTGCCCATGAACCCCTTCTCGCCCGAATCGGAGCGGATGCGGGACATGGCGGCGGTACCGATGGCGGAGATCCTGGTAGGGCCCTCCGCAGCCCAGAGCGTCCCCGCGTTGCAGACCGCGGCGCCCGATGCTGCGGTAACGGTCATGGAGTCGATCAACGTGACCGGGTCGGCCATCGATCCATTGGACGACGCCGCACCGGTGGAGCCAGACGACGTCGCGGTACTGCTTTTCACCAGTGGCACGGCAGGACCTTCAAAGCCCGCAATTCTTACGCACCGAAACTTGCGGGCTTCGTTGTTGTCGGTCAAAGCGACCGGTGTCGACTTTTCGACCGAGGCCCAAGCCACCATTGCGGTTGTGCCGTTGTTTCACGTTCTGGGGCTCAACGTGATCCTTAATCTCGGGTTGGCTGTCGGCGCGACCATCGTCCTTCACGACGAATTCGATGCGGCATTGCTGCTCGAAGACGTCACGACCCATAACGTCAGTATTCTTGCCGGGCCGCCCAATATGTGGCGGGCACTTTCCCGTATGGAGCCCGCTCAAACGGCGCCTCTACAACAGCTGACGGTTGCATTGTCGGGGGCGTCTAGTCTTGACCCCAATGTTGCCGTCACCATGCGGGATGTGCACGGCGTCGACCTGCGAGAGGGTTACGGGCTTACTGAGACCTGCGGAATTCTGTGTTCTGGCTTTGGAACCGACCAGGTAGATGTTGGCTCGGTTGGGCCCGTCATGCCTGGGGTGGAGTGCCGGCTGGTGGACGCAGACGGAAACGACGTGCTCATCGGCGATATCGGCGAGGTATGGGTTACCGGGCCGATGGTGAGCCCTGGCTACTGGGACGATCACGCCGCAACCGAGCGAACGAGGTCGTCCGATGGATGGTTCCGAACCGGGGATCTGGCAACGGTCGATGAATCTGGTCACCTGTCGATAACGGGTCGCACCAAAGACCTTGTGATCGTGGCCGGATTCAACGTCCACCCCGCCGAAGTAGAAAACGTGCTTCAGGCCCATCCTGCGGTGGAGGCAGCCGCGGTGATCGGCGCGTTGGACACCAACACCGGTGAGCGAGTGAATGCCTTCGTCACGCTGAATGACGGCGCGGAACACGAGGGGTTGGAGGAGACTCTGCGCGAACACTGTGCGCAACATCTCGCCCGATACAAGGTTCCGAAACGAATCGAGATCATGGAGGAACTCCCCATCGGCGTAGCCGGAAAGCTGCGTCGGCGAGACCTCGCCAACTAGTACCCGCAAAGGCAGAAAAAGTACGACGCGGTCGCCGATCCGGCACCCGCTCGGCGTCGACCATGTAACCTCCGAGCCATGGATCCGGCAATCTCCGACGCAACCGTGGGGCGTCTACCAGCCTATTTGCGGGCGGCGATCGAACTCGGAGCGCAGCGGATGTCTTCGGTTTCGTCGGAACGTCTCGCCGAGGAGGCTGGAACACACCCTGCCACACTCCGCCGAGATCTCGCGTCCCTTGACATTACGGGTACCAGGGGCGTCGGCTATGACATCAACTACCTCGTCTCCCAGATCTCCCATGTTCTTGGATTGAACCAACAGTGGCCGGTAGTCATCGTTGGCGCAGGCAACCTCGGGACCGCCCTCGCCAACTATGGCGGCTTTGGAGAGCGCGGATTTCCTGTCGCCGCGATGGTCGACATCTCGCCCGAGGTCGTAGGCACCGAAATTGGCGGAATCCCCGTGTTGGCGCCCACCGATATCGGTCGGCTTGTGGAGCAAGAAGACATTCTGGTCGGGGTCATCACAACACCTGCGACCGTTGCCCAGGAGGCCGCTGACCTGCTTGTGAGCCACGGGATCCGATCGATCCTCAATTTCACAACCGAACTACTGGACGTGCCCTCCGATGTCACCTGTCGGTCGGTAGACATCGCAACGGAGTTGCAAATCCTGAGCTTTTACCGCCAGCGGGGCCGGGCGGCCCGCTCGGGCACGGGAATACCGTTGTCGTCATAAGGTTTCATTGATAGTGACGATTGACTCTTTCTCGGATTTGGGTAGGCGAAACGGGTCAACATCAGCGACAATGGTGGGGTCATGACCTATCTCGCCGTGGGGCTCAACCATCGCTCAGCACCCGCTGAGTTGCTGGAGTCCCTCACGTTGAGTGCCGACGTTATCCCCAAGGCGCTTGCCGAGCTCACCGCACACGATTGCGTGAACGAGGCGGTGGTGATCTCCACGTGCAATCGCACCGAGTTCTACGTGCATGCAGAACGCTTTCACGACGGATTCAAAGTGTGTCGTGACGCTCTCTCTTTGCTCTCTGGCGTCGACATGGAGCGGTTTGGTGATCATCTGTATGTGCACCATGCCAGCGATGCGGTCCAACACCTTTTCAACGTGACCGCCGGTCTCGACAGCGTCGTGCTCGGTGAGCATGAGATCTTGGGTCAGGTTCGCAACTCCTGGGATACCGCTCGCAGCGAAGGAACCGCTCGAGCGCTCCTCAACCCATTGTTCGAGCACGCGGTCAGTGCTGGCCGCAAGGTGCGGACCGACACTGCGATCGGGCAGCGCACCGTCTCTTTGGCCCACAGCGCAGTAGAGCTCGCCGAAGATCGACTCAGCAATTTGGTCGACAAGCGTGTTCTGGTGGTCGGCACGGGCGAGGTTGGAGCTTCGGTCGCTGATGCCTTGGTACGTCGAGGCGTCGGCGAGCTCGCAGTTTGCAACCGAACCTTCGAAACTGCCGATGCGTTGGCCCAACGTGTGGGTGGCACGGCGTATCACTTTGGTGAGCTGGCGTCGCTGATCGCTCAAGCCGATGTCGTTATTACCGCCACCGGAGCAGCCGGGTTCGTGGTCGAGGCCGAAATGTTCCCCGTCCGGGACGATCGAGTGCTGGTGATGGATCTCGCCGTTCCGCGCGATGTCAGCCCAAACGTCATGACGCTCGAGTGGATCGATCTTCTGGTTCTCGCCGACCTGCAGGCGTTTGCCAACGCAAATATCTCCGAGCGCCAGGTGGCAGCCGAGGCAGCACGTCGCCTTCTCGACGACGAGATGGAACGGTACCGGCGAACCATTACCACCGCCGAGGTCGAGCCATTGCTCGCTTCGCTGTATCGATCGGCCGAGGCTGACCGACAGCATGAACTCGACCGCATGCACAAGCACCACGACCTCACCGAAGAACAGTGGGCCGCAGTCGATGCAGCCACCAAGGCCATCGTGGTCAAGCTTCTTCATGCGCCATCGTCGTCGGTTCGACGAGCGGCAGGCACCCATCGAGGTGACCGGCTCGCCGAATCGATTAGGGAGCTGTTCGACCTCTCGTGAAGCTGAGGTTGGCCACCCGCCAGTCTCCACTTGCGCTGTGGCAGGCGAATGAAGTGGGACGGCTCTTGAAGCGTGCTCACCCTGGCCTGGCTTTCGAGCTTGTGCCTACGTCGACTACTGCGGACGAACGACTCGACCTCACGATCGCCGATCTTGGCGGCAAGGGTGCGTTTTCGACCCAGGTCCAAGCCATGGTGGCGGCTGGTCATGCCGATGCTGCGGTCCACTCGGCGAAGGATCTTCCTTCCACGACCGTTCCGGGGCTGCAGATGGCCGCGGTTCCCGAGCGGGCTAACCCGTTCGATGCTCTGATTGGAGCTTCGCTCGACGAGCTACAACTAGGCGCCACGGTCCGAACCGGGTCGGCCCGGCGTCGCGTGCAACTGCTGGCGATCCGGCCCGATTTGGTGATGGAGGAGCTGCGCGGCAATATCCAAACCCGCCTGCAGAAGATCCCTGCCGGTGGGGCCATCGTGATGGCTTCGGCTGCTCTGCACCGGTTGGGTATCACCGATCCGGTTGGCCACGAACTATCCGCGGATCTGATGGTTCCTCAGGTTGGGCAGGGTTCGCTGGCAATCGAGTGTCGAAGTGAAGACACCGAAACTGCAGGGCTCCTTGCCGCTATCGAGCATGCACCTAGTCGGCTCCGTTTGGACCTGGAACGCCAGTTCCTTGTCGAATTGGGCGGTGACTGTGAGCTTCCAGCCGGCGCCTTTGCCGAACTGGTTTCCGACGATGAGGCGCGACTGACCGGTATCTTGGCCGACCCAACCGGCGCACAGTTTCACCGACACACTTTCATCGCTGGCGTCGACACCCAGCCCGGAACGCAGTTGGCCGTCGAACTCCGGTCGATGCTCGAGGGCTGATGAGCCAGGTTGCCGCGCTTGGGGGACTCACGGTTCTGTCGTGCCGCCCCGCCGGACGGGGCCAGTCCTTCCATGCGCGGGTCGAGGCCGCAGGCGGCCGTGTTGTTCGTTTGCCGCTGGTCGAGGTTCGGCCTCCAGCCGATGGTGGTGTGGCGCTTGCGGATGCGCTGAGCCGACTTGACACGTTCGACTGGATCGCGTGCACCTCGGTGAACGGAGTCGAAGCTCTCGCGGGGACCGAGTTGCCCCCAGGACTGAGGCTTGCGGCAGTCGGCCCAGCCACCGCCGCTGCCTTCGAAGGGGTATTGGGGCGGAACGCGTTGGTGATCCCTCGCGTGCACACCGCCCGTGGGCTGGTCGATGGATTTCCACCTCGACCGGGCCGGGTGCTGGCGCCGCTGGCGGAGTTGGCATCCGATGATCTCGCTGTTGGGCTTACCGAGCGGGGGTATGAGGTGGAAGTAGTGACGGCCTATTCCACCGCTGTTCCGGAGGTGTCGGATCGCGCGCTGGAAGAAGCTACGGGTGCCGAGGTAGCCGTTATCTCATCCCCTTCGATTGCAACACGATTGGTCGATCTGCTTGGTCACCGAGTCCCTCCTGTCGCCGTCACGACCGGGCCCCGCTCGACGGCGGCAGCGGCCGACCACTTCGGTGACGTGGTCGAATCTTCACCCGAAGGGCTCTTCGACTCGCTGGTCGAGCTTGCGGCACGGACTAGATAGGTCACGGGCTGCCTAAAGCTTTGAGAGCTAGGAACTCTGAGCGGGGTACATAACCCCGATGGTTGCCACCGTCTGGAGGTAATGCGCCAACAAACCCTCCAGCCGCCCAGTATCCAAGCAACTACTGACAGTGATCGCCGAGGCGTCGCTGTCACTCGCAGTATCGCTACCTCACAGGGTATTGGCCGTGGAGTTGGTGAGGTATACGGCATATGACGTATTCGAGCGCCGGCGGTTCGGCCGAACGAGTGACGCCGTGGGCTCAAACAACCTACAGTGAAGCAATATGGGGGCGAATAGGGGCTTGGCGGCCAGTGAATCGACGGCGTCTGTGGGACCAAATTGGCTGATCTCGCGGCTGGGATCAGCTGCGGAGCAGTTTCTTGCCGATCTGGCTGCCGGTAACCGGCTGACGGAGGATCAGCGGAAGCTCGCTGACCACGCGCTCGACGAACTTGTGCTTCATCGGGGAGGCGAGCTTGAAGCGGTTGTTCTCGAGCACCTCGCTCGTCACTTCCTCGCTCGCAACGAGCTGTCCCAAGGGGTCCGCGCCGCTCTGTTCGCGTCCCGTCTGTGGAGTTCGGCGTCAAAACTCGACCGAGCTGACCTGGTGCTTGATCATGCTCTGGACCTCTCGGGCCCAGCGAGCCCGACAACACAAGACCACCGGTTCCAGCTGGTGTCAGCAAAGGCATCGGTGTTGGCGTACCAACGACGAGCCTCCGAGGTCGCGACGCTCATCCGAAGCGAGCTCGGCGCGCCGAATGCCCGGTATTCGCTGGAGAATCAGGTATTGCTGCTGGTACAGCAAGCGTCCGCTTCTCATAGCGACGGTGATGGGGTCGCCGCTCGACTCCTGCTTGCCGAAGCGATGTCGCTCACGAGCGATAAGGACCTTCAGCGGCGGATCCAAACCACCGCCCTGGGAATAGCGTTGGCCAGCGCCAATGGTGCGGAAATGAAGGAGTTGTCGGCCGCCATCGCCGATCTTTCCGATGGCACTGCGCCCGCCACCGACCCCAGCTATGACCTTCAGTTCTCCGAAGTGTTCGGGTTGCTGGTCGACGGGCAGACCGCAGAAGCTGACGCCAAAGCCGAGGCGCTCTACGTGCAGGCCCGTCGGGCGCATCAGCATGATGTCGCGGTCCGAGCGGTGTATGCGCGCGTCGTCGTCGAGCACACGAGCGTTGGACCCAGCGATCGGGCGCTTGCGCTTGCCGAGCAAACCGTCTGGCTCGCCCGTGAGCGAGGGTCATTGTCGGTCCCGCTGCTGCCAATCGTCGGGCTGAGCAGCTTGTATCTCGATCGAGCCGAACCGCACCTGGCGTCGGCAACCATCGGACTGATCGGTGACCGCGTTTTGTCGTCTGTCGATCAGCTCGATCTGACGCATCTGGAAGCGCGGTTGGCGTTACTGCTTCAGCGGCATGAGGGTCTACTCGAGCGGTTGCAGCAGAGCGTCGACGTTGCGTCCGGGCTCCAAGCATCGCAGTACACCGGTGTGCACCATCTGCTGCTGGCAGAGACCTGGCGGCTGCATGGAAACTACGAAGCAGCCCTTGAGGAGTCGCGTCGTGCATTGCACTGGTTGGGCGACTGCCCAAATCAGACCTGGGTTCGTGAGGTAGTCACCGAGTCGATTCGGGTCCAGGTTGCTGCGGGACGGTTCGATTCACCCGACGCGCTCATCACCAAGCTCGATGGGAGCACCTCTGCGGGCGCCGCATATGTGGAACTCTGTCGAGGCCTGGTCGAAGCAGACCCCAAGAAGATCCGAGCGGCAGGGGACATCTTGGAACGGCTCAACTATCGCTATGAGTCCATGAGGGCGCGCTTGGCTGCGGCGGAGATCGACCGGGTGGTTGATCTCGTTCTACGTGATCAGGCAGAAGCGGCTGAGATTGTGTGGATCGTTCACGCGGTCGACGCCATTCGTGCAACCCACGCCCGAACCACTTCTCATCGTGGCTTGCCCATCTCGGCTCGCCAGGCCGACGTGCTCGAACTGATGGCGGGCGGGTGGAGTAACAAGGAGATCGCAGCGCAGTTGTTCATCAGCGATCGAACAGCGTCGACTCATGTGTCGGCCATCCTGCGGCGATTGAAGTGTCGCAATCGGGCCGAGGCGGTAGCAGTATGGACGGCCGCCGCCCCAGGGCCGGACTGATCTTGGCTGTCGCATAGACGCGCAAAGGCCCGACCGCTAGCTTCAGACCATGTCGACCTTCGCTCCTGACCGTCTTCACCAGTTTGTAGTGTCGGTTGTTCGCGCTCTTGGGTCAGATGGTGACGAGCCGACCCTGGTCGCAGATCAGCTAATCCAGGCCAATCTGTCCGGTCACGACAGTCACGGGATCGGCATGTTGCCCACCTACGTCAATGCGGTAGCCGCAGGACTGCTGAGCCTGAACGCCGAAACTGAAGCCGTTATCGACAGCGGCCCGGTCATGGTGTTCGACGGCCATTTCGGGTTCGGGCAGGTTGCTGGCTTCAGAGCGATGACCGCAGGAATCCAGCGTGCAAAGGAACAGGGTGTTGCTCTGGTCGGTCTGCGCAACAGTTTTCACGTCGGGCGCATCGGTCATTGGGGCGAGCAGGCGGTGGCTTCAGGTCTGGCCAGTATTCACTTTGTAAACGTCGCAGGGCATGAACCGTTGGTGGCACCACACGGCGGTGCTTCGGCTCGGTTCGGAACGAATCCGGTGTGCATCGCGATCCCGGCCGATGGTGGTGTTCCCGCCGCTTTGCTAGATATGGCAACCTCCACCATCGCGCTGGGCAAGACCCGCGTGGCCAAGAATCGGGGTGAGCCGGTGCCTGCTGGCACAGTGCTTGACCCTTCGGGAGAGCTGACGACCGATCCCAATGTGATGTGGAACGACGACGGTCCCAAGGGCGCACTCGTGGCCATGGGAGATCACAAGGGTTCAGGCCTCGCACTGATGTGCGAGATCCTTGGAGCGGCATTGATTGGCGGGATGACTGTGCATCCGAAGTACGAACGGACCGGAGCCATCATCAACAACATGCTTTCGATCCTTATCGACCCTGCCGCCGTTGGTAGCGCCGAGACCCTCTCGACCGAGGCATCTGGTTTCCTCCAGTACGCGCAGAACGCAACTCGACGCGCCGGGTTCGACGAGATACTGCTCCCGGGCGAGCCCGAGGCTCGCGCTCGTCGAGAACGGCACGAAGGCATCGTGGTTGAGGATGCGACAGTGGCCGAGTTGAACGCCGCTGCTAGGTCGATCAACGTTTCGCCGCTCACCTAGACGTCCTAATTCAAGGCACTGAATTCTTGGGTCGATACACCATGTGTGCCTGCTCATGATGACGTACTCGGTGCCGCCGTACAGGCCAACGTTCCGCTTTGTTTGTGGGGTAGTAAGGGTGTTGGCAAGTCAGCAACCGTGAAGACCCTGGCTCAAAAGCTTGAGATCCCGTGCGTCACTTTGGGCCTGAGTGGCTTCTCTGGCGAAAACGACCTCTCTGAACTACAGCCCTGGGCGCTTCAAACGGCGGCGATTCAAGGTGATGGAGTCCTGTTGGTAGAGCCGACTGAACGGCTCGACGTGACCGTGACCGATCGCCTGGTTGAACTGGTCGAGCGTCGTAGGGTCGGCAGCCTTAAGCTGCCGGAGGCTGTCCGGCTCGTTTTTACCGCCGTCCCTCGCGGCGACCGTTCCCTCGACCAGGGGATGCCAGCGGAGTTGTCAAAACGTCTTCTCGAGCTCGACTTCGTTCGCTTACGTCCGCAGGACTGGGCCGCATGGTCCGCGCTTCCGCCCGCAGAGTTCGCCCGCTACTTCAACCTTCATCCCAACGTCTCCGCAGCGGATCGGGACGAGGCATCTTTTCAGGTGGCCCAGCACCTCGGCGGCAAACGCGACTGGCCGTTCGCATGGAAGCTGGTGGCCAGAATTCTTCCCTACCTCGCCCCGCTCGATCGGGAAGCTCGGCAGCTGGCTTTGAGCGGCCTTGTGGGTGATTGGTCGGCCAAAAGCCTGCTGGAATCAGCTCACATTGACGACGATTCAATCGTGGCCCGCCCGTAGGCCGTCGCCTCGACAAAATCGAGCTCCCCCGGCATCTATCAGCGATAGGTTCAGTGCTTGAACTCGGTTCTTGGGTCAACAACGCCGCAAGGGTGGCGCCGCTTTCTGTTGGTGCTTACCCCTCGCGAAACGATACGGAGGCTCCCGTGGGTCGTTGCGGGTCTTGTCGCGTTCGGCGTCGGGATTGCCATGATGGTTCTCGGAGATCTGGGCCTTGCACCATGGGATGTGCTGCATCAGGGCCTCAGCGAAACAACGGGCCTGCGATTCGGCACGGTGCTCAACTTGGTCGGTTTTGCCATCGTCCTGCTGTTTATCCCACTCGGTGAGCGAATGGGCGTTGGAACCATTCTGAACGCGATCCTTATCGGGTACACGGTCAACGTGGTGGTCGGGATCTTCGATGCTCCCGAGGGGCTCGTGCCCCGCATGGTGCTCACCATCGGGGGACCGATGGTGATCGCTATTGGTTCAGGCCTGTACATCGGAGGAGGCCTTGGGCCCGGTCCTCGCGACGGTTTGATGACCGGCCTGGGTAAGCGAGGGATTCCGATCGCCAAGGCCCGCACCGGAATTGAGATGCTCGCTCTGCTTGCAGGCCTCGCCCTTCTCCGTGATCTCTCCGTCCTTGGTCTCGGGACCGTGTGGTTCACGCTCGGAATCGGGCCGATGGTTGCGTTCTGTTTGCCACGCATCACGACGTTCATCGAGTCCTTCCACTAGCCGATCGCTGGGGCGCCTTATCGACGCGTGCGGTCTACCATCCTTGTTGTGATGAACCGTCGGTCGATTCAGCCATGAGCGGGTCGTGGGGCACCCCGCACTATCGCCGTAAGGTGGCGGCGGAACTCGGCGTGACCGAAGGACATCTGGAGCGTGCACTGGCCCGTATGGAACGCGATCAGGCTGCCGATGGCTATCGCTCCCTGAGCCATAACGACCGGCTGAAGGCGTTCGCGAGCATCATTGACATTCCGCTCACCCGGTTGGCTGCCGTCGATGGCGTGTCCACCCTGTTGCCTGACCCCAAGCCGATGGAGAAGCGATCCAAGCGGCCTCCAAAGAAGAAGGCGAGCGGTTTGGCTGGTTCAACTGCGCGGAAAACACCCCGACGCAAGAAGGTGGAGAGCACCGTGCCCGTGCGGAAGTACGCGTGGGAAATGGATCCGGCCGAACGCGCTGCCGCCGCGGAGGCCAAGCGGGCGAAACGCTCGGAATAGAGGCGGTCAATCGCGATTCGCAGGCTTGCTTGCGATGGTGAGTAGCGGAAGTGGAATCAGAACCGATGGGCGAGGGACCCTTCGCTGCCGCTGAACATCAAGTCCGGCACGGGCGACAAGCGAGCGGAGCTCGGACCCGGTGAGCGCTTTGATCGGTTGGTCAAGCCGATGCGACAGGCGTTCAACCCCTGCCCGATCGAGTCGGCCGAAGGCCGCAATCGACCCGATCACCGCCATCCCACCTGGGCGTAACAGTCGGGCGACCTGGCCCAGGGTGCTTGCCTGATCGAGGTACCAGTGGAACGATTCGGTACAGGTCACCAGATCGAACGATTCGGGCGCGAACGGAAGATATTCGGCGTCGGCGTGGACCAGTGAAGACGGGGCTCGGTTTCGAGCCCGGGTCAACATGGAGGCTGAGTAGTCGAGCCCGGTGGTGTGGGCGTCGGGGAACTCCTCAGCGAGCCGAACCAAGAGCTGACCGGTGCCACAGCCGAGGTCCAGAATCGACTCGGGTTGGTGCCCGCGGACTTCCTCGAGAACAGCATTGTGCAGCGGTCTGTAGGTGAACCGCTGAAGAAGCTGCGCATCGTAGGTGTCGGACCAGCGATCAAACAGAGCGAGCGTGTTTCGCCGGGAGGTCATGCGGGGACACTACCAACACGTTCGTGTTGGCCCGCTAGCGTCGAGGAATGCAGGATTTTGTTGTGGTGTCCTTGGTGGCTTCGGTCGTGCTGACACTGCTTCTCAACGTGTTGCCAAGGCTCTTCCCTAAGACGGCCAGAAAGACTGAGCAAGCAGTCCACCAACGAATGGAAGAGGCCTTCGAACAGCAACCGCACGACGGCGCCCGGGTCAAGGTGTTCTTTCCGTGGAAAGCGATGCTTGCCATCAGCGTCGGTCTCACGGTTGTGGTGAATCTCGTCAGCTACTTCGCAACCTAGGCCCACTCGCTCGGCGCCGGGCCCGCTACCTGAGGATCGATGGGTCTCGAGCGAGCTCGGGCAGCTCGGTGGCGACGAGTCGCCGAGCCCACCAACCTTCGGGGCGGACCTGATCGAGATCGGGTAGGGGTTCGCCGTGCCCCGAAAGTCCCTCGAGCTCGCCGTTTTCGCGGGCGGTGCGTATCCGGCGTTCAACGATTGCGTCGATGGCCCTCATGGAATATGACGGTACACCACCGAGGTAAGAAGGGGATACGGTCGGCGTCTGTCCTCTAGTTGTTGGAGGTCGCGTCAGGAGAAGCCATGACCAAGCCCATTGCATTGATCACCTCGGCCACGGGCCGCATAGGCAAGGAGCTCGTAGCTCGACTCGCGCAAGCTGACGAGTTTGTGGTTCGTGCCTGTTCGTTCAGCGGGAAGGCTGACGCGTTGAAGGCCCTTGGTGCCCACGAGGTTGTCCATTTCGATCTCACCGATCCAAGCTCCTGGGATGCGGCGCTCGATGGCGTGAGCGTGGTGTATTCCGCCTCACTCGACCCAATGCTCGAAGGTCACCTTGCCTTCTGTTCCGAGCTAGGTAAACGCACCGATCAGATCAAACACGTCGTACGAGTCAGTTGTATGGGGGCCGATACCAATACTGCGTCCTATGAGCCTGATCAGCATTCATCCCGTGAGGGGGCACCGATTCCGCTGATGTTGCAACACTACTGGTGGGGAGAGAAAGCGTTGATCGATGCTGGCCTGCCGGTGACTGTTCTACGCAACAACTTCTTTATGAATCATCTGTTGAAGACCGACTGCGAAACCATCGCCAACGAAGGCTGGTTCAGCAACCCCTTGGGCACGGCGCGGAATTCCTTCGTTGCTACCCGAGATATCGCCGAGGCCGCCGCTGTGGTGCTCAGCGAGGGGCCGGAACGTCACGGTGACAAGTTTTACGATCTCACTGGTCCGCAGCCCCAGACGATGGCCGAGATCGCGGCCGACCTGGGTCGAGCGATGAACAAGTCCATCGAGTACCGCCCCCAAAACATGGACGACTTTGAGCGAGACTTTGGTAGCACGAGGGCGGAGTTTTTCGAGTACCTCACCAACGGTTTCTACTGCCGCTGTAGCCCCGATTTCTACAATCTGACCGGCCACAAGCCGACCGCCTACTACGACTACCTGACCACCGAGGGGGCGTCGGGTGAAACGGGTTTGGAGGAGCTCTGGCAGGGAAATCTCTGGAAGAAGTGCGAGGACGCCATGAAGGAAGCGGCGGACCTGAAGGGCTAGTGGCGGAGCGATCGTCGTGCGCAGTCTCTCAGATGAACAACGCCGGTGGCGGCTGGCTCACCGGCACCGCCTGATTTCTCAGAGCCGCACCGATGACCTTGCGCGAATCGCCGACGACCTGGTAGCGCTGCATTCGTCGGACCCCGCAACGGTATTTCTTTCCGCTCTGGTTCGAATGACGACACCGTCGGTCGACGAACTTGAACGAGTGCTGTATGAGGAGCGAGCGGTGGTCCGGCACCACGCGATGCGCCGAACGCTCTGGGTTATGACACCGGAGGTTGCTCGCCTGGCTCATGGCAGCGCAACCGCCAAGGTGGCGAGGGCCGAGGCTGAGCGCACCATTGCCGCTCTCGCATCTACGACCGATATCGACGATCCGCGTGCGTGGTTGAACGATGCCAAGGCCGAGGTCATGGATCTCCTGGATGCCCACGGGTCGTTAACCACCAGAGAGATTGGTCGTGCGCTGCCGCACCTGGTGATGCCGGTGACCTTTGGCTCCGCAACCAGGCACCCGGCCCCATTGAATGCTCACACCAAAGTGATGCAGGGGGCTGGCTTCGATGCGCTCATCGTTCGAGGTCGGCCCGGTAGTTGGAACTCCGCCGAATACCCGTGGTCGACAACCCGTCAATGGCTTGGGGTCGACATCCACGGACTCGCCGAGCAGGAGGCTGCTGGTCCGTTGCTACACAGGTGGCTGAGCCGGTTCGGGCCCGCGACGATGACCGATATTCGCTGGTGGTTCGGTTGGACCGCCGGGTTGGCCAAACAGGCAGTGGCCGATTGCGAACCCGAGGTGGTGACTATCCAAGGTGATCGCCAGGCTTTTGTGGCTGACGGCGATTCCGATGATGTGGCGAACCCCGGACCCTGGGTGCGCCTGCTTCCGGGCCTTGATCCAACGGCGATGGGCTGGAAGGAACGTGACTGGTACGTTGATCCAGCTGATGTGCCCCTGCTGTTCGACCGGTTCGGCAACGTGGGGCCGACCGTGTGGGCCGACGGGCGCGTCGTCGGTGGATGGGTGCAACGATCCGACGGTCAGATAGCTGTTGAGCTCACTTCTGCGCTCGATCCCGAACACGCCACGCTGCTCGAAGAAGCGATCCAGGAGCTGCAAGAGGCCGTTGGTGGGGTCGTGGTTCGTCCACGGTTCCCTGCCCCATTGCAGAAACGCCTGCTTTCGTAGTCGTCCCGGACTGCTCAGATCCACCAGCCCGCCGCCGATGGTGACCCATGAATGCAATCGGGCGATCGGCAGTCTTCCTTCTTCTGGCATTGGCGGCGGCGGCGTGTGCCGGCGCAACCCTTTCTACTGAAGATGTCGAGGCGATGCAGACAGACACGTCTGTCCCAGAGATTCTTGCCAATGTTTCCGCCGACGATGGCACCGACGATGGCACCGACGACGATGCCGAGGCCGATGACGCCGACCCAGCCGCCGATGCATCTGATCTCGCGGCACAGGGCGAGACCGACGGCGTAGTGCCCCCAGCCGACACCACTCAGGAAGGAAACCCGACGACGGGTGCCGCGGGCGCGCCTACGCCTCCAACAACGACCGCGGGTTCATCGGTGTCGCCCGAGCCAGCAACCTCGGAAACGAGTAGCCCGGCTGCGGTGACCTCCAGCACCATCGGGGGTGCAACCACACCATCGGCGGCGCCCGATGCCGACGGGTTCTTGCCGCCCGGAACGGCGCTTCCGTCTGATGCCGAATGTGAAGCCCGAGTACAGGCGGCCGGTGAAGTTCGAGCGGCCAACGTAGGTCCGAACTCCAAGCGCGGCGGCCCGGCGTTGTCCGGTCCCGAATTCGAACGCGTGACGGGCAATATGTCGGGCACGACGGACGAAATTCTGCAGTGGGCGGCGTGTAAGTGGGGACTTCCGGCAGATGTTGCGAGAGCTCAGGCGGCGACGGAAACCTGGTGGAGACAGGGCTTTCTCGGAGATTGGACTTCGACCGCTGCCGACTGTGCGCCTGGTCACAGCCTCGGCTCAGACGGTCGGCCGGGGGAGTGCCCCCAGAGCATTGGGCTCCTTCAGATCAAGTACAAATTCTTCCAAGAGTCATTCCCTGGCGCCGCTGACTCAACGGCCTACAGCGTCGACTACGCGTACGCGGTCTGGCGAAACTGTTACGAAGGGCGTCAGGGCTGGCTAAACGACAGCGAACGCGGTCGCCAATATGCCGCAGGTGACGGCTGGGGATGCATAGGTCGCTGGTTCGCTGGTCAGTGGTATACCCAACCGGCCACCGACTACATCGGTCATGTCCGCGACGCTCTGGACTCCAAGGTGTGGGCCTCGGCTGATTTCATCGCTGAGGGCTAGAACTCCTGCGGGGTTTCATCCCGATCGAGCGCTGCGGTGAGTCCTTCTAGGATGAGGTTCAGCCCAAAGTCGAATTCTTTGGTGAAGTCGTAACCCGGTTTCATCACATGTTCCACGGTGAATTCGATCAGATACGGGTAGTCGTCGGGTGAGAAGTGCCGCGACATCTCGGTCGCCAGTTCAGTCATCTCCTCGCCCCCGGTGGCCGGAAGGTTGGCCTCTTGGGTCGCGAAACCGTAGATGAACGCGTCGACCAACGCGTAGGCGTGCGCGGTGAGTTCGATCGAAAACCCGGCGTTTCTGAAGCAGCCGATCACGGCGTCGTGGTGGGTGAGTGTGGCGGGGCCAGGATTGGTGCCCGACTCCATCAGAGGAGTCGCCCACGGGTGACGGGCCAGCGTTGTGCGCGCCGAGCGGGCTCGCGCTGCGATGGCGTCTTGCCACCGAACCTCGTGCGACGGAAGCTCGATCTCGGCGAACACGGCATCCACCATCCCATCGACGATCGCCTCCTTGTTTGGGATGTGGTGGTAGAGCGTCATGGGCTTGGTGTCCAGCTCAGTCGCCAACTTGCGGATAGTGAAGTCGGCCATGCCGATTTGGTCGGCCAGCGCCACGCCACCCGCAAGGATTCGCTCTCGGCTGAGCCTGGGTTTTGAAGGGTTCTGAGATTTGGGGGCTGGTGACATTGGTCGCCTCTCGAAATTGTTCCTTGCCAATCGTACTAAGTACGGTTAGGGTCATGCAACCGAATCGTACTTAGTACGAAACACTCGAAGAAGGAGCACATCATGGTCGCAAACAACGCACTCGAGACGACAGGCGTGACGGAACCAGGTCTGATGATGGACGCCATTGTCCAACACCGATATGGCAACTCCGACGCGCTTGAGATCGCATCGGTCCCTGTCCCAAAACCTCGTGCGTCGCAGGTTCTCATCGAGGTTCAGGCCGCCGGAATCGACCAAGGAACCTGCCATCTGATGACAGGTCTGCCGTACCTCATTCGACTGCTCGGGTACGGATTCAGGAGACCAAAGCAGCCGGTGCCGGGCCTCGACGTGGCTGGTTGGGTGGTTGCGGTTGGCCCGAAAGTTACCCGCTTCGCTCCCGGTGACGCAGTCTTTGGTATTGCGGATGGCTCCTTGGCGCAGTACGCCGTGGCGGACGAGTCCAAACTGGCCGGCAAGCCCCCAAGCTTGACGTTTGAGCAGGCAGCAGTTGCCGCAGTGTCGGGGATCACCGCGTTGCAGGCGCTTACCGACGTTGGTGATCTGGAGGCGGACCAGCGGGTTCTCGTGGTGGGCGCCTCCGGTGGCGTCGGGAGCTACGCGGTTCAGTTGGCCGCCACCCAAGGAGCTGAGGTGACCGCGATTGCCAGTACCTCGAAGCTCGAGTTCGTACGGGGCTTGGGGGCCACGCACACGGTTGACTACACCCAGCAGGACTTTACCGATACCGATGAGCGGTACGATCTCATCCTTGACGTAGGCGGCCGAAACAGTCTCCGGCGGCTTCGCAGTGTTCTCGCTCCGCGGGGCACGCTGGTCATCGTCGGCGGAGAGGGCGGCAACAAAATCACCGGCGGTATCGGTCGCCAAATCGGGGCTGCACTGCGGTCGCCGTTCGTCAAACATCGGCTCCGCATGATGGTGAGCAAGGAACATCACACCTTCATGGAGCGCCTCGCTGTTCTCATGGAGGCGGGCGACGTGACCCCTGCGGTGCAGGGGCGATTCTCATTGGTGGACGCTCCGGAAGCGCTGCGCCAACTGCAATCGGGTGAAGCGAGCGGCAAGTCGGTAATCGTCGTTGGTGCCAAGGCGAACTAGGCGATGAGGTCGGGAGCACCCCTCGAACGCAGCTTTCTGGAGCGGTCGCTCCCATGCGTTTGGCTCGCTCTGACCTTGGTCTGGACGGCGACGCTGTTGTTGGCCACCCCCGAAACGTTGATGGCGTTGCTGGAATTGCTCTAGTGAGATCGTTGTTGTGTCGATGTGACCTCAGTGAGCCGCTCATCTCTAGCACTGGATCCCGTAGTGGATCGAGCCATACAACCCGATGAGGCTGGCCGTCTTGTGCGAACGCTCGGAGCGGTGTTTCCCGGTGTCGGTCGGACCCGCGATCAGATCGCTGGGTACCGAGACCGGTGGATTGAGAACGCCAGATTCGCGCTCGGTTCCGATGACCCCGTTCTCGTCGTCCTCGGCGACTCGCTGGGTCAAGGTGTCGGGGCAAAGGACATCAACAACAGCTACCCGTTCCGAGTCGAAGCCGGGCTGAGGCACCGCAACACCGATCCCTTCAATATTCTGAACCTCTCCCGTTCGGGAGCTCGGGTCTCCGATGTCCTCGACGTCCAGTTGCCGGCGCTTCGGGCGAGCGGCGTCGACGTTCTGGCGGGTCTGTGCACGGTTGGTAGCAACGACCTGTCACGGTCTGGCCGTCTGGGCGTAACCCGCAAGAAACTCTCCCAACTTCTTGAGGAGTTGCCGTCCGAAGTCATCGTCGCCACCCTGCCCGACAAGGGCAGTATGGCAGCGAAGTCGATCAACAGGCATCTCCGAACCGAGGCCGACCGAATCGGTCGTCCGCTTGCCGATGTGGCGGCATTGCTCACTTCGTGGCGAGGCAGGATCGCTGGTGACGGCTTCCATCCCAACGATGCAGGATATGAATTGTGGGCCGAAGCGTTTCTTCATGCTCTGGCACAAGCGGAGCCGTAGCGAGCGAGCCGATCGGCAGGGCGGCAGACTGGGGGAGTGTTGATTCTCGGTCAAGTTGGTGACATAGGCGACGGCGTGATCGACAACATCATCGTTTCGTCGTCGGTGCATTTGATCATGGGAATGATCGTGGTTGTTGCCATGACAGCCGCCACCGGCGCAGTCGCCCGGCACGCGGTCAAAAACGAAGCGGTGAATGCACTGACCAAGATGCTGATGGCGTTCGCGGTGGCTGTTCTGGCGGCCCAGGTGCTACTGGGAATCAAGCTCCTCGATCAAGGACAGGGCATCTTCCAGCTCTATATCCACTACGTGGGTGGATTGATCCCACTGGGATCGTTTGCTGCCGCCGGTTGGTTTGCCCGCGGTGACAGCGGGAGAAGCAGCCGCTGGCTGCTCCTGTTGCTGGTGGTCGGCTGGATCTCAGCGATTATGGCTTTCACGATTGGGCGGGCCTACGTCAACGCCGGCTAAATCACAGGACGAGGGTCATCGTTACGTCTTCGTATTGGAAACCGAAGCGCTCATAGAAGTCACGGGCGCGTTGATTGGCGGCGCCGGTCTGCAATGTGATTTGGCCACATCCATGCTCAAGTGCCCATTCCCTTAGTGCTCCGAGGAGCATCTGTCCGGCACGACGGCCCTCGTAGTCCGCATCGATCGCCAGCTCACCGATGTAGGCGTCTCGTCCGTCTATGTAGTGATCTTGCACGATCGCCGAGCCGAAACCCACCACGACACCTTCAGCCTCAATGACAAACATGCAGCGGTCATCCTCACCAGCCTTGTCGACCGCCGACTGGGCCCACTGCTCGATGGTGGCCTGTACTTTCTGGGGGTCCCGCCACGGGGCAAAGCCCTCGGTCAGCCGCCCTGCCACTGCCAGCACGCGCTCCCGATCAGGTTCCTGAAAGGGCCGGACGCTGAACTCCATGATCCCACCCTAGGCCACGACCGTCGTCAACTTTTGTGGCGATGAGTGTCCCTCTATGGAAAGGTGGTTCGTTGTAGAGGTGCGCGGGCGAATCATGCCCGCCGTAACGAAGGGGAAAGTCCAATGCCAAAGTACGTACTCACCTATCACGGCGAAGCCGGGCCGATGCCCGACGATCCTGAGATCATGGGCCAGGTTATGGCTGCATGGGGAGCCTGGTATGAATCGATGGGATCAGCACTGGTTGACGGCGGGGCGCCGTTTGGCGCCAGCACGTCGGTCGGTCCCGACGGTTCCGCCACCGCAAATCCAGCGACGATGTCGGGGTACACCATCGTTGAGGCCTCCGACATGGGAGCGGCGAGCGATATCGCACGAGGCTGCCCGGTTCTGGAGAACGGCCACACGGTGCAAATCTCAGAGAGCATCGACCTAGGTCAGTAACCGCAGTACCGCCCGCAGCGTCGCCCTGGTGATTTCCTTCACGGCCAGAGGCGTCGGCTATCGACGAAGCCACCAGTCGGTGCTCGCGGGCGGACCTAGCTGTTTCAGTTGACGTTCAATGAACGCCTCGCGCTCAGATTCGCGCGGGTGGGTGAATCCCGCGCCGATCACGGTCTCTTCGGGTCCACACATCACATACCGACAGATTCGTTTTCCGTGTTCGGACAGGCCAGACCAGATGTCATAGGGCATGCACCGATGGATGCCCTCGCTCCGAAACCAGGGTGCGAAGTACTCGATATTCGGCATTGCTCGGATCTCGTTGGAGAGGTTTGGCGTGCCGCTATGCCATGCTCGGTTGTCTCGAAACACAGCCGTTCCCGCCGGAGCCGGACACACCGTGCTCAGCTTCATCCAGTCTGGCTCGTTGGCCAAACTCGGAATCGGTTCAAGCGATCGCTGCGACCCCGGAATTTGACGGATCGGCCCGTTTTCCCACGTCAGATCGATCATCGGGAAGTTAATAGTCACCACGGGTACGGGAAGTTGCGGTGTGCCTAGCTGACCTACGGGATCGTGTGGTTCGGTCCAGATTCGGTCGGCGTGGAGTCCCTGGTACTCGATTGCCCCCGGCAGTGCAACATCTCCGCCGCCGCCTCCAACCACGTAGTTCGCCGATCCGAAGATCGCGCTCAAGATTGGTGTTGTGGTTTCCAGGTCGATGAGCGCGGCCCAAGCCGGCTCGTGGAGGCGATGTCGCGAACCCGATGTCGCTCCGAAGGAGTATCGATGTGGGAGCCCGCCGGCGCCACCGCCGATCGATCCGTCCGGGTCGGCATCAAGAATTTCATCCATCACGCGATCGGTAGCGCATCTGATGGCGGCGAGTACATCGGTATCGAGGGCATCGTGCACCGCCACAAAACCGTCGCGGTAGAAGAGTTCGACGGCCCGTTCTACATCGCGCGGATCCACCAGTTCGAGGTCTGGGATCCCATTGTGGGCGCGAAGATGGTCTCGCCTCGCGCAGACTCCAGCATCCTCGGGGTGGCGGGTCCAACCAACGCATTCGGGGTCGCCTGCGACCAGATTGCGATGCTCGGGTGTGGTCTCGATCACGATGGCAGGGGTGACTTCGCCAAGGCCGGTTGACTCGTTGTCTTGTTGTTCTTTCGGGCGGTTCTGAAATCCGTTGGCCGGAACGTTTGAGAACCAACCCCGCTGTCGACTGCTCATGGAACGAGCTTAGATCGGGAGCACGTTTCGGGTATCAGTGGGATCATCGAGGCGGCGAAGCCGGTGGCTCTGGGTTTGAAGGAAAAGGCCGATGGCGAGGACAGTGAGTCCGGCGGTGGTCACAACAAGTCGAGGGTTGGTCGCATCGGAGAGCCGGGTCTGCACTAACGCACCGATGGGATAGCTGCCGGTGAAGGTCATGATGCGTGTCGCCATCACCCTCCCTCTGATCTGCTCATTCACGATGCTTTGCACCGCTGTGTTGCTGGTAACGACGATCATCATGAAACCGGTGCCGGCAAGAAGCAGGCCAAACGCACCCTGGGCCTGGTGGGTAGAGGTGCCAAAGATAACGATCGCAACGCCATAGATCGGCACCGCCCATCGAATGACCGACGCTCGGCTCAAGTCGCCGAACATTCCACTCACCACCGGTACTGCGAGCACCGCTCCTAGACCGAGAAGGCCTCCCAGCAAACCGACGAAGCCCTGGTCGACTCGATACACCTGCTGGACGAATACGGCGGTGAAGTTCAGAAGCGGAAAGCCGAAGAACGCGACGACGGCGGCGAGCCCAATGCCCGCTCCGATCCCTGGTTGCGTGCGGATGTAGCGAAGGGCTTCAACAAAGCCCTTGCCCACTCTTCGTTGCACATGGACTTGGCGAGTTTGGTTCGGGCGGACGATGAGTAGAGCTATCAGGACCGCGGAGTAGCTCAGCGAGTTCCCCAAGAACGCCCAAGAGGGGCCTGCCAGTGCCAGGATCAGTCCGCCGAGTGCGGGGCCGATCCCGCGGGCTGCGTTGAATTGCAGGCTGTTGGCCGAAATTGCCGACGGTAGGTCCTCCATTGGGACGAGAAGTGGAATAAAGGATTGCCAGGCGGGGATGGTGAAGGCGCTGAATAGGCCGGTGAGAGCTGCAACTCCAGCGATCGCAAAAGGATCTCGAACTCCCGCTATCCAAACCAGCCAGAGCGCGAAGGCGGCCAAGGCTGATCCTGCCTGGCCCGCAATAAGAACCTTGCGGCGCTCGAATCGGTCGGCCAGGTTGCCGGCTAGAGGGCCGAGCAGCATGGCGGGAAAGATCGCCGCAAACGTGGCAATGCCGGTCCAGAACGCTTCGTTCGTAATTTCCAGCAGGACAACCGGAACGGTAATGTTCTGCAGCCAGGTGCCGCTGTTCGAAATAAGAGCCCCCACCCAGAAGCGACGGAAGTCGCGATGCCGAAACGCTCGAAACCCGTGCTTGACGCCGCTGGGACCGTTCGTCTCGTCGGGTTTGGTCTGAGCAGTCGCCGGTTGAGGTCCCTGGTCCACTACTGGAGCATCGTAGAACCGTTGGTTCCGAGCGGCGAAATGAGAGTTATTCCGCGGCGCTATGACTCTCGAAGCTCGCTGGCGTCTTTGCGAATCAGGTGCTCGACCTGGCGGAGGGTAAACAGTGCACCGCGGGCCTGAAGGTTTCCAGTAGCGGTTTCGATGAGGCACGCAGAGGCGGCCGCGCTCACCGAGTCATCGAAGAGAATCGTCCGGACCCACGCGACCACACAGGAGTCGGGCTTGACCAGGTTGCCGCCGCTACAGGTCAGTAGCCGGTGCCACATTTCTTCGTCGACGCCGCCAATGGCGAGGACATCGCGCTCGAGGTGCTCGCTGATTCCGATCCCGCGAGCAAAGTCCACCACGTCATCGACTCCATAGGACAAGAACAGATTTGCGATCCGGAGCACAAGATCCGCACGTCGGAAACCGCCCTCGACTGTTGTTTGCCAGCCAAGGATTCCGAACCGTTCGTCGGCCGGAGTTGAACGCAGGAATCCCAAGAGTGCCGACGCGCCGTGCCAAGGCACGTCGAGGCAGTACCGCCTCGACCAATCAAACCCGGGGACTGCGTCGGCGTACCGTTGCAGCAGTGCTCGCCGCGTCGACCGGTCACCACACTCGGCGCCACAGAAGACTGCGTCGACGATTGCCAGCCCGAGGTGGGGATATCCCGTTGGGGCGGTGGTGCAGCCCGATCCGGCAGCGACGTCGACCAGCTGCTCGATCGCGAGGTCGATTGCGTTCAGTTGATGACTCGCTGCCGCTGACAAGCTCAGTGACCATCGGCTTTCGGCGCCCGTTGATGCCCACCAATACCCTCGACCAACAGAGCAGTGCTAGGCGAACCTGTCTCCCCGAAGTTCACGAGGAGATAGTAGCTCTTGGCCTTTGGTTAGGAGAGCCAACTGGGCTGAACGAATCCAGATTCTGGGGCGAGGGTCGATTGACCGGTCCCGATATCAAACAGAATCGCCGGAAGCGGTTCGCCGAGACCGTGGATGAACGGGTCGGTAGCGAGCGAAATGGCGATCTCGTTGTTGAGATGAACCATGTCAACGGCGTAGTACGCACCATTGTCCCAGGGGTAGCTCGCCAGTAGTTCTTCGGTACTGGTTGTGGTGTCGAACCGGTAGACACCCATGCGGTCGACAACCCCACCGACCGAGTCGGAAACCGAACCGAACCCGAAGATGTCGGTCCCGATAGCGACCGCCTGGTCGTACTCCGGACATGCGGGTTCGCCGCCATCGAAACAGTCGAACTCGTTGCTGGATGCGTAGGGTCGATCGCCGGTGTCGAGATCGATCAACGACAGCTCATAGTGGCCCTCTCCATAAAAGCGGGCTGCGGCGAATCGCTCGTTGACGAGAGCGAAACTGGTGGCACTCTCGAATCCGCCGGTGATCGTGAGTTCTCGCACGTCCCCTGTTGCCATCGAGTAGCCCCGCAACGTCTGGGTACTGTTTTGGCCATCGGGGTCAAACCTCTGGTAGATGACCTCGGCCCGGTCGCTGTCGCCGTCCCGAAGCCACACGCCTTCCAAGATCAGTGACTGCTCGCCGGTGCCGACCAGTAGTTCTCGTTCAGGAGAAACCCCATCGGAGAAGTAGATGATGTTGCTCTGTTGTTCCCGCTGGTACACCCAACCCTGGAGCGGCACCTCCGCCAAGGTTGCCAGAGGACCAACGATGGTGATCTCAGGCTCTCCCGCCAGGTGTCCCTGTTTGCGCGCCCCGGTCTTGTCCCACAACGTGACGGGCGTAGGCCAGCCCGCGCTTGTTTCAAGGACGTCGCTGAGGAGCGGAACCGCGGGTCCAGTACTGGAGCTGTCGGTGGTGGTTTCGGTGGTCGCGGCCTCGGCTGCTGTCGTCGTGGTTGGCTCAACGGTGGAGGCCGGGGTATCCGTGGTGGCCGGGGTTGTGATTTCGGTGCCGGCGCCCACCGGTTCTTCCCCAGCCGTGGAACCTCCGCCGGTGCAGGCGGTAACGATGAGCGTGAGTGCTGCGATGACAGCAACGGGGGATCGCGTCATACCTCCAGCCTGGCACAGCTGTAACCCTGTTTGGGGCCCGGCCGGCCGAGCTTTCGACGGACATCGTGAGGCCGATAGACCAGGTGTGGGAAACTTCGAAGCGATGAGTTCTGAGCAGACGACGATTCGAGCGACGGTATGGCAGACGCCAACCCCCGACGGCTTGGAAGTCCTCGACGACGTGCTGATTCGGGTCGTCGACGGCGAAATCGCTTCGATCGTTCCAGCTGCTGATGACCCAGCTGCAGACGATGCTGATATTGAGCTCGGAGCCGACGAGGTGTTGGTTCCCGGCTTTATTGACCTGCATCTCCATGCTCCGCAGTGGCCCCAACTTGGCACCGGTTATGACCTGCAGCTGTCGGAGTGGTTGTTCGAATACACCTTTCCACTAGAAGCCCGGTACGAAGACGTAGAGTTCGCGCAGGCGATGTGGGACTCCATGGTTCCAACTCTTCTCGCCAATGGGACAACCTCTGCGGTGTATTACGGGTCTATTCACACCCCAGCGACAACTGCCCTTGCCCAAGCGTGCATTGAGCACGGACAACGGGCGTGGGTTGGTCGAGTTGCGATGGACCACCCGGAGGGAACACCTGGGTGGTACCGGGACGACTCTCCGCAGATCGCCCTCGCCGCCACGCGCGAGTCGATCGAGCAGATCCAACGTCTGGACGATCCGCTCAGTCTGGTCAATCCGATCATCACTCCGCGATTCATCCCGGCCTGTACCGATGAGCTGCTGGCGTCGCTCGGTGACCTGGCCGAGGAGTCTGGCCTGCTCGTCCAGACTCATTGCTCCGAAGACGACTGGGAACATCACCATGTGATCGAACGCACCGGCGTTCGGGATGCAACCGCTCTCGACAGGTTTGGCCTGATGCGGCAGTCCACCGTGCTCGCCCACGGTGGTCATCTGAATGTGGACGACCTCGCTCTCATTCGAGAACGGGGCGCCGGAGTGGCGCACTGCCCGTTGTCCAACATCTACTTCGGAAACGCCGTCTTCCCCGCCAAGATGGCCCTCGACGCAGGCGTCCACGTGGGATTGGGTACCGACGTGGCAGGCGGGCCGAGCGCCTCGATTCTCGCAAACGCCGCGCAGGCGATACACAGCGCCCGAATGCTTGAAGAGGGTGTGGATCCGGAGCTCGCCTCGATCGATCGGGGCAGGGCCGGATCACGCATCGATGCAATCACCGGGTTTTGGCTCGCCACCGTCGGGGGTGCGCTTGTCTTGGATCAACCGTTGGGGTTGATCGAGGTTGGCCGTCGCTTTGATGCCGTCTCGGTTTCTTTGGCTGAGATCGCACCGTCGGATCGGGGTTACGCAGCCGAGCGCCGATTCGAACAGCTCGTTCGGCTTGCGGGTCAGCGCGAGATTACCGGTGTTTGGGTCGAGGGTCAGCAGGTCGTTACAGCGTCAACGTAGGGAACCCGCCGTAGCTACGCCAGCTCGGCCATTGCAGTATCGATCTTGCGGAACATCGGCCGGGCAAAGAACAGAAGTGATCCAACGACCGTTCCGGCAATTACATACACCCACTCGGGGCCGTAGGCCTCGGCGATAACGCCGCCAAAAAGCGCTCCGAGAGGTTGAAAGCTCCACGCAACAAAGAGGTATGCCGTCATCATCCGACCAAAAATGGCGTCGTCGACCAGACGCTGGCGAGCGGTCGCACTGATCACGTTCCAGGTCGGATCCGACAGGCCGCCCAGGATGATGGCCAGGACAATGAACGGCAGAAATGTACTGAAGCCGAGAAGAAAGGCCTGGGTCGCGTATGCAATCACGCTGAACTTCATGCTTGAACCGTGACTTGTACGGCGCACGAGCCGCATCACGAGGAACGACATGATCACCGATGCGACTGCGTCGACGGTGAGAAGGAAGCCGAATTGCACGCCACTTAAGCCAAGACGCTCGGTGGCCAGCAATACCAGCACCGTGTTGCCAGCCTCACCGACGAAGGCAAAGGCCGCCACAGTGAGCGCAAGCGGGCGGAGCACCGGGTGGCCCCATACGTATCGCAAGCCCTTGCCCATCTGTTCTGCGAAGGTGCCTTCGGTGGGGTCTATTTCGGGCTTGAAGCTGCCTCGCAGCTGCGACAGCAAGCCGACCGTGAGCAGATAGAGCGCCGCCGCGGCAAAGAATGGGATCGACGGATGTACTTCGAAAAGTAGCGCCCCCACGGGAGGGCCGATGAACATGTTTGAAACGGTCTCGCTGGCGCGCAGCCGACTGTTGGCGACCTCGAGCTGCTCATTCGCTACAACATCGCGAACTACCGCAGGTAAACCGCCGTCGGTCAGCACTTCGCCAACTCCCACAACGAACGCACCGACTGAAAGCAGGGCGATCGTTGCAACGTCGGAGAGGACGGTGAGAGCGATACCGATCAGAGCGGCGGCTCGGGCGACTTGCGCGATCATGGCGATATGCCGACGATCGAACCGGTCGATGAGAACTCCGGCGGGAAGCCCGATGATGAGGAAGGGCAGAAACCGAGCGGCGAAGACGAGCGAAACTAGTCGAGCATCGTCTGTCAGCGTGATGGCGAGGAGCGGGAATCCGACGAGGGTGAGTCCATCGCCGAGATTGGAAGCGCTGAAGGCCGTCCAGAGTGTCCAAAAACGACGTCCCAGAGTCGCTTGATCCACCGACTCACCCTAATTGTCAATTGGTCATGGTCGCGGTGCTAATCGCGATCCATGTGAGCGGGGAGCTGACGAATGGCTTTGAGTACTCGCTCGACCTGCATCGGGTCGTACCCTCGAAACGCTGAGGGAAGATCGTCCGACGAGACGCTTTCCAATGCGGCAACGGAGTTCTTGAACTCGGCGTCGATCGGCCATTGGCCGTGAAGCCGGTGGTACCGAAGACCCGAACGCAGGCACGGCTCGTGGGCCGTGACCGATTCGAAAAGGCGCCTGAGTGCCTGGGGTTCCAGGCCTCGAAACGTGTGATCGAAGCTCATGCCCTCGAGCCGGGTTAACAAGCAGAGCTTGTCGTCTCTGGGCCCGGAACGTTGACCGTGAGGCCGGGCGTCCTGCGACTGCTGGAAAAGTTCCACCAAGGTCTATCGACACGGGACAGGAAATACTAAAACCGGCGGGGTTACCCCAGGTAGAGTCGGCCGTTTGAGACCGACACCGGTCGAACCCCCAGCGGTTCGCGAACCGGCTTTCGCGTTGGCTCACCGGTTCGGAGATCGAATCTTCCGTTGTGTTTTGGACACTCGATCTCACAGCCAAGCACGAGCCCGCTTGCGAGGTCGGCTTCGCCGTGGGTGCACATCCGATCCGCTAACACATGGTCTCCCTCATCGGTGCGAGCGAGAACAAAGTCGACGCCGTCGATCCGAACGGGGCGGAGCTCACCGGGTTCCAAGTCGCTTGGCCCAAGATCGGTTCGCCCATCGGCGCCAGCCCACTCGGTGACCTGAGCGATCTGAGCTCGCCGTCCCGGGAGTTCGGGAACTTGGCGATCCGGGATCTCCCAGTCTGGGTCGACCGACTGATGTTTGAAGGCGTTGAAGATCTCACGATAGGCGTGAACCGTGTTCGGATTGGGTGGTGCCAGTTGGTCTCTGATCTCGGCGTGCAATCGAGGCAGGTTGTAGTACGGCACGGTTGGGAACATGTGATGTTCCACGTGGTAGTTCATGTTGAGATAGAGGAAACGGAAGACTGGGTTCATGAGCACGGTACGGGTGCTGTAGCGATGGTCCAGCACGTTTTCTTGAAGCCCCGCGTGCTGGGTGAGACCAAAGAAGAGCACGAGCCAAGCGCCATAGATCGTGGGCCCGCCGATGAACAGCACGGGCCAAAGTGTCGCGGTCGCTACCGAGGCGACAACAGCGGCGAGCCAGATAGAGGCAAAGATTCGTGCGTGAGTCACGAGGCGGCGTAGATCGTCGGGCGGAATCAGTTCGCGGTCGACGTCGGTCAGTTGGCCCAAGGCGGTCCTGACCGTGCCGGCCATCATTTGCGGTCCACCCGACAGGTGCGTGAAGGCGAAGAGCGTCTTGGGAATTGACGCTGGTCGCTGGAACACGATTTCGGCGTCTCTGCCGCGCACGATGGTGTCGGTGTGGTGTCGGAAATGAGACCAGCGCCAGAACAGTGGTTGGCGGGCCAGCATGAAACAGGCCGGGTAGTAGAACAGGTCGTTCAGACGTCCGCTCTTGAAGGCGGTCCCGTGGCCGCACTCGTGCCAGCGGGCGTCAGCCGCCCCGCCATAGAGCGCCCCGTAGATGCCGAACGCGGGAAGTGCCCACCACGAACTGCGCAGGGTCCACGCCAAAATGCCGCTCCCCACCAGCAGCACAACCCATAGCGTCATGTCGATGGCGGCGCGCCCGTTCGACCTGGCCGACAGTTCCTTTAGACGAGCAGGGGAGATATCGGCCTGCCACCATTGACCGTTCGCAAGACCGGACGCGATGGCAACCGACGTCTCCACCCCTGTAAGCGAGTAGTCTCGTTGAACTTCTCGAACCGAAGCCATGCCGTAGCGTAATTCGAACCCGCTTCTCGGCGTCAAACGTCCGACAGCCTGCATGGTGCTTGGTGCCGAATTCGCCCGCCGCAACGTTTCCGACACCAAGCGATCTCGCTGCGTCGAGATTGCATTGACAAAGCAGGTACTTGAAACCACTTCGTATGTCTTGTTACGGCAGGTAACAACAACTTCTAGATCGGCAGAGCTACCCGTCGATTTGCCCCAAAGACCCAGTGGTTAGGTGGCCGACCGGTGCGGCTGCATCTTGTCGGCTGCAGCCTCGGTAAACCGGTCGAGAATCATGGCCATCAAAACCAGTGCGGCTCCAACTTCGAACCCAAGCCCGAACTCGCTGTCTTTTAGGACCACCACGGTTTGAAATCCCAACCCGCCACCGCCAACGAGCCCAGCGATGATGACCATCGCCAAGGACATCATGATGACCTGGTTCACTCCGGCCATGATGGTGGGCGCAGCTAGGGGTATCCGGACGCCGAGCAACGTTTGCCGCGGAGTGGCACCGAAGGTCCGTGAGGCCTCCAAGCTCTCGGTTGAGACTTCCTTAATGCCTAGGGCGGTTATCCGAACCCCCGGCACCATTGCGTACAGGATGGTCGCAACGATTCCTGGTACGACGCCGACGGTAAAGAAGATAACGACCGGGATGATGTACACCAGGGAAGGGATGGTCTGGAGACCATCCAGAATCGGGCTAATGAACGCCTCGACCTTTGGGCGACGCCCCGCCCAGATTCCCACCGGGATCGCAATGGCCAGAGCGAGAGCCGAAGCGATTAGGACCGAGACCAATGTGCTGATCGCTTCGTCCCAGAGACCGATCAGACCAATGAAGAGCAGGCTCGCGGCGCTAAAGGCGGCGAACCCCAACCCTTTGACTCGCCAGCAGGCCCAGCCGGTCACGAAGACCACGACGGGCCAGGCGAGTGTCGTGCTCAGTAGATCGCGGGCTGGCAGGAAGGCGTAGGTGACCAGTGTGTCGTTGAAGGTTCGAGTGACCCACCGAAGGTTGTCTCGGATCCACACGACTCCGTCGTCGACGGGGTCGAACAGGGTCCAGTCGGCAACTTCTGGGAATGTGTCAACCGAGGCAAACCGGCCGATCGTGATCGCGACAAGGATCGCGCCCAGAACTCCGAGCAGCGTTCGACGATCATGTCGTTTCAGTGGATCCCGCTCCGCGGCCGACTTCCACATGCGGTCCAACACCATCGCAACCGCCATGATCGCCAGGCCCGCGGCAATGCCGCGTCCGGTGCGGCGCTGATTGAGGCTTTGGAGCACTGGCGATCCGAGACCCTTCGCCCCCACGAGTGTGGCGAGAACCACGACCCCGAGCGCCATCATGATCGTCTGAGACAATCCGGTGATGATCGAGGGAATCGCCATCGGAAGCTGCACTTTGAACAAGGTCTGCCGGGGAGTGGCGCCGTACATCTCCGATGCTTGAACCGCCGATTCTGGGACAGACTGGATTCCCAACGTTGTGAGACGCACGACCGGCGGCAGGGCGTAGATCAACGTGGCCACGGTGCCCGGCACGTTGCCGATGCTGAACAGCATGAAGAGTGGAAGGAAGTAGATGAACGCGGGGACGGTTTGCATTACATCGAGCACCGGCCGCAGAGCCGCCTCGAAGCCCGGCCGAAAGGCGGCGATGACTCCCAGAGGAAGACCGATGAGCACTGCGAGAAAGACCGCGGTGGACATGAGGGCCAACGTTTGCATCGTCTCTTCCCAGAAACCGATGAGGCCGGTGTACAACAATGCGCCAACGATGGTGGCGGCCGCTCGGTACATCCGTACGCGGGCGGGTACGGCGGCGGCCAACGCGAGAACTGCGTACCAGGGCAGCCACAACAGGATGTCGGTAAACGCGTTGATGATCGCATCGACGACCGTGCGAAGCGGCGTGAAGAAGCCAGTGAAGACCGGGTGGGTTTGACGGTTCGCTCGCAGCCAGTTGCCTGCGTCGTCGATAGGTGCAGCGAACGTTGTGTCCCATCGGGCCGGGAAGTTCTCGCTCGCACCGAACACCACTTGGAGCACAACGGCCCCTGCAGCGAGACCGGCCAGCGGTCCCCACCTGCGCAATGTGTGGGAGTCGACCGAAGGAGTGATGGTGGGGACCGTGGCGGTCACTGGGCCCCCGCAAGAAGATCGGCTACCGCTGCTCGATTGACGATCCCCACCGTTTGACCAGAGGCATCGACTACTCCAACCGGCTCGCCGTGTTTGAGCAGAACCGGAAGCAGGCTTTCGATGGTGTCCGATGCGTGCACCGTCCCCGACATCGCCGTGTCGGTGGGTGCGGACATAACATCGGCGGCGGTGAGAACCTTGGTCTTGGGGATGTCCTCGGTGAACTCGCGGACATAGTCGGTCGCCGGTTCGGTGATCAGCTCGCTCGCTGTGCCAACCTGATCGAAAACGCCGTCCTTCATGATGGCAATCCGGTCGCCGAGCTTTATCGCTTCCGCGAAATCGTGGGTGATGAAAACAATCGTTCGCTGAAGACGTTGCTGTAGATCGAGCAGCTGGTCCTGCATATCGCGACGAATCAGTGGATCGAGGGCGCTGAAGGGCTCATCGAAGAACAGAATTTCTGGATCCACAGTTAGTGCCCGAGCCAGGCCAACCCGTTGCTGCATTCCGCCGGAGAGTTGGCCGGGGTAGTGCAACTCATACCCCTGCAGTCCAACCTCGCTCAAGACGTCGCGGGCACGCTCGAGCCGTTGGGACTTCGGGACCTTTTGGACCTCGAGGCCATAGGCGGCGTTGTCTATGACGGTGCGATGCGGGAAGAGGCCAAAGTGCTGGAAGACCATGGAGAGCTTTTGGCGGCGAACCTCGCGGAGCGAGGAACTATCCATGGCGGTGAGGTCCTCGCCGTCCAGCAGCACGTTCCCCAGGGTGCTGTCGGTGAGTTGCGCGATGCACCGAACCAGCGTCGACTTTCCCGATCCCGATAACCCCATGACGACGAACGTCTCGCCGCGCTGGACTTGGAGAGATACGTCTTTCACGCCGATCGTGCAGCCGGTCGCTTTCAGAACCTCGGCCCGAGTCGAACCGGCATTGGACATTTGAATCGCCGCGTCAGTCTTGGCGCCGAAGACTTTCCATACGCCCTTCGCTTCGAGGCAGACGGGTCGGTCGGCGTCATTACTCACAGATGAGTAGGGTAATAGGCACTGGCAACTGCTGCCGATGAACTGATGGAGGGGATCCATGTTGAAACGACTTATCGCATTCCTAGCCGTCGCTGGCCTCGTCGCCGCGGCGTGCGGGAGTAGTACCGACAGTGCTTCCGACGGCGCCACTGGCCCGGACGACAGCAAAGAGACCATCACGCTCATTGTGAATCCGTGGTCCGCTTCCCGGCTCAACGTGGAGGTAGCAAAGAACATCATCGAATCGGAGCTGGGCAATCCGGTGGAGATCTCAGAGGTCGACGAAAACGACGCAATGTTCACCGGCATGGCCGACGGAACGCTCGATGCGGTATTGGAGATCTGGCCCTCGGGTGTAACCGACGCCGAGAACGCCTTCTTCGATGCTGGAACCGTCGAGAACATTGGTGCTCTTGGCGCCGTTGGCCGGATCGGCTGGTTCGTTCCCGACTACGTCATTGAAGAGAATCCCGCACTTGCCACCTGGGAGGGATACTCCGACCCCGCCAACGCCAAGCTCTTCGCCACGGCTGAGACCGGCGATAAGGGTCGCTTCTTGGGCACCGACCCCAGCTACTCCGAGTTCGACGCTCAAATCATCGAGAACCTCAACCTGCCGTTTGAGGTGCAGTTCTCCGGATCAGAGCCCGCCACCGTCGCAGAACTCGATGCCCGTGTGGCCGCCAAGGAGCCCGTCCTGATGTATTGGTGGGAGCCCACTGCGGCGGTCTCTAAGTACAACCTCAAGAAGGTGGCGCTGCCCGAATTCAACGAGGCTTGCGGCGCATCGCAGGCATCTGGTGATGGCGGCGTGGACTGCGACTACCCCGAAGACCCAATCTTCAAGGCCGTTTCGGCCAAGCTCAAGGACAAGGATGCGGCCGTGTACGACTTCTTGAATGCGTTTACGCTTTCCAACGAAGATCAGCTGTCGATGCTTCCCGCGATGGAGATCGACGGTGAAGATCCTGCGGTCGTGGCGGCGCGTTGGGTCGACGCCAACGCAGACACATGGAAGGCCTGGCTCCCGAGCTAGGCGTTTCGTCTCAGCATTCCTTTAGAAGCCAGACCTCGGGCACCCGCCCGGGGTCTGGTCTTTTTGTGCCGTGGGGCCAACCGCATTCTTACCGGTCAGGAAACAGTTGGCTGAATGGTCTGTAATCGGTTCCGGATGTAGTGCACACTGCAACGATCGAACCGCTGAATCCGCATGCGCAATATCTGCGCTCGTTGCTTGAAGACCCCGCAATCTCCATGGATCGGGTGGCTGCTGCGATCGCGGTCGGCATCGATCGCGACGCTCCGCCGGAGGCAGCGCCGCTCGATGAACTTGATGCGCTGGCAAGTGCTGTGGACCAATCGTTGGTTGATCCGAGCGAGGTCATGGAACACGTCTTCGGATCACTCGGATTCGCACCGAACACGGCCAACTACTACGCATTGTCCAACTCACTTCTCCACCGGGTGCTTGAGACCCGTCTGGGTAACCCGATCAGCCTCGCGGTTGTGGCCATAGAGATTGGTAAGCGGCTTGGCGTCGACCTCAGCCCCGTCGGGATGCCGGGCCACTTTCTGATCGGCCATGCGACGAACCCCTCGGTTGCTCCCGATCGATGGTTCGACCCTTTCGGTGGCGGGCGAGAACTATCCGCCAGCGGTGCCCAGCAGATCTTCGATGCGGTCACGCCTCCGGCCGCGGTATTCACTGAGAAGATGCTGTGGCCTACGCCGACCCCGTTTGTCGCCAGCCGGATCATCGCCAACATCAAGAACGCCGCGATCCGGTCCGGTGACATTGCCGCATTTATCGGCGCCCATGAGCTTGCACTCGGCGTCCCCGGGGCTGGCCTGAACGATCACAAGGCGTTGGTGCGCTCACTCGCTACCAGCGGCCGGCACGATCGGGCTGCAGAGCTGTTCCGGTGGCTGGCCGCGCACGATGAAGAAAACACCGCCGAACATGAAGCTGCGCTGGCAGTGCAGCTGGCGTTTCGAAACTGAGCAGCGATCTAGTCGCCGGCGATGAAGAACGTCCAATTCCCGTTGGTATCTATGGCTGTTCGGTAGCCAGCAAATCCAATCTCGGCGAACGCCGCGAAGTCCTCGGCGGTGTATCCGGCCTGTCGGAGCTGTTCCTTTGAGGCTTCACTGACGTCGCTCCAGTCCTGCCTGAACGCCTTGGGCCAGACCGCTTCGTTGGTGTCGACGCCGATCTCGAGCCCGAGGGTGGTGTGGAGTGCGTCCAGCGGCGTCTCACCATATGCCTCGGCGGTGCGCCAGAGGTCTGGAGCCTCACCGCCTCCGAAGGAAGCCGAGAAACCGCTAATTGGGATCAAGGCTTCGAGAGCATTCCAGTCGCACGTTTCCAGTGCCTGCAGGATGGCGTCATAGGTGATGGCTTGCGCCTCGTTGAGTTCTGCGGGGGTGGCGTGCGGTGTGAGGCCAAAGCTCGAGCACTCCGGCAGGTCCAATGCAGCGTTGAACATTCTGATGTCGTCGAGCAGGAGCGTCGGCATGAAGGTGGCCGCAGGGGCGTTGTCCCATGCGAGCTCAGCTCGAATCGATCGATCGTTGAAGTTGTACACCCGCACGACCCGGTTGTCTTGAAGGCCACCCCGGTAGGTCCACTGGTCGACGGCCAAGATGACGCCACGGTCGATGAGCCCGGTCGACTCGCGATCGAACAAGGGGATCGTGATCTGGCTCTGTTGGACCAGTTCTTCTTGACCGAACGCCTCGTCGTAGGTCGCCAGGGTATCGACGTCGCCAAAGATGACGTTGGTTGTCTCAAACGTGGTGTTGAATGGCCCCTCGATACGAATACCGCGGCCGCTCGAGCTCACCAGCCTGAATGAATCGGGAAGGCCGACGTCGTAGAGAAATCGATCCGAGGTGACCCGCTCGGGAAACAGTACCGACGAGTCCGTCGCTGGTGCTGTTGTCGTTGTGGCTGCCTGGGTCGTTGGGGGCTGTGTCGATGGCTGTGTCGATGGTGTAGTCGTTGCCTCCTGAACCGTTGTTGTGGTCGCTTCAGCCGCTTCCAGCAGGACGGTGGGGTTCGGGTCTGAAAACGAGCCGAAGGCGAGGACTCCGCCAACGACGACAGCGGCGGCGGCCGCCACTGCGGCCAGCAAACCGAAAGGGCGACGGCCACGTTGGTCGGGGGTTTCCGCAACCGATTGCATTGAAAGGCTCGTGTTCAGCTCGTCCCAGAACCCTTCACCGTGGGCGGGTGCATCGGGTAGTTGTCCGAGGGCGGTGGAGATGTCGTTGTTGGGGTTCGATTCGTTCATCGGTCTGCGGGTCCTTCGTTCGTTGTCAGGGCGGCGCGAAACGCTGTTCGGGCCCGATTAAGCCGGCTGGCGATCGTGCCGGCTGGGATGTCCAGAATGAGCGAGGCCTCGTCGTAGGAAAGGCCTTCGCGATCGATCAGAATCAGCGCAGCCTTGTGATCGGTGCTCAGCGTTGTCAGCGCCCTCGTTACCTGGTCCTGGGTAGCGAGTCGCTGCGCTTGGTCTTCCGATGTCGGAAGGTCTCGCACGGCCTGCAGGCCAACCTCCCGTCGCCGGCTCCTTCGGCGCAGGTGATCGATACAGGTGGTGTAGACGATTCGATAGAGCCACGTACCAAATGCGGCGTCCTGTCGGAACCGGGGGAGTGAGGTGTATGCCTTGAGATACGCGTCTTGCAGCGCATCGTCCATTGCTGTTTGATTTCCGAGCAGCTGAAAGGCAAGGCCACGCATCTTGTCGTCGTGATCCCGTAGGAGGGTGGTAAAGGCTCGTTGGTCACCGGTTTGGGCCTGTTCAACAAGAGCCGACTGCTGGGTCCCGACCATACGGGGTGCTCCGACTGTGGGGGCCATCGATAACGAGGCCGTGGCTGATTTCATACCCCTCTGACGACGGGCTACCCATCATCCTTCCATCGTGTAGAGGAAATCTTAGAGACTCTTTGCGCTGAGTCGAGGTCGGTGGTCGTGCCGCCGATCGGGAATACCCTTGGGATGTGTTCCCTCAACGCCGACTGCGCCGACTCCGACGGACCGAAACGCTGCGCCGAATGGTTGCCGAGACCTCGCTCACCGTGGACGATCTGATCGCGCCGTTGTTTGTCAGCGAGACCCTCACCCAGCCGCGAGAGATCACATCGTTGCCGGGCGTGATGCAGCACAGCCAAGACTCGCTGCGTGTTGAGGTGGATCGCCTTGCTTCCTTGGGTGTGCCAGCGGTGATCCTTTTCGGCCTTCCCGAGACGAAGGATGCCGTTGGTTCCGAGGCATCAAACCCCTCGGGCGTGGTTCAGGTGGCGTTACAGAATCTCCGCTCGGACCTCGGAGACGACATGGTGCTGATGGCAGACCTTTGCGTAGACGAGTACACCAGTCATGGTCATTGCGGAATCGTCACGCCCGACGGGCGCGTGGACAACGACGCCACGCTGGAGGTGTATGCCGAGATCGCCCTAGCCCAGGCCGAAGCTGGCGCCGACATATGTGCCCCCTCGGGAATGATGGACGGGCAAGTTCTTGCCATCCGAGACGCGCTCGACTCTGAGGATCACACCGACGTTGCGATCATGGCATACGCAGCGAAGTACGCCAGTTCCTTCTACGGTCCGTTCCGAGATGCGGTCGACGTGACGATCGCCGATGGCGGCAATCGCAAGGCGTATCAGCAGGACTATCGCAACGCCCGTGAGGCCATTGAAGAGATTACGTTCGACCTCTCCGAGGGGGCAGACATGGTGATGGTGAAGCCCGCCCTGGCCTACCTGGACATCGTCGCCGCGGCCCGGGCGATCACGAACGTGCCGGTTGCGGCCTACCACGTGAGCGGGGAATACGCGATGGTCAAGGCTGCCGCGGCGAACGGCTGGATCGACGGGGACGCCGCCATGTTCGAGATCCTCACCAGCATCAAGCGTGCCGGAGCCGACATGATCCTCACCTACTTTGCTGACGAAGTCGCCGGAGCGCTCGCTCGCCAGTAACTCTGTGACCAAGACTCTACCGAACACCCCAACCCGAGGTTGAAGATGAGATTCAGTACAAACGAGGCTGCGTTTGAAGCCTCAAAGCAGGTACTCGTCGGCGGGGTCAACAGTCCCGTCCGAAGCTTTCGTTCCGTCGGAGGGACCCCCTATGTGGTCGACCGCGGCGAGGGCCCCTACATCTTCGATATCGAGGGCACTCGCTACATCGACTACGTGCAGAGCTACGGGCCCGCCATCCTTGGCCATGCTCACCCCACGGTCGTCGCGGCAATTACCCATGCAGCTCAACGAGGGACCAGCTACGGGGCACCGACCATCGGCGAGCTCGAACTAGCCGAGCTTGTTGCCGAACGGATTCCTGGTCTGGAGATGTTGCGAATGACCTCCAGTGGTACCGAGGCGGCGATGTCGGCGATTCGACTCGCCCGCGGGGCCACCGGTCGCAGCAAGATCGTCAAGTTCGATGGGTGCTACCACGGCCACGTCGATGCACTCTTGGCCGCAGCAGGCTCAGGCGTGCAAAACCAGGGTCTCAGCGGGTCTGCCGGTGTGCCCGACAGCGTTGTCGCCGACACGATGGTTCTTCCGTACAACCAAGTGCCGCGTCTCGATGACGATGTTGCGGTGGTCGCGGTCGAGCCGATTGCCGCCAACATGGGGCTGGTTCCGCCCGTTCCTGGCTTCCTTCAAGGTCTACGCGACGAGTGCGATCGCGTCGGAGCGATGCTGTTGTTCGACGAAGTCATTACCGGATTCCGGCTCGGCTACGGCGGCGCGGTCGAATGGAGTGGGGTAACCCCCGACGTGTGGGCGTTCGGAAAAGTCATCGGCGGCGGGCTCCCCGTGGGGGCCTACGGCGGAACCCGCCAAGTCATGGCCCATGTGGCACCCCTCGGGCCGGTCTACCAAGGCGGCACGCTCAGTGGCAACCCATTGGCGATCGCGGCGGGGCTGGCAACACTCGAACTGCTCGATCACGACGCCTATCTGCAATTGACCACTACCGCCGAACGGCTAGCAGACGGCATCCGCGCCGCATTCGATTCGTCTCCGATCTCGGTCCAGGTTCCTCAGGTCGGACCCCTCCTCGGCTTCTTCTTCGCCGATCAGCCCGTCGTTGACAACGACGGTGCCACCGCATCGGCCAGCACCGGTCATTTCGCTCCTCTTTTCCATGGACTGCTGGAACGCGGCATCGCCCTTGCACCAGGGCCTTATGAGGTCTTGTTTCCCAGCCTGGCCCATGGCGATTCTGAAATTGAACAGACGATCTCCGCGTTTGCCGAAGCCGTAGCCACGCTCTAAATCGGCCCAGCTCAGGGTTGCTCGGGGTGACCTCAGGGTTGCTCCCCATAGGCGGCACCTCTCGCGCAGTTCAACATGCAAGCATGAATGGCACCGTGAACAGGGAATCAGGGAATAGTCAGCTCCATACTTCGGCGGAGATCATCGTCTCCGCCCGGGATGTGCATAAGACATACAGGACCGGTGACCTGACGGTCCCGGCGCTACAGGGTGTCGATCTCGACATCCATGCGGGGGAATTTCTGGCCGTCGTTGGCCCTTCCGGAAACGGCAAGTCCACGTTGGTCAACTGTCTCAGCGGTATCGATGACATCGATCGTGGCGAAGTTCTGATCGATGGGCTCAGCATCCACGACCTAAGCGACAGAAAGCGGACGGCACACCGTGCTGACCGAATGGGGTTCGTGTTCCAGAGTTTCAACCTGATCCCGGTGCTCAGCGCCGCGGAGAATGTCGAACTGCCGCTCTTGGCTTCCAAGACCAAGCCCGCGGTGGCTCGAGAACGTGCGCTCGACCTCCTCGGTCGGGTTGGGCTGGCCGAGCGAGCTGGCCACAAGCCTGGTGAGCTGAGCGGCGGAGAGCAGCAGCGGGTGGCGGTTGCCCGTGCGCTGGTATCGGAACCGGCGGTGATTTGGGCCGACGAGCCGACCGGCAATCTGGACTCCGGGACAGCGGCATCGGTCATCGAGTTGTTCAGCGAAGTGAACCGCTCTGGGCAGACCGTTGTGATCGTCACTCACGATCCAACCATTGCTGCCGGGGCTGACCGCGTCGTCGAGGTACGCGACGGCAAGATCTCGCGAGACGAGCGTCGATCATGATGCTTTACCTCGCGCTCGTAGCACTCGCTGTGCTGCTCCCCCCGGTCCTTTTCGATTTGGCGGCCCGGCCAACCATCCGTCGACTCGGTCTGAGGAACGTGTCACGCCGACCCGGGGAAGCGAGCCTCGTCATTGGAGGCTCCATGTTGGCGACGGCGCTCATTACGGCGTCGATTCTGGTTGGCGACAGCTTCGGAACCAGCATCCGCAGTTTCGGTCAAACGTTCTGGGGGCCGGTGGATGAGATCTTCGACGATGCCGACCCGGCAGCGACCGCGGTTGCGATACAAGCCGCAAACGATGGGTCTATCGATGGTGTCTTGCCCGCCCGTTTTGCGCCTGTCTCCATTGGCACCGTTGGCGAAAACCCAAAGGTTCTCCCCGAACTTCGAGTTTTGGAGTTCAACTTTGAGGACGCCAAGCGGTTCGGCGGAGACCCCGAGGCCACGGGTCTCGCCGGTGTTGAATCGTTGCCCGCTGGCTCGGTTGTTTTGAATTCGACGACCGCCGAGGAACTCTCGGCTCAGGTGGGAGACCAGCTTGAAGTGTTTGGGCCCGGGTCCTCGGTCGAAGTCACCGTCGGAGCGATCGTGCAGCGGACCGGATTGGCCGGAGTCGGAGAGTTGATTGCCAACACCGGCGACATCAGCACCGGACTGGGAGTTACCGGCCCGCAGGGAAGTGTGGTGCTTGTTTCGAACACGGGCGACGTCTATGCCGGCGCCGAGCGAACCGACGAAGCAATAGCGGTCATCGAGAGCGTCGTGGGTGCAGACGTAGACATCAACGATGTGAAGCGCGGAGTTTTGGAAGAAGCCGATGAGGAGGCGGCCGAGACCACCGAGTTGTTCGGCACCATCGGAGGGTTCAGCGTTGTGGCGGGGATTCTTCTGGTTATCAACCTGTTCGTGATGATCGCAAGCGAACGCAAGACCGAGCTGGGGACGCTGCGAGCGGTAGGCCTTGGTCGAAGCGCGGTTCGTCGAGCGTTCAGTCTCGAGGGGGCCGTGTACGGGATTGTCGCAGCGGTCCTGGGAGCCCTACTGGGCATCGTGGTGGCCGCCGGTGTGATGCGCTTTGCCGGAAGCCTCTCCGATGATGGAAACATCACGCTCGCGCTCTCGGTCGACAACACGAGCCTGCTGACCGGTGCTCTGATCGGCCTCGCCATCTCACAGATCACCGTCACGTTCACGAGCGCCCGGGTAACCCGCCTGAACATCGTGCGAGCGCTAAAGGACATCGCCGAACCCCCTGCCGAGCGCCACCCGATCCGCAGGATCGCACTCTCGTTGGTGATGATCGCGGCCGGAGCAGCAGCCTTTGCGCTGGCGAACGGAACGCCCGTGATCGCGATGTTGGCCCCGGTCGTAATCGCCGTCGGCGCCATCCCGCTTCTGTCCCTGCTCGTGGGAGGGAGGACCGCGGTAGTAGTCGGATGTGCCCTTGCGTTGGCCTGGGTAGCGGCCGTCTTCGGGGTCATGAGCGAGACGATGGCCGACCCTGACATCAGCCTTTTCCTGCTCCAGGGTGTGCTTCTGGTTGGGCTTGCGGTCGCCATCGTGGCCTCGCTCGACAGCGTCTGGGTCGGCTTGGCCCGTCGTCTTACCGGTGGGTCGGTCGCCCCGCGGCTCGGGTTGGCCCATCCGCTTGCCCGGCCGGTCAGGTCGGCGTTGCTGGTGGCAATGTATGGACTCGTTATCTTCACCGTTTCCTTCATGGCCGTTATCAACACCGTGTTTGCCCAACAAGCCCCCGACTTTGCGGCTGAGGCTGGTGGCGGGTTCGATCTTGTCGTCGACTCCAACCGCACCAACCCGATCGTGGCCGAGGATCTCAACGCTCGTTCCGATGTTGAAGTCGCCTATGGCATCGAGCGAGGCGTTCTCACCTACAAATTCGAACGGACCGAGGATGGCGTTTCTGAAACGGTGGATCGCGAACGTTGGTCCTCGGTGATCCCGGCAGACTTCCGGCCCGAGCTCGGCATGGTTACCACCGCCCGCTTTAGCGACTTCTCCGATGATGTGGCCTTCTGGACCGCAATGGCGGCGGGAGATCCGTGGATCGCAATCCCGGAATGGGTTTCTCACGAACTGGGAGACGAGCTTGTAGTCGTCACGCCCGATGGCGGTCAGCAAGTCGTGCGGGTAGGGGCCAAAACCGACTTCAACTGGGCCACGAACGCTGGCCTCTACCTCAACAGTGCGCTGGCACCGGCGCTCACCGAAACCGATGAGATGATTACTCGGTTCCTCGTTCTGGCCAACCGAGACAAGGACGAGGTTGCCACGGCCATCAACGACGATCTGAGCCGTCAGGGCGCCGACGCCCGAACGTTCTTGAGCGTCGCCGAGGCAGAGGTCTCAGAACAAGAGACCTTCATCAATCTGCTGCAGGGATACTTGGCGCTGGGACTGCTTATCGGCATCCTGGGCCTCGCCGTCGTGCTCGTCAGAGCTGTTCGAGAACGTCGCCGGCAGCTGGGAATGATGCGGGCGGTAGGCGTGATGCCTTCGGTTATTCGAAACACGTTCGTGGTCGAGGCAGCGTTCATCGGGATTCAGGGCGTGGTGTTGGGTATCGGTTTGGGGCTCTTGAGCTCGTGGCAGGTTCTCACCCAGAGCACCGCCTTTGAGGACAACCTGAGGTTTGCTGTGCCGTTCACGTGGCTGGCAGGACTTGGGTTCGTAGCGTTGCTGGCATCCCTCGCTGCGGGCGCCTGGCCCGCGCTGCGTGCTGCCAAGACCTCGCCCGCTGTCGCCCTGCGCGTCAGCGGCTGATGTCCAACGCTCCGGGGGCGTCGCAGTCGGGCTCCATCCGGGGCTTTGGCGTACGCTGAACCCATGAATTTCGGCGTCAACTCCAACACCGGTCGACTGCGCAGCGTTGCGATGCGGCGGCCCGGAGCGATCCTTGAGGCCGACAGCGAGCGTTGGCACTACGCGAAACCCATCAACCCGGATGTCCTTCTGTCCCAGTATGAGACATTCGCCTCGCTGGTTGAGGAGAGCGGGGCTGAGATCCACTGGATTGCCGACGATCCAGCGGACGACCTCGCCGACTCGGTGTTTGTGTACGACCCGTCGTTCACTTTCCCCCAGGGTGCGGTTGTCATGAATCTCGGCAAGCCACTTCGCTCCGCCGAGTCAGACCTTCATGCCAACTTCTACAAGTCGTTGGGCATTCCCGTCCTCGGCTCCATCGAGTCGCCGGGATCGATCGAGGGTGGCGATTGCTACTGGCTCGACGACACGACCCTTGCGGTCGGGAGAGGTTTCCGGACCAACCAATCGGGCATCGATCAGCTGCGGTCCATCGTCGAACCCCACGGGATCGCCATCGAAGCGTATGACCTGGTCTATCTCAAGGGGCCCGAGGCCTGTCTGCACCTTATGTCGGTGTGCAGCCCGCTCGCACCGGACCTCGCAATGGTCTACGCGCCGCTGATGCCCACCGCGCTCTATCAGCGAATGGAACAGCTTGGTATTGAGCTGCTCCACGCTCCGACCGACGAATTTGAAGCCAGCGGTGGTCTGAACCTAAATATTCTGGCCACTGCACCTCGAGAAGTCATCGCTATCGATGGGTTCCCGAGAACCGCTCAGCTACTGCGACTGGCGGGGTGTGACGTGAAGTTATTCGATGCCAGCGAGCTTTGTCTGCCCTGCGAAGGGGGTCCGACCTGCTTGACTCGCCCCCTGGGTCGCGATTAGATGCATAGACTGTCCGAAGTACCAAGATGGGTACGCGACTTTTTCTAGTCAATTTGTGTCAGGGAACTACTGTGACAGCAATGGACCCGGGGACAAAGCAGTCCCGAATAGTGATCATCGACGACCAACGTTCTTTTGCAGATGCATTAGAGCTGGCGGTTTCCCTTTCCGACGACATGCGTGTGGTCGGGAAGGCTGCTGATGCCGAAGCCGGTTTTGCTTTGGTAAACAGCGAGCTGCCTCACCTTGTCGTGATCGACTTTCGGCTTGTAGGCGGCGTGGACGGCCTCGATTTGGCCAAACGAATTCGCACGGCGTATGCGCACGCTCAGCTCACGATCGACCCTGCAATCTTGATCCTCACGGCGTTCGTTGCGCCGCAGGTGATTCGTCGGGCCAAAGAGCTTCGTGGCGTCTCGGTTCTTTCCAAGAACCTTCCGATGTCGCTGATCGTCACATCCTTTGGTGGCGCGATTCGGGGTGAGCCAATGGCCGACCAGGTTGCTGCGGGCTCGAACGCGGGCTTGACCGTTGCCGAGCTAGAGGTTCTCGAGTTGCTCGGCCAGGGCCGACAGGCTGCCCAAATAGCTGAAGAGTTGTACCTCAGCGTCCATGCGATCCGAGCGCGAATCAAGACGATGCTGCGCAAGCTCGACGTAAATAGCCAGCTGGAAGCGGTAGCGACCGCCACCCGATTGGGGCTTATCGTTCCACCAATTCTCGGCGACGATCAGTCGACCGAATGATCTACGGCGCGGTGATCGGTTCGCCGTCCGGAGGCGCCTGGTCGATCCATTCGAGCAGCGCCGCCACCAACGAATCCAGATGGTCCGCGACCGCATCCAACTCTGTTTGGCTTGCCTGCCCGCGCCGTATTGCATCTTCCAATCGATTGAGGCGTCGAACCACCTCCATCGGTGCCAACATGGCCGCAGTGCCGGTGACCTGATGCACAATATTGGCGCGTTCGGAGAGAAGGGGAGCTTCCAATGCGCTTCGCACCGAGGCAACGTCGGTTTCAAAGGACTCGATCAGCGAGCGGACGAACGACGTTCTGTCTCCAAGGTCGCTTCGCAAGCGAATAAGTTTGCTGGCATCAAGGTTGGCCATAGCGCTTTCTGTGGAGTTCCGCCGGAGGTTCCATCTTGAGAATATCAATCAGAGCCCTTGTGGTAGCCCTTTTTGTTCTGTTCACCGGATCGGTGGGTGCAATCCTCCTCGCACAACGCGCCGCCACCGAGACCGAGATCATCTCCGGAATGCAGTCGATTCTGGTGAACGTCTCCGACGGGACGATCGCTCGATCCGAAGCGTTTCTTAGCGATGCCCGCGAAGACGCAGTGCTCACCGCTGGCCTGATTTCCGGGGGCGCATTTTCTAGTGAAGAAGAGCTCGATCTCTATTTGGGGCGCATCCTTGCAACCTCACCCAGCGCCTCAGGCGCTTTCTTCGGTGGAGTAGATGGTGACTTTGTCTTTGTAAGCCGATCCGAGGACCTCGGTGTGGACGGCTACCGAACGAAAGCCATCAGGATCGATGGTGGCACCCGAGAAGTAGAGCTGATCTACCGGGATGACGACTTCAACGTTGGCCGTTCCGAGTTCGATCCGGAAGATACCTACAACCCCACCCAGCGCCCCTGGTTCCGGTCTGCGGTGCTTGAGCGCGACGCGATCATCACCGATCCCTATGTGTTCTTCAGCAGTCAAGAGCCTGGCGTCACAACGGCCTTTCGGGTCCACGACGCCGACGGCGCCTTAACCGGCGTCGTAGGAATCGACACAAACCTCAGCGAGCTGTCTGCCTTTCTTGGAGAGCTCTCCCTTGGGGAGAACGGCTCGGCGTTTATCTTCAACCGAGCCGGTGAAGTGATCGCCTTAGGGGGACGCGGTGAACTGCAACAGCGCGACGGCGAGGGGTTCCGACTCACCCGGGTTGACGAGGTTGAAGACCCGGTAGTGCGCCTGTCTTTCGATCGGCTTCAGACCACCGCTGGCGCGCAAGATGGACCGCAGTTCTTTGTGCTCGATACCGAAGAATCAGCCGACCACGTGTTCGTTGCCCCGATAGGCGAAACCAACTGGATGTTGGGAGTCTCGCTCTCCGAGGATGACTTCCTCGGAAACATCCGGCGTAGCCAGCGCGACAACTTGGTGATCGCGGCAGTGATCGGCCTGTTTGGCTTGGCGATTTCCGCGCTGTTGATTCGAAACGTTACGCGGCCACTTTCGGCCCTTCGACGCCGAGCCGCGGCAATCGAAGGAGGCACATTGCCAGCCGATGGTCCAATACGGGCTCGAATTACCGAATTGCAGGACACCGCCGACGCGTTCGATCACATGATTTCGGGACTGGCCGAGCAAGAGGATGCCAATCGGACCTTGCTTGGAGAGCTGGAGTCTCGGGTCCGAGATCGAACCGCGGACCTCCGCCAACAGAACGAAGTGCGCCGCGCTGCAGAACTTCGCGCTGAGGAGGCGAGTGAAGCGAAATCACGATTCTTGGCCAGCATGAGCCACGAAATTCGTACGCCTCTCAACGCGATCATCGGATTCTCCGATCTGACGAGTATCGAAGCTTTTGGCCCCGTTGGCGACGAGCGATACATCGACTTTGCCCAGGAAGTGAAGTCCGCGGCGTCGCATCTGGTCGACCTGGTATCCGACATCCTTGACCTCGCTCAGATCGAGGCAGATGAGCTGCAGCTAGCCGAGTCGACCTTCGACCTTGCAGACGCAGCGTCGGGAGTTGTCGGACTGTTGGGCCAGTTGGCAAGGGCCAAGAATGTTGAGCTTACACATGAGGCATCCCGCCCGGTCTGGATCTATGCCGACGAACGGCGAATGAAGCAGGTCGTCATCAACGTCGTTAACAACGCGATCAAATTCACCCCCGAGGGTGGCTCGGTTCGAACCATCGTGGACAGAACCTCCGACGGTCGTCCGCGTATCCAAATCGTCGATACCGGTGCCGGCATGGCTTCCCATGAAATCGAGCGAGCGCTGGCGCCGTTCGGGCAGGTCGGGGATCCGATGGAGCGTGACCGGTCCAGCACTGGACTCGGTCTGCCGATCAGCCTGGCTTTGGTCGAGGCTCATGCAGGCTCGTTGAGGATCACCAGTGAGCCCGGGATCGGGACCACGATCGTGATCGAACTGCCACCTGTTCGGGCTCGGCTCCTGGAGTCAGTTGACGCGACGCAACAGAGCCTCTAAGTCCTCTCGCCACACAGGCTTGGAGAGGTAGCCATCAAAGCCGAGCTCGCGGTAGTGCTCCTCGCCGTCTGAACGGGCCATCGCCGTGACGGCAACCAGATAGGGCACAGGATCCATCGTTTCTCTCAATGCCGCGATCAGATCGGTCCCGTTCATATCCGGTAGCTGAATATCCGACAGCACCACGTCGAAGACGGTGGCGTTGGCCAGTTCGAGGGCTTCGGTAGCGGAACCGGCGACGATCGATTCCTGCCCGAGGTAGTCAAGGTAGGCCGACATGACTTTTTGATTCGACAGGTTGTCTTCCACCAGAAGAATTCGAAGTCGCCGTAGGGGTTCGTCCACCCGCCTTAACGTATCGGTCCCGGCCAGCCCAAAGTTGGTAGACCTGAGTGGCCGCTCTAGGCCTTTCCGTCGGCCATGTACTCACTTAGACGCTGCATCACGTCGGGGCCAGCCTTGGCGACACTACCGGCGTCAAACGGGGGCTCAGGGTCATATTCGACCATGAGCTGCATGGCTTTGGCTGCCACATCATCGACCAACAGTTCCGACAGCCGCAGCGCCATATCGATTCCAGAGCTGACCCCAGCAGCGGTGATCACTCGGTCGGGGAGATGCTCGACGATCCGCTCCTCGGTGGGGATCGCCCCAAGTTTTTCGAGGGCGGCGTAGGCGCCCCAGTGCGTTGTAGCTGTTTTGCCCTGCAGGAGGCCGGCCTTGGCCAGAACGAGGGATCCGGTGCACACAGAGGTGGTGAAGCGGGTCTTGGGGTGCACGGCCTGGATCCACTCGACCAGCGGATGGCCGTGCTCGGTGACAACCGCCTTGGTGCCCGTGCCTCCGGGTACGACCACGACATCGGGGGAGAGGACCTCGCCATACGTTGCATCGGCTGTCAGTCCAAGGAATCCGTTCTCGGTACGTACCTCTCCGACGGTGTTCGAAACAAAAACCACCTGAGCATCGGGCAGCCGTTGCAAGACCTCGTAGGGTCCGACGCCATCGAGGGCGGTGAGCCGGTCAAAGAGTGGAATTGCGATCTGCATGTGAACCTCCGAACGATGTCACCAGGCGGTGAACGGCCAGAAAGTACGTCGGGTTGGGGAGATTTGAACTCCCGACCTCCTCGTCCCGAACGAGGCGCGCTACCAACCTGCGCCACAACCCGTGTTGTGTGAGCTCCAGGCTAACTGCCCAAGCCCTCAAATAGCGTGCCATTTTCCAGCAACGTGTTCGCGAGGGACCGCAGTCGTAACGGGTCCAGCGGCTTCACAAGCCATCCATCGGCTCGTGCCTGCTGAGCGATGTAGGTATCGGACGCCTTGTCGAGCAGGAGCGCCACCGGTCGGGGGGCAAGACGATCCATGCCCTCTTCCTGACGAACCGCCAAACACGCTGCTACTCCACCCATGTTCCCGATCTGTAAATCGAGGATCACGAGGTCCGGGTTCTTCTCTTCGACGACGGGAAGCACATCCTGTCCTCGACGTACCCGGTACACGCTGGTGTCGTCGCTGGCGAGCGCGGCGTCGACGGAAGCGAAGAGGGCATCTGAGTCTGTTGCGAGCAGCACATCGGTCACTAGGCGCAGGTTATCACCGACGGGAGTAGCATGTGGCCTGACATCGGCCTAAGCGTCGCGGTCGAAGTGGAGGCCATCGTGCTCGAAATCAACATCGAAGAGAATGACGGATACACCCTGATCCAGCCATCAGGGGAACTTGACGCCTACACGGTAGGCACCTTTCGCGAAGCCCTCGCACGGCTCGCTGAGCAGGGAGATCTCCTTATCGATCTCTCCCAGGTCTCGTTTATGGATTCCGCTGGTCTCGGTGCCCTCATCGGTGGTATTCGGCTCTCGCGAGAGGCCGAACATGCAGTGGCTGTTGCGTGTAACAAGCCCCAGTTGGTTCGGCTGCTGCACACCACAGGATTCGACCGAATCGTGCCGGTCTCCGACAGCGTTGAAGAAGCCGAAGAAGCGCTTCTTGACCCCGAAGAAGACGAATAGTCGGGTCTTTTCGGTAGAGAAACCTACCTAGCGCAATTGAGTCGTTGGAGCCGCGACTCACGGGATTCGCGTACCAGATTTGGGGTACGCCGCCAGATCCCTCAAGATGCGATGACGGGCCGGCCGAAGTTCTCAGCATGTCAACGAAATGCACCGCCGCAGCCACCCATCTCGGAGGCAAATGCGACCCCGCGCTCTATGGACTCACCGCTCGTCCGAGTGGCGAAAAGGCCCGTCTTCACCACGGCTGTGAAGGAGTGTGGGAGGATCGTCATGGTCGGTCACCGTGGGTGTGTAGCTGCCAATGCCACGCCGACGGCGGACTCTCCGACGGCGTAATGACAGCACTCTCCATCAGCTGACCAGCCTTAGAGGTGGCTCGCCATTTCTAGCAGTGCACTCAGCGGGTCTTCCTCGGCAGAGTCGGGAATGGTCGTGGTCTGGTAGCCCTGCACCAGCGGGCTGTTATCCAGCACGTCGGCCTCGCTTAACGCCGACGCATTGTGATCCTCTATTGCTACCTGGATCGCCGGATGCATCGACGATGTGGCGGCTGGGACCGGGGTGACCTGGCGGTTGATGATGAGGGCATCCGGAACGATCGAGCGATCGCGGAGTTGATCGCTGAGCCATGTGGCGGTGCGGAGCGGCTCGGGCCGAGGCGTGCTGACCAACGCAAATCGGGTACGCGCCGACGCTAAAAGGGCATCTACTTCGGCGGCCCGAGTGCCGAATCCCTGGTCCATTCCCTCGAACAGGGCGAAGAATTCGATGACATCGGACAGCAGGGATGCCCCGACGACCTTGCCGATTGCCCGGGCTGCCAATTGCGTGGCTGCGTTCAGTGTGCGCAGGAGACCGGTCCTCGGGGCGAGCAACGTCCGGTAGATGCGGTGGTCGAGCAGGTTCGTCATTCGCTCGGGCGCGTCAAGCACATCGACGCCGTTCTGAGCAGGTGGAGTGTCCACGATGACCATGTCGAACCGTGGGTCGTGCAGAAGTTGCCGAAAACGCTCCGCTGCCATGTACTCGCTCAGCCCGGACAGCGAGGTGGTGAGACTTTGAAACAGTCGGTTGCGGTGAATGGCGGCCGCTCGGGCGGGGCTGGGAGCAAACTCGTCGACCAGAGTGGCGAGCGTGTGGCCAGGGTCGAGCATCGTGGCGTGAAGCGTTCCGCCGCGACGAGCCCCAATCCCTGGTACTTCTACCACTTCGGACGGATAGGTGGAGCCAAGCCCGAGGGTTTCCACCAAACGGCGGGCTGGGTCGACGGTGAGTACAACCGCCCGCCGACCCGATTGGGCAGCAGCGATCCCGAGGGCAGCCGACGTGCTGGTCTTGCCGACACCGCCAGCGCCGAGAAGAACGATCGCCTCGGCTTTGGACCAACGGAGATGGAGTGGCTTCGGGCTACCCATCGTGCCGCTCCTCGTACGCATCGGCCAACCGGCCGATCGACTGGTGATTCAGGCTGGCCTGATAGAGCCGCGGGAGATGAATCTGGCGGAGCGGAAGCCCCTCGGCGAGTCGCGATATCTGAGACCTTTGGATTCGGGCCGATGCCACCCGTCGTCCCACCACCGCACTGGCCGGTTGAGGCAGTTTGGCCTCCTTCGATGCCGAGACCAGACCGGACAGCACCTTCTCGGTCTGGTTGATCACCACGGGGGCAAGCGCAACTCCCACCTCGTCCTCGAGCGAATAGGCGGTGTCGATACATTCGGTGACCGGCGTAACCGCCGGCACGCAGACCAGCTGGACTCTGCAGCGCGACTCGTCGGCCAGAAACTCCAGCGCCGATTCGGCCTGGCTGTGAACGGGCCCGCCAAGGCTTGCTCGCGCCAGTCCGGCGGGTGTTCTCAGGAATGAAATAGCGTGGCCGGCTGCGGGACCATCAACGACCACGAGATCGGCATCACCTCGGTTGGAGATCTGTCGGATTTTGCCGAGGGCCATCAGATCCCGTAGTCCGACAGCGGCTGTGGTTATGACGTCGATGATGCCTGTCGTGCTTAACCGTCCTGTGATTCGGTCAAGGCCATGGGCCCCGAGATAGTCGAGGAGCGCTTCGTCGGGCGTGATACGACGACCCCAAATCGAACCTCCTGCCGAGGTGCTGTGGAGCAGCTTGGGTTCGAACTCCAGCTGGCCGAACCCGAACAGTGCGCCGAGGTGGCTTTGCCCTTCTAGTTCAACAAGGTGAACTTTTGCACCCTCTCGGGCAGCCGCGAGCGCGGCGGTTGCGCCTACCGTTGTCTTACCTACTCCGCCCTTGCCGGCCACGATCAGGACCCCCGATGCCCCGACGACGTCTTCGACACTCATTACTGGTGAGGCTAGCCCTCACTTTGCTTGCCATGGCTGGTCTCAGCGGACTGGCCTCGACCGTGGTCGCTGCCCAGGAGGCGGAACAAGGCGATCGCAACGATGTTCGCATCATCGAGGTGTCGGGTTTGCTCGACGCGGTCCTGACCGACTTTCTGCTTTCCGAGATCGATCGGGCCGAAGAACAAGGAGCGCTTGCGATCGTGCTGCAGGTGGACTCCTTGGGCGCGGTCGTTGATGACGATCGCTTTGCAGAGCTCGCTACCCGCCTACGGGACACCACGGTTCAGACCGGCTACTGGGTAGGGCCAAGCGGTAGCGCAGCCGAAGGAGCTACTGCGGAACTCTCAAGTGTTGTCGATCTCGTTGGCGTGGCCGGCGGGTCGCGAATCGGCAAGACGGGCGAATCGCGGCTGCCCGCTGGGTTCGAGCCCGCGTTTGGCTCCGCCACCGAGCGCCTGCGCGATCAAGTGATTGGCGCTCGTGAAGCGATGGATCTCGGAATCGCCGATGAACCCGACCCTTCGTTGGTTACCGAGATTCCGGGTGAGGGGGTCACCGATGACCCCCTGGTGGCTATTCAGTCGACTCTCCCCACGTTCCTCGTGGGGCTGGAGGGCTATGACCTTCAGCAGAACGCCGCGGGCGACACGGTGTCGAGCGTGAACCAAGAGTTCTTGAAGATCCCGATTACTAGTCAGATTTTTCACACGGTCGCCAGCCCGGAGATCACCTATCTGTTCTTCACCGGCGGCCTCGGTCTGTTGCTGTTCGAGTTGTTCACCGCAGGTGTTGGTGTCGCTGGCGTTCTGGGTTTGCTGATGACCTTGGCCGGAACCTACGGACTCGCAACGTTGCCGTTTAGGACCGTTGGTCTGGTCTGTTTGGTGCTGTCGTTCTTCGCTATGGCGATCGATGTGCAGACCAACCTTCCGCGGGCCTACACGATTGTTGGACTTGGGCTATTCACGCTGGGAACGTTTTTCATCTGGGACGGCATCACTATGAGCTGGGTTACCGGTGCTGTGGGCATCGTCGGAGCCATCCTGTATGCGTATCTCGGCATGCCAACGATGGTTCGAACCCGATTCTCGAGTCCGGTGATCGGTCGGCGATGGATGGTGGGGAGCCAGGCGATGGCCTTAACCGATCTCGAACAGGGCCTGTCCGGCGAGGTCAAGATGTCGGACGCCCGCTGGTCGGCTACCGCAGCGGAAGGGAAGATCGCAGCGGGTCAAACGGTCAAGGTTGTGGCAACAAAGGGCGTGCAGCTTGTCGTTGAACCTGCGACTATTTAGCGCTTAGACCCCTTTGGGCGCTGGACTTTGGGCAATCTTCCCAAAAAATTGCTTCAAAAATTGAACAAATGTCCAGTGGCGATTGTGTTCTTCGTCACAGGACCTGTAGCGTGCCTCTGACAAGAAGGGGGGTGCGGATATGTCCGCCATTTCATCGGTTGCAACGACGCAACAAAGCGTGAACACATCGGGCCCAGTAGGCGAACCCATCTGGTCGTTGGCCGCGTGTCGGGGGCCACATCAAGAGATCTTCTTTCCTCCTACGGTCTCTGAGACTCGACGAGCGAAGCGACGCCGGGAGGCTCGGGCCAAGGAAATCTGCAAGACCTGCAGTATCGAAGAGACCTGTCTGGCGATCGCCCTGAAACGCAATGAACAGCACGGAATCTGGGGTGGTCATACCGCCAAGGAACGACGTGCGGTTTTGATTTCTCTGAAGGGCTAACTCCTTGCTCCGCAAGGGCTATCAAAGTACCTAGAGTCGCGGCCCCGCGATTCGATAGTCCCCGCGCCGGCGGGTCCGGCCGTTGGCATCGAAGTGGGCGAGCAGTGCCAAGACGAACTTTCTGCTCGTGTTGAGCATGTCTCGGACGTCGGCGACAGTAACGCCTTCGGGCGCTTCTTGAAGTCGAGCACGAAGCAGATCTGCTGCTCGCTCGATTGCGGCGGCGCTGAAGTAGATCCCTTCGGTTTCTATTACAAGCCCCTGCCGGACCATGGCCCGCACTTCGCCGCGGTCGAGGTCGACCTCGTCCGGTTTCATGGGGTGGAAGGGATCTTCGTTCAATTCGGCGAGCCACGGGTGGTCGGAAAATTCTGAGACGACTTCGCCAATCGTTACCTGTCCGTCGCTGACCACGATGTCGTCACGGGTTTCCACGACCGCCCGCTCGCGGTCGTCGAGGAGCGCTACATCGAGACCGAGCTGACCGGCAGCGGCAATCCGTTCCCGGACAGCAGTTTCGGTTGTGGCAAGTGCTTCTGGGCTTACGATCCACTTGCTCAACGTTGCAGGGCGCTCCTCGCCGGTGAGCTTGGCGAACAACGATGCCTCGATCCATCCGCGCTCGGCGACCACACGGTCGGGATGGCCGTCGGGGTTGGCGCGCTTGGCAGGGACTACCGGATCGACGTCGAGGAACCGGCCACCACCGACAGTCTGAGATCGACCCGACTCGCGAAGGATGAAGCGATCGCCCGGCAACGCGGGGACGGGACGGTCGAGGTAGAGCCGGATCTTGCCGCTCGAACCAGGCTCAATCTGCTCGACGGTGCCCAGGAGGCGCACCCGGGCCGGAAACTCGCCCGACCCGATGTAGGCGACGAACGCACCCTTACGAGTCAGCGGCTGCGGCATTTGAGGAAGCACGCGCACCTCGGCATCGATGATTGATGCGCTGTGCCATCGGTCGGGGTGAACCAACACATCTCCTCGCCGCACAGCTGCGTGGTTCACGCCGCTGAGATTGATGGCTACTCGGTTGCCGGGCTTGATCGACTCCACCGAGGTGTGGTGGGTCTGGAGTGTTCGAACCCGGCCCTGGTCATGGGTCGGTATCACGGTGATGTGATCACCCACGGCCAATTCGCCGTCCATGAGGGTTCCGGTGACCACGGTGCCGGTCCCCGTTGGAGCAAATGAGCGGTCAACCCAAAGGCGCGGAGCCTTTCGGTTTTTTGCCCGGCCGACGGCGTCGAACAGATCAGCCAAGGCGGTTTTGAGGTCATCTATTCCAATTCCAGTGACTCCGGAAACCGGGATGATCGACGCTCCCTGAGCGAACGTGCCCTCTACGTGGTCTTCGATATCGAGGATTGCCAGCTCGAGCAGCTCACTATCGACGAGATCTGCCATGGTGACCGCGATCACCGCGTGCTCTATGCCGAGCAAGTCGAGAATGCGAAGGTGCTCCTCGCTCTGGGGCTTCCATCCTTCGGTCGCGGAGACGACGAAGAGGCAGCCTTGGACGGCTCCAACGCCCGCCAGCATGTTGCGAAGGAACCGGATGTGGCCCGGCACATCGATGAGGCTGAGCGATCGCTTGCGGGACAATCCGAGATTGGCGAAGCCAAGGTCGATCGTAAGCCCCCGCTCCTTCTCCTCGGCGAGGCGGTCAGGGTCGGTGCCGGTGAGGGCTCGAACGAGGGTGGACTTCCCGTGGTCGACGTGTCCCGCGGTCGCAATGACCGTCATGGATGCAGAGCCGCATCGAGCGCATCGATGAGATCGGGCTCTTGGGAAGGATCGACGGTTCGGAGATCACAGATGGTGCGCCCATCCTGGACCCGAGCGACAATCGGTACGTCCCAGTTGCGAAGCTGTTCGGTGATATCCCGCGCTACGGCGATCCCCGCGCTGGCAATTGTGCGCCCAGGGAGGGTGCCACCACCGGGAACGCTGTCGGTGTCGACGACCTTCACCATGGGGTGGGCAGGGTCGCCAGTCTCGTTGGTCCTGTTGATCGAGTCGGCAACGGCTTGGGCCCGGTTTCGAACCGACGGTTGGGATTCGTTTGCCATCTTCCAGAAGGGGATTGCCTCGTGGTCACGTTCGAGGTAGGCCAGCAGGGTCTGTTGTAGCGCTTCGATCACGAGTCCGCCCGGACGGAGAGCGCGGGCCAGGGGATGCCGCCCGCATTGTTCAACGAGGTCTCGTCGACCTGCGATGATGCCAGCTTGGGGTCCGCCGAGCAGCTTGTCTCCGCTGAACAGGACAAGGTCAGCGCCGGCCTCGAGTGTTTGCCGCGCCGCGGGTTCCTCGGCAAGCCATGCCGGCGGTGGACCATCGAGCCACGGACAACCAGAATCGAGCAGCCCGGAACCGATGTCGGCGATGACGGGTACTCCCAGCGTCGCAAGGTCGGTAACGCTGGTCTGTTCGGTGAAACCGGAGATCTTGTAGTTGGACTGATGCACGCTAAGGACAACGGCGATGTCGGCGACGCGAAAGGCGCTCGCGAAGTCGGACAGCCTCGTTCGGTTTGTGGTGCCGACTTCGACGAGTTGGGCTCCGGACTGTTTCATTACATCGGGAACCCTGAAGGCTCCGCCGATCTCCACCAATTCGCCGCGGCTTACTGCCGCACCGCGCCCGCTCGCGAGTCCGGCCAGCACAAGCATCAACGCCGACGCGCAGTTGTTGACCACGAGCGCCGCTTCGGCGCCGCAGGCCGTCGCGGCGATATCGCCGATCGTTCTCTGCCGAGAACCGCGGGCGCCGGTGGCAAGATCGAGTTCCACGTTGGCGAAGGTCGCTTGGGACCGAATGCTTACGGGCGCTCGACCGAGGTTGGTGTGCAATAGCGTGCCGGTGGCGTTGATGACCGGCGTCAAGAGCTGCCGGAGGCGGATACGGGCAAGCTGGTCAACGATGTCGATTTGTTGAGAATCGATTGCCTCACGGGCCACCTCGACGCACAACGTGTGGGGGAGCCCAGACGAGGCGATCGACCGAGCGAGTCGATCAACCGACGGCGGGCGGTTCCCTGAATTGGGCTGGCCTCGGTCGCTGGCGTCGGGTTTGCCACCCGTCACGATCTCACTCACACGTGAAGGATAGGACTCTTGGCTGGACCTTGGCGGCCGGGGTCGATGAGATCGCCCACCCGCCCGTTGTACCGGAAGTTGCTGGTTCCGGTATCCTTAGTACGGATGGGGAAGAAGTCAGGACTCGTAGGCGTAGCAGTCCTATTGCTGCCGATACTCGAGGTGGTCGCGCTAGTTGCCGTAGGCAACGCTCTTGGCGTTCTCCGTACTATTGCATTGTTCGTGTTGCTCAGCGTGGTTGGGGCATGGATTTTCAAGACCCGCCTCGCCCTGCTGGCTTCCACCTCTCTCAGCCAGCCACCCGACGGTCTTGCCGGTGTCCCAAAAAGCATCGGGTCTTCTGTTCTGGCAGTTCTGGGTGGAGCGCTCATCATGCTCCCCGGATTCGTCACGGCGGTCGTCGGAGCGTTGCTCCAGATCGGGCCGATTCGCTCGCTGCTCGCCCATCGGGTGAGCGGTCAGTTCACCTCATCAGTCGGCTCGATGGGTGGTCTGTTCGGCGCGGGCGCCAATCCATTTACCCAACGCGGTGACGTCATCGATACCGATCTCGCACCCGATCAACGTCCCGCCAAAAACCAATCGTCCCCGGAACTCACGTGAGTTCCTCTTTCGAACCTCGTAAGCGCTTAGAGGAGAGTCCAATGCCACTCGAAGAACCAACACCACCGCCACCAATCATTCCGGGTGTTGCCCGAGCCCTCAGCCCGCTGCTGCGTCGGATCGCTCACCAGGGACCCGACGGCGAACCAGGACTCAACACCTATCTCGTGGGCATCGACGAGATCGTTATCGTCGACCCGGGTCCGGGCGACGTTGACCACCTCGATGTCATCTGTGGCTGCGGCGGCGATCGAATCCGCTGGATCGTAATGACCAAAACGTCCGACGAGTACGCAGCTGGGGCCGTGGCCCTGAAAGAAAAGACCGGAGCTGAGCTGTGGGCGGCACCCGGGTTCCCGGGAGCCGACAAGGAGATCGGCGAAGGCGACAAGATCGACGCTACCGAGTTCGTGATCCGCGTCCTGTCGCTCACCGGCGACGATTTCGTCTACATCCTCGAACAAGAACGGTCGATCTTGGCCGGCGACCTGTTCGAGGACGGAATCCCCACCGATATTCCGGCGCGTGTCAAGAAAGATCGCATCAAGACGATCGCTCCTGGACACGGTCAGTTCATCGAGGACGCCCGTCCTATGGTTGCGGTCAAATAGCCTTTCAATTTCCATTGATATTCCGCATTCCATACCAAAATTGGTGTGTTAACTGCGCGCTGTAACTGTCGCTTTTAGTGTTCATACATGAGAAAGAGCTGAGAGTTACACACCACGAACGGACGCTGTTCGTCGGGCGGTGCGAGGGCTTTTCATACGGCTCTGTGCAGGGAAAACCACTAACTGTGGCGAATCGTCGCAAATTTCACGGGTCGTAGTTTGGATCTCGCTCTCAGTGTTGCCACGGCGCGTCCACAGTTCTTCGGATGAATTACGCGACTTGCTGGCCTAGGTTGCGTCCTTCAGAGCCGGCGAAGTGCGTCGCAACTATTAAGGGAGATATTCATGTTTGCTGTTGAATTTGAACAGCCGATCCGGGATGCGTTCAGCAGACTGTTCGGCTTCATTCCAAATCTGATCGTCCTGATCCTGATCCTCGTGGTCGGTTACTTCGTTGCTCGGTTCATCCGCCGTGCAGTCGTTACCTTGCTACGCAAGATTCGTTTCGACGACTACATCGACAAGGCAGGCATCGGCGCCCCGCTCGAGCGAGCCGGCTTCGCCGATAGCGGTCGTTTCCTCGCAATGATCATCTACTACCTGGTGATGCTCGTGGTCCTCCAGATCGCGCTGAGCGCGTTCGGTGAGAACCCCGTCAGCGACGTGATCAACGATCTCATCGCCTTCATCCCCAAGGCGATCGTCGCCATCATCATCCTCATCGTCACCGGGCTCGTGGCGAACGCCGTGCGCAACATTCTTGCCCCCGCCGTCGCCGACCAATCCTTTGGCAATCTGGCCACCTCGGTCGCCGTTGGCGCCATCTGGGTCATCGGTGGTTTCGCCGCCCTCGACCAGCTCGAGTTCGCCGAGGACATTGTCGACCAGCTGTTCAACGCAATTCTCGCCAGCCTCAGCTTGATCCTCATCCTCAAGTTCGGCATCGGTGGCATCTGGGAGGCACGTGACCGCTTCTGGCCAAACGTGTATGACCGGGTAACCGGTTCGGTGACCGACAAAAGCTCCTAAAGCTATCGAGAGATAGACAAAATCTAAAATAGTTTCGCGACTAACTCCGGTCCCGATGCGTCCTAAAGATGCACGGGGCCGGTGGGCGATCCGGCCTCGTAGGGGGAAGACAGACTCGGGTCTGGCTTCCCCCGCTGCCGTTTTCGGATTGATGTGATCCGTGCCCAGTTCTCGAAGGGCTTTCGAGATGCCCCCGATGCGCCTAAGGTCAACCCCGATGCCGCTGCTTATTCTCCCTCCACGACGGCGACAACGCGTCCCGTTGATCGTCTGGGCGATTGAGACGGCCAAACGTGTCGCCGAAACCGTGGCTCGCGAGTCCGCCGCTTCCAAGGAACCAGATCCCGATGATTTGGCCCAGCTCGTGGCTGAGCACGGCGAGTCGATCTACCGAGTAGCGCTGTCGGTCGTCCGGGACCCGGCGCTTGCCGAAGACGTGGCTCAAGATACGTTGGTCAAGGCATGGCTCGCGCTGCCCACCTTCCGAGGAGAGTCATCACTCAAGTCGTGGGTCTTGCGCATCGCTCGGAATACGGCCATATCAACCATTCGGACCCGACGGTCGGTAGTGATGGACCCGTTTACGATGCCGGAGGAATCCTCAGTGTCGGACCGGTCGGTAGAACGAAAGGTCGAAACCAACGAGGCGATGGAGGATTTCGTCGGAGCTTTGGGTGAATTGGATGACCTTTCCCGATCGGTCGTCATCTTGCGAGACGTCGAAGGTCTCACCTACGACGAGATCTCCGAGATCCTTGATGTTCCCCTCTCCACGGTTAAAACGCGACTGATGAGGGCCCGGCGGCGTCTTGGTTCTGCACTTGAAGAGTGGGCGCCATGAAATTTCGACATCCGTCAAAAGAACGTTTGCGGGCATGGCTGACCGGCGCGGAAGCAAACGACGCCGAAATTGAGGCCCATATCGATGACTGTGAACGTTGCAGCTCCGTGATCGAAGCGATGGGGGAGGTGGAGATCAGCGAGCCGCTGGTCTTCGCGCTTGCCCAGGTTTTGGCCGCACCGCAGAACCTTCCCGACCGGCTCGAATCCCGAGTCTCGGCCAAGCTAGGCGGGCGCGAGCTCGTTGGTTTGATGGCCGAGATGTTTGGTGCTGGTATGGAAACGAGCCGCTTGCTCATCGTCGATCCGCCTCCTCAAGACACACTGACCTAAGGGACAGACACCAGCTATGACTCTTACCGAATGGATACTGTTCGCCGGCTTCATCGTCGGAGGCATCGTGGTGGGCCGCATTGCTGGCGGCCTCACGCACCGGCTGCTCTCTCGCGACTCTCGTCCGCTGCCCATTCAAGATGCCGCAAAGCCCCTGAGCAGCCTGGTGATGTACGGCTTCATCATCACGGGCCTCATGATTTCACTGGGCATTCTCCAGCCCTCGGCTGCCCAGGAGATCCCCCGGGACCTCATCGCGTTCATGCCGCGTCTTCTCACCGCCGCGATCATCGTGATCGGTGCCAACGTGGTGACCTCGTTCGTTCAGGCCGCCCTTCGTCCCATGATGGGACGGTCCTCAGGCAGTGTTCAGCGGCAAGTGAATACAGGCGTAAGGGCACTCATCGTCGGGTTGGCCACCGTCGTTGCCGTCACCCAGATCGGAATCGACACCACGATCATCAACATCGTCCTCGGGGCGTTGTTCTTTGGGCTGGCGGCCAGCATGACACTGCTCGTCGGAATGGGTGGACAGTCGGTTGCTCGCGAAGTTGCGGCAAGTCGTGCGGTTCGACGTTTGGTGAACGAAGGCGACCAGGTCTCGGTCGGCAACGTTGTGGGCACCGTTCTGGCGGTTCGCCCGACCGCGGTGGAGGTCCGCGACGTGTCTGGAACCATCACGCTGGTGCCATCGAGCTACTTCGTCGGCGAACCGCTTACGGTCACCCGAGCACCCGCCTAGTTCTAGGCTTCGTCGAGCGCGGCTTCGACGGCGGCGAGCATTCGAGCCGTGCAGCTGGCCATGCTCACCGGGGGCACAAGGTCGTCCACGATCTTGGTTGCCATTGCATGGAACTCTGATGCTCCCGGCCCGTCGCCCAACGCAACAGGAGCACCCTCGTCGCCACCAGCCGACACCGCAGGCTCGATCGGGATCTGACCGACGAGCGGAACCCCAGCCATGTCCGCCAGATCGGCCCCGCCGCCCGAACCGAACAGGGCATGCTCGCTTCCGTCGGGGGCGGTGAACGACGTCATGTTTTCAATCACGCCGACCACCCGGACGTGCGACTTTCGGGCCATCGACACGGCTCGAGCCGCAACCTTCTGGGCACCCTTCGCCGGTGTAGTGACAATGAACATCTCAGCCCTCGGGAGCATGCGGGCCAAGCCCATCGCCACGTCGCCGGTACCCGGAGGCATGTCGATCACCACATAGTCCAGATCCGACGCCCAGTCGACGTCCTCTAGAAAGTGCTGCACCGCCCGGTTCAGCATGAGACCGCGCCACAAGAGGGCGGACTCTTCGTCCTCCACCAAGAACCCCATCGAAACCACGTCGAGGCGTCCGCTGCCAACCGACAACGTATTTGGAGTTATCTTGGCCGTGCCCGACTCGGCCGCGTCGGCGTTAAGCCGGCCGGTTAGCCCCAGCATGCGAGGCAACGAAAAGCCCCAGATGTCCGCATCGATGACGCCGACGTTCATGCCCTTCATGGCCAAGGCAACGGCCAGGTTCGCCGTCACCGACGATTTGCCGACCCCACCCTTACCCGACGCGATAGCGATCACTTTGGTGCTCGCCGGTATGGCCGTCTCACCGGCACGCTCAGCAGCCTTCAGGCGGGCAATCGACATCGTCTCGGCCTTCTCGGCGTCGTTCAGTTCGGTCCACTGGATCGAGACCGATGACACCCCGTCCATATCGCTGATTCGGCCTTTGGTCTCGGATTGAATATGGGCCCGAAGCGGGCAGCCTGCCGTGGTGAGAGCGATGGTGACCTCGACGGCGCCGTCGGCATCGATTGCGGCAGCCTTGGCCATTCCGAGGGTGACGATGTCGGAACCCAGTTCGGGGTCCATCACCGAGCCCAACACCTCGAAGATGTCGTCAACGGTGGGGCTTGTCATAGAACTCATTCTAGAGACCCGGGCCTGGTGCGACCTGCTCAGGCGGCCCTGAACGTCTGCGGAAGGAGTCACAGCCGGCTGGTCTAGCGGTAATGGCTGGGCTTCAGGTAGAATTGGGGTATCGATACACGGGTCTTGCCAGGCTGGCCAGTCCGAACACCTTTTGGAGGTTGATGTGATCACTCTTACCGACAGCGCCACGTCGAAGGTCGCAGAACTGCTCAAGGAAGAGAACGACGAAGCACTGGCGCTCCGCGTCGCAGTTCGCCCCGGCGGCTGCTCTGGCTTTAGCTACGAGATGTTCTTCGACGCCGAGACCGACGGAGAATCCGATCAGCTTGCGTCCTATGGCGAGAACGTTCGGGTCGTCGTGGACGCCACCAGCGCATCCCTGCTCACCGGCGCCACGCTGGACTACAAGGACGGTCTGCAGCAGACCGGCTTCAGCATCGATAACCCCAATGCCCAGCGCACCTGCGGCTGCGGCCAAAGCTTCAGCTGATTTTTTGCGCTGCGCTCGCCTTTGGCGGTGCGTGGCGAACGCTCTATAAGTCTTGACCGTTCTTTGGGCTCGGTGTTCGCTGAGTTTGGCGGGTCGCTTCGCTGAGCCTGCGGGCTGCCTTTTCTTAGCGTTGTCTGCTAGCGGCCTCGCGGCTCTCAGGCTCGGTGTTCTCTGATCCGGACGGGCCGCTCCGCTGGCCTGGGCGTGTCCTGCGCTGATTGCTAGATAGTCGGGCTAGCTCAGGTTTTGGAGGGCTTCGCGTAGCTCGGTGTTGTCGTAGACGTTGTCGATCCGGTCGATGATGGTGCGATCCGGCGCTAGCAAAAAGAGCGTGGGTTCGAACGGTAGAGCGAGGTCTTCGACCGTTGGCGATTTCGGCACATCGGGGTCGGTCAGTTCGCCCTGAACACCGCCGGGGTCGAGGAAAACTTCGGCGTGGAGGAACTCGACGTCGGGAAAGCTTGGGCGCTGCTCGAGTAGAACGTCGAGGACCGGGCCGCAGTACGCAGTTGCGCAGAATGCGGGAGTGGCAATGAGCAACGCCAGCGGCTTGCCGGTCGACAACGCCTCCTCAATCGTCTTGTCATGCAGAGGGCAAGGCCCGCCAAACTGGGTGCAGATCGGGTTCATCGACATCTCGTCGCCGAACGTGGGGAATCGCAGCGACGGAAGCTTCTCGCCGATGAGTGGCACGATGACATCGGCAGGGTCGAAGACCTGAAACGGCAGCGTTGCGGCGCGGCCATCGAAACTGAGTTCGAGGTCGTAGATGCCAGGACTGTCCAACGTGGTCCGGACTGCGAAGTAACGCAGCAAGTCGGCGTGCTCATGCTCTTGGTCGGCGTCTCCGCCCGGGTGATCATGGGCAACGATTCGGGCATCGACCGGTTCGTCGAAGATCACATCGTCACCGCGAAAGATCTTCACCGAGAACTCGGTGGTCGATTCATTCAGTGGAATTCCTTGATCGATAAGACCGAATGGCACACGCTGCTCCTGGCCAGCGGCCAGCACGAACGACGGGAAGAACAGCGGCACCAGGTTCGGTGCAGCTTCGGGTTCTCCTTCTGAGCACGACACGAATGTCACACCAGCCACCGCGAGCCCTGCGCCTGCAGCGAGGTGCCGAAGAAACCTTCGACGACCGGGATCGAACCCCTCCAGGGTGTCCGGGGGAAGAGCACGGCGTTCGGTCATCACATACGAACGTATCCTGATCGAGTGGTAGAGAACGGGTCAGGACGACTCATAGAGCTGACGGTCAATGGTCACGTGCATTCGGTCCCCGACCGTGGCGACACGTTGCTCGGCGTGCTGCGTGATGATCTGGGCCTCACCGGAGCCAAGGACGGCTGTAGCCCTCAGGGACAGTGCGGTTGCTGCACAGTTCTGGTCGACGGTCAGCCCCGCGTTGCCTGTGTGACACCAGCCCGACGCGTTCGGGGCCGCTCGATAACCACGATCGAAGGCATGACTCAGAATCGGCGCGACACGTGGGGTTCGGCATTGTGTGCCAGCGGGGGTAGTCAGTGCGGGTTTTGCACGCCTGGCATCGTCTTGCGGCTCGAGGCCTCGCTCGACAAACTGGACGACGAGTTCAGTCGCGCCGATGCACAGGCGGTATCCGAGCAGGCGTTGCTCGCCCACATGTGTCGGTGCACCGGTTGGCAAACCATCACCGATGCGTTCGTGCATGTCGCAACCGGAACGGCCTGTGCGGCGCCCGAACTAACCGAGCAGCGGGCTGAGCGCATTCGCCTCGAAGGGGGAGTGCCGCAGGTGATGTCACCTGCGTCGGCCCTCGGAGAAGGGGGCTTTGCCGCTGACACTGCTCCCGACGATGCCTTGGTTGCGGTCATGGCTGGCAACGGCCAGTGGGTTGTAGGTGAGAACTTGGCCGAGGCCCGATCGCTGGCCGGCAAGGTGCAGGGCCGGCGCACCACGATGGACCACCATTATCCGGTGGCCTTACCCGAGGGCCAATTTGTGGCAGCTCTGCAAACGACTTGGACGGATCCGGCGTACCTCGAAACCGACGCCTCGTGGTGCGTCCCAGGAGGGACGCCGTCGTCTTCTCTGGCCAACGGTGGTGCGTTCGGCGGCAAACTGGATGGTCATGCCGAGCATGCTGCGAGCGAGCTCGCCGAACACTATCAACGTCCGGTGTTGGTGCTCTTTAGCCGCGAAGATGTGATGCGCTTGGCTCCCAAGCGGCCGCCGCTTGCTGGCGGCATCCGAGAAGACGGAAGCGGTGTTCTACGGGTCGCTCAAACTGCCGGCATAGAAGATTTGGTGGCGCAGTTTGCTCCAGAGTTCACCGTCGAGACGGTCGACGTTCCAGGTCCGGCCACGAGCATCTCTGTACGGGGTGCGGTGTGGGCCGAGATCGCTGTTCTGCGTTCGGCCTTAACAGCTGACTCTCAGCCGATCGAAGTTGTGAGCCCAACCGGTGGTGTTGCGGTGGCTTCTGGCGGCGTCGACGGAATCCGGCTGACCGTTCGCGGGGGAGAGGTGCTCGACCAGAATGCGCTCGTGTCGTACTGCGTCGGTGCTGCCCACATGGGCTGGTCGTGGGCGACCTCGGAGGCAATGACCACCGACGCAGACGGCGAAATCCACGACCTCACCGTTCGGAGCCTGGGAATCATGAGAGCGATCGACACACCGACAATTTCGGTGGAGGTTGTCGACGAACCTGGGCAAACGCCGGTGAACGTTAGCGACGCCGTTTTTGCAGCCTGCGCAGGGCTGGCCTGGCGAGCATCTGGTCACCGGCAAACATGGCCCGTTGACCTCGGGAGCGATGTAGCCTAAGTGCCGTGACCGGTACGTTCATCATCATCGCTGTCCTGCTCGTGTTTCCGATCGGCTTCCTCATGTCCACCACGGTGGCTGCCGGGGTCATTGGATGGGCACTCAAGAGCAACGCTGAAGCTGAGCACGCTGACTCAGAACTGCTCGAAACGAACTACTAAGTCTCATGATCGACCTTCGACGACTTGCTGAAGATGCCGACTATCGCGATGGAGCGATCCGCAAGGGCGCCGATCCGGCTCTCCTGGGTTCTCTTTTGGAGCTCGCCCAGACAGCCCGAGACCAACGCACCGCTACCGAAGATCTCCGTGCAGAGGCAAATCAAGCTTCCAAGGACATCGGTCGTGCCGCTCCGGAGGAACGGCAAGTCAAGATCGACGGCGCGAAGCAGGTCAAGGATCGCCTGACCGCCGCCGAGGCCGACTTGGCCGATTTGGAAGCCAAGGTCAACGAGCTGGGCCTCGACGTGCCTAACCCTGCGCACGAGTCGGTTCCCGACGGCGGCGAAGATGCCTTTCGGGTAGAGAAGGTTGTTGGGGTAGAGACCGAGGCGCCGCCGATGAGCCACAGCGAAATCGGAGAACACCTCGGTTTGGTCGACACCGAACGCGCCGTGCGTATGAGCGGAAGTCGGTTCGCGTACATCTTGGGTGACGCGGTGCGTCTTCAGTTCGCGTTGGTTCAGTGGACGCTGAACAAGTTGATGGATCGTGGGTTTACCCCAGCCGTCGTGCCGGTCTTGGTTCGCGAAGACATGTTGGTCGAAGCTGGCTTCTTCCCGACCGACCGCAGCCAGGTGTACGAACTGGAAAAAGATGAGCTGTTCCTCGTTGGTACAAGCGAGGTTGGTCTGGCCGGTTTGCACCGAGGCGAACGTCTCGACCTCGACGAAATGCCAGCTCGGTACGCCGGCTACTCCAGCTGCTTCCGACGGGAGGCGGGAACCTACGGCAAGGACACCCAAGGGTTGTTCAGGGTCCATCAGTTCGACAAGGTCGAGATGTTCTCCTACAGCCACCCCGACAACAGCTGGGCTGAGCTTGAGAACTTGAGAGAAATCGAGGAAGAGATCTTTGTCGACCTCGACCTTCCCTATCGCGTCATCACGGTTGCCGCTGGCGACCTTGGCCTGGCGGCGGCGAAGAAGTATGACATCGAAGTCTGGCTGGGATCAGAGCAGCGGTACCGCGAGCTCACGTCGTGTTCGAACTACACCGACTACTCGGCTCGCCGCATGGGCACACGAGTGAAGACCGAAAACGGTTCCGAGCTTGTTCACACCCTGAACGGCACGGCCTGTGCCATCGGCCGCACGTTGCTGGCGATCTTCGAGAACCACCAGAACTCCGACGGTTCGATCACCGTGCCCGAAGTTCTTCGCCCGTACTGTGGCAACCTCGAAGCCATCACACCTTCTTAACTGCCTCCGCTCGCCTTGGGCGGTACGTGGCGAACGCGGTATTGCTTCTGGATGTGTTTGAGGGATCCGTTCGCTGATGTTTGGCGAGGTTCCCTGCAAAAGCTAAGGAAAGATGCCGCGACGGTCGTAGACATCGGCGAGCCGACTGAGCGATACGGCGTAGGCGGCATCGCGGTGGCTGCAGTTGAGTTCTTCCTTCATGGCGACGACTTTGTCGTTGGCGTCCCAGATGATCTCGCGGAGTCGGGTGTCGACGTCATCGACCCGCCAAGCTCGGCCGCTTTGGTTTTGCAGCCACTCGAAGTAGCTCACCACCACGCCGCCGGCGTTGGCCAGCACATCGGGAATGATGTCGACACCCTTGCCGAGCAACACGTCTTCACCGGCGGAGGTTGTGGGACCATTGGCCGCCTCGACGATTACCCGACACGACATTCGCTCGGCTCGCTCCTCGGTGACCTGGTTCTCAAGTGCGGCAGGGATGAATGCGTCGACGGCGATATCGAACAGCTTTTCGGTGTCGATTTCGTCGGCCCCGTCGAACCCCTTGATCATCCGATTCTCGCGGGCATAGGCAAACAACGCCGGAATGTCGAGACCTTCATCGTCGTGCAGTGTGGCTGTATGGTCTGCGACAGCGACCACTCGACAGCCCTCCAAGGCGGCGAGCCGCGCGAAATGGCTACCCACGTTGCCAAAGCCCTGGATTGACACACGTAGCTCGCTGAGCCGTTGGCCGGTTTCCCCGCACCAGTGACGAAGGGCGTAGAGAACGCCTTGCCCGGTGGCGGCTTCGCGGCCTAGGGACCCGCCGACCTCGACACTCTTGCCGGTGACGACTCCCTTGAGCTGCTGGCGTCCGCCCGGTCCGGACACGTTGGCGTAGGTGTCCATGATCCAGTCCATCATCTTCGCGTTGGTTCCAACGTCGGGAGCTGGAATGTCAATCTCGGGACCGATCGTGTCGCCGAGTTGGTGGGTGAAACGGCGGACAAGCCGTTGCAACTCACCATCGGAGTATTCCCGCGGGTTGATGGTGACACCGCCCTTGGCGCCGCCGTAGGGAAGTCCAACGAGGGAACACTTGAACGTCATCCAGGCGGCCAGCGCCTTGACCTCATCGAGGTCGACGTCGGGATGAAACCGAAGCCCGCCCTTGAACGGCCCGAGCAGGTTGTTGTGTTGGATCCGATAGCCCTTGAACATTCTCATCTCGCCCGAGTCCAGGCGGACCGGGAAGTTGATGACGACTTCGTTTTCCGGTTCAGAGAGGATCTTCCGGTAGTCGGGGTTCAAATCGATCAGGTCTGCAGCCCGCTGGAACTGACGGTTTGCCGCTTCATGCAAAGAATCGCTCACCGAGACAGTGTGACCGATTCCCGGTCCGCAAGTGAGTTTCCTGAACATTTCGTAGGTGTGGGAAACTCCCTTTATGCCTCAATTGGTAGGACGACGATGGGGGCAATGTGCCAAGTCTTGAGGATTCGGTTTTGTTTCCGACCGATCGTGCCCAACGAGAACGTGCGTACTCGCCCAGCAGCTGCGTCGCAGACATCGCGCCGTTCTTGTCGGCGTACGAAGTGGAGAGCCGCCGAGTGCGCGAGCTGTACGCTCCGGAGACGATTCGGTATGGAGATGGCCCCCGGGCAGAGCTCGATGTGTTCGCTGCTGGTGGCAACGACCGAGTGCACTGCTTTGTTCATGGGGGGTACTGGCAGCAGCTGTCAAAGTCAGACGCTTCGTTCCCAGCCGAAGACTTCCTTGCCGCCGGGGTGACCTATGTGGCGGTGGGATATGACTTGTGTCCCGACGTTGACTTGGCGCACATCGTTGGTCAGGTCCGCGCGGCTGTTGGGTGGGTCAGAGCCCACTTCCCCGACGCTGAGCTGACGGTCTCGGGGTCCTCGGCGGGAGCTCACCTGGCGGCGATGGCGGCGGTCACCGAAGACGTTGATCGACTTGTCCTACTGTCGGGGGTTTACGATCTGCGTCCGCTGGTAGACACCTATGTGAACGACGCGGTTGGACTCAACGAGGATGAGGCGTTCGCTCTGAGTCCGCTCTTGGGTGAGATCCCGGCGGTTTCGGCGATGGTCGTGTGGGGCGAGAACGAGACCGAAGCGTTCAAAGCGCAGAGCACAGCGTTTGCTAAGGCGTTGGGTGTTGTGCCACGTGAAATTCTCGGGCGAAACCACTTCGACATCGTGCACGACCTCTTTGCTATCGCCGAGTTGTCAACTGTGGGCGACGATTCCGAGCCCTGGCCGCACGACGCCGGCCGTCGTCCCGACGCCATCTAACCTTGCCGGGTGCGAACCTTTGAACTCCTCTTGGTTCTGGCGGCTTGTGTCGCTGTTCTGACTCCTCTCATCACCGCCCACCGGATAGCGGCGATCGCTACGGCCGTCGGAGCTGTGGCCGTCGCAGTGGTACAGGCCGTGGTCGAGGGGTCCCGCTGGCAGCTGTACGGGATCTATCTGTTGTTGGTCGTCTTGGTCGGCATTCGGTATACCCGCCGATGGATCGATGAGCGTGCCCGTCCCGCTCGTCTCCCGTTGGCGAGCGGCCTCCTGGTCAGTGGGTTCTCGGCGGCTGTTCTGTGGGCCCTGCCGGTTCCCACGCTGCCCGCGTCGAGCGGAGCGTTTGCAGTTGGTACGACGTCGTGGGCGGTCGTTGATGCCGAGAGGGTCGAGGTGTACGACGACAGTGGTGCTTCCCGCAGGCTGGTGGCGCAGGCGTGGTACCCGACCACGGATCAAGGCGACCCAAGTCCTTGGATTACCGATACCGCGTCGTTCAGCCGCGAGGTAGCTCCAGCAGTCGCGCTCCCGTCGTTTGCCCTGCGGCATCTGGATCACGTCACGACGCCCGCGATTCTCGATGCTTCGCTCGCCGACGGAAACTGGCCCGTCGTGGTTTACAGCCACGGATGGAGCGGGTTTCGCACTGTTCAGTCCGACTATGCCGAATACCTTGCGAGCAATGGGTTTGTCGTGTTGGCGCTTGATCACACCTACGGGGCATCGGTCGCATTGTTCCCCGATGTCGACGGTCAATCGGGCGACGCCGTGGGTCTGAATCCCGATGCGCTTCCCGACCAAGACGTCGTTGGCGACGACGAATACCAGGCAGCGATCGAGCTTCTCGAACTGACCTTCGCCCAAGATGTTGCCGCGGTCCTGGACCAGCTATCGGCAGGCGTGGGGCCTCCAGTTCTCATTGACCGGCTCGATCTTGCGAGGGTTGGACTCAGCGGCCATTCGACCGGTGGCGGAGCGATGATTCGGCTCTGTCTTGTGGATGACCGATGCGCGGGAGTGCTCGGGTTGGACCCCTGGGTCGAACCGATTCCCGCCGATCTTCGGGCTCAGGGCCTGCGGAGTCCGCTCGTTTCCATTCGCAGCGAAGACTGGCTGGACCGAGACAACGATGCCTTGGTTCAGAAACTTCATGTCGACTCGCCCGGTAACGAGGGGCTGTTCTACATTGCGGGCACCGTCCACGCCGACTTCACTCTCCAACCGTTCCTCACGCCGCTGTCGGGACTTCTCGGGTCGTCGGGCCCAGCCGACGATGTGGCAGTTCACGATGCCGTCAACCGGACAGCGCTTAACTTCTTTGACCGCCACCTGAGGAGCGGAACGGCTGGAGTTGCACCCTCATCGTTGATCATTCCCGGTTGACCGGCCACCGAGAACCAAGGCGGCAACGCCGAGCAGCAACGAAAACACGATGAGGATGGGCCCTCCGATCGACGGATCGTTGCTCTCGGTCGATCCTCTCAACGATAGGAACCCCACCAAAAGACAAAAGGCGGAGATCCCGGCACAGATTGCGGCAAGGACCTGGCGTGAGGGAAACGGGACCGATGAGAACGACCACAGCAAAACCATGGCTCCGATGATTGCGGGGAGCCCGTAAGCCAGGCCCCCTTGCACTGTGAGTCCGTCGGGGCCTTCGAGGCGAGGCTCGCCAAACAAGATTGCGATGAGCGCAAACGTTGCGATTCCCGAAATCGGCGTGGAGACGATTAACGCCGCCGCAAGTCCACGGGCCGAACGCCGAATCTGATCCTCGGGCTCGACAAAAGGGGGAGGCGGAAGCACGCCTCCTAGTATTCGCTAGTTGGCCCGAAAGCGCCAGGTTCGACGCTCGTTGGAGCTAGACAGCAAGCAGATCGCGGGCGCCGGTGTCAGACGACGGGTGCCGCAGCTTGCTCATTGCTCGAGCTTCGATCTGACGAATTCGTTCCCGGGTGAGGTTGAAGTGTTCGCCAACCTCTTCCAGCGTGCGAGGTTCGCCACGGTCGAGACCAAAGCGGAGCTTCAGGATCTCTCGTTCGCGCTCATCGAGCGGCGAGAGCAACCGGCTGATCTCTTCGGGGAGCAGCGCGGTGGCGGCTACTTCGAACGGTGAGTCGGCGCCACGGTCTTCGACAACGTCGCCCAGTTCGGCGTCGCCGTCTTCGCGAAGTGGTTCCGACAGCGAGAGGGGCTCGGCGGCAAAGCGCAGGGCCTCGGTGACCTTCTCCTCGGGCATCTCGACCTCTTTTGCGAGCTCGAGCAGGGTTGCCGGCCGGCCGTACTTGAGTTCCAGGCGGGAACGAGCCTTCTGTAGACGAGCCAGCGTGTCGCCCGCGTGCACCGGCAGGCGGATGGTGCGTCCGGTGTTCGCGATGCCTCGCGTAATCGCCTGACGAATCCACCACGTGGCATAGGTCGAGAACTTGAAGCCCTTGCGCCAGTCGAACTTCTCGACAGCGTGCATCAAACCGAGGTTGCCCTCTTGAATGAGATCGAGCAGCGGAAGGCCCGACGCCTGATACTTCTTGGCGATCGACACAACGAGTCGCAGGTTCGACTGCACGAACGTGCGCTCGGCCTCGCGACCTTTGCGGATCGTGCGGCGCAGTTCCCGCTTGCGAGCAGGCGTGGGAGGCTCAGCACCTTCGAGTTCTTCGGCGGCTTCCTTGCCCGCTTCGATCGCCTGGGCAAGACGCACTTCGTCTTCTTTGGTCAGTAGCGGGTACTGGCCAATGTCGGTCAGATACAGCCTGACGAGGTCCTCTTCGTCCCGCTCGACTCGCTCCTTCGCCAAGACAATCCCCGATCTCGTTGATGGTGATGATTCACCATCGGCAACGGCACA